>NZ_CP116619.1:1333627-1663627 GCF_030409055.1 Trichocoleus desertorum NBK24 | reverse complement strand
GCGGGTGGCTAGGCGAGTCGAAGAGCAAGTCTTAGCCCAGCTACGCGATCGCGGCGTTCAGATGCAAATTCGCTTCAATCCTAAGTTGAAAGAGACTGGCTTATTAGACCTGAAGTAGCATTAGCCGTCTAGCGATCCCGTATGGTTTTAGATAAGGCTGGGCGATCGCCTATTCATCACAAAAGCCCCAAAAAAAGGAGCCTAATTTAGGCTCCTTTGCTCATTGAGATAGAACGAATAGCAGCGGAAGCTTACTTGATCGTTACCTTAGCGCCAGCTTCTTCGAGTTGCTTCTTAGCATCTTCAGCGTCACCCTTAGCAATATTTTCTTTCACTGCCTTAGGCGCAGCTTCTACAAGGTCTTTTGCTTCTTTCAAGCCTAGACCTGTCAAAACTCGAACAACTTTCAGAACTGCAATCTTCTTATCAGCAGGAACTTCATCAAGCATGACAGTAAACTCAGTTTGCTCTTCTGCTTCTTCCGCAGGAGCGCCAGCACCAGGCCCAGCCATCATCATCATGCCACCAGCGGGAGCCGCAGCGCTAACACCGAAAGCTTCCTCAATTTGCTTAACCAAGTCAGCTGCTTCTAGCAGAGTCAGAGACTTAAGTTGTTCCAGAATTTGGTCAGTTGTAGCAGACATTTAGTTAACTCCTAGGAATTTTTTGCGTAAACCGTTTGGCCTGAAAAACTAGAACTTGGTACAAGCCCAAACTCTAAAATCTAGAATCCAAAAGCATTAAGCCGCTTGTTGGTCGTCCTTCTCGGACACAGCCTTGATGGCGCGAGCCAGAGAACCAGGAACTTCGTTGATACCCACAGCCAACTTGGTCGCGACACCATTGATAGCCCCTGCAATCTGAGCAATGAGCTGTTCCTTAGACGGCAACTCACCAATCGCCTTGACATCATTGGCGCTGAGGACACGGCCTTCCATGACGCCACCACGAAGTTCAGTCTTCTTCGTAGCCTTCTGGAAATCTTGGTAAGCCTTAATGGCACCACCAATGTCGTCCTTCACCAGCAAGAAAGCGGAAGACTGAGATGCAAGTTCAGTCATTGGCTGCCAGGTTGCATCCCCGTCAACCGCAATCCGCATCAGTGTGTTCTTGGTGACCGTGCATGTTGCGCCTACGGGACGCAAACGTCGCCGCAGATCAGTGATCTCAGCCACACTTAGGCCCTTGTAGTCGATCACGAATGCAAGTTGGGACTCGCTCAACTGCTGTTTGAGTTCGGCCACAATTGCCTTCTTATCTTCTAGCGTTCTGCCCATACTTGATACTCACCTCCTTAAGAAAAAACGCAGAATGCCAAATCTAAACCCATCCCTAAACAAAGCCCAACTCAAACCAGAAAAAAACCCGGACATTGAGCCGGGTTAAACACTACAGGGATTGGCCTTCAAAACTAGAGGGACCAATTACTAGTAGGGTTAAAACCTCGGCAGGAGATTAAGCAATCTGCGCCTGCTGTCTCTGGCTTTGTTTATTCAATTGGGATTTTATGGGTAAAACTTGTTGCTCCTCCACTCCGGGAAGTACTTTAGATGCAGTGCTAGGCTTAAGCTACGTCAGTCAGCTTTAAGTCGCGCAGCGCATTCACATCTACTTCGATCGAAGGTCCCATTGTTGCAGAAACAAAGACCGATCGCCAGTAACGACCTTTAGCACCAGAAGGACGGTTCCGATCAATCGTCTCTTGCAGGGCTTTCAAGTTAACTAGCAAATCGTTTGCTGAGAAGTCAGACTTGCCAAAAAGAACGTGGACGATACCAGTTCGGTCGGCTCTGAATTCTAGTTTCCCAGCTTTGAAGTCTGAAATAGCCTGGGCCAAATCAAATGTCACTGTGCCACCCTTTGGGGAAGGCATCAAACCGCGAGGTCCGAGCAAACGACCTAGTTTTGCCACTTGAGGCATCATATCAGGTGTTGCGATCAGGACATCAAAGTCCATCATGCCCTTTTGGATGTCATCAATCAACTCTTCAGATCCAGCGATATTAGCGCCAGAGTTGTTGGCTTCAGCTACTTTTTCACCCCGAGCAATAACTGCAACTCGAACAGTTTGTCCGGTGCCTTTTGGGAGAGCCACAGTGGTTCTCAGTTGCTGATCGGTATATTTGGGGTCAATACCAAGACGAATGTGCGCTTCTGCTGATTCTGTGAATTTAGCAGTGGCTGTCTCTTTCAAGAGGTTGAGCGCTTCCATCGGCTCATACGCTCTCTCTTCTACTTTCTTATTCAGCTCTGCGAGCCGACGCGATACCTTCTTTGCCATTTTCCTCTCCTGGGGTCATTAACGAAGCGCTGCTTCTCCCCCGTGATAACTGTTTATATTCGAGGTTAGTCTTTGACAGTAATACCCATGTTGCGTGCAGTTCCTTCCACGATTCTCATGGCTGCTTCAACATCGTTGGCATTTAGATCAGGGAGTTTGGTCTGAGCAATTTCTTGCAGTTGAGACCGACTAATTGATCCAACTTTCTTGGTGTTGGGCTCACCAGAACCCCGTTCTACACCTGCGGCTTTGCGAATTAGTACAGAGGCAGGAGGTGTCTTGAGGATGAAGGTAAAACTGCGATCTTCGTAGACAGAGATTTCTACAGGAACGACTAAACCTACTTGATCAGCAGTTCTAGCATTGTATTCCTTGCAGAACATCATGATGTTGACGCCGTGCTGACCGAGCGCAGGGCCAATTGGAGGCGCAGGGTTCGCCTTACCTGCGTTAATGGCCAACTTAATGACCGTAACTACTTTCTTTGCCATTTATCTTCTAGCTCTGTTTTTGAACCTGATTAAACTCCAGTTCTACGGGAGTGTCTCGCCCAAAGATGGAAAGCAAGGCTTTGAGCTTGCTGCGCTCTGGACTGACTTCAATCACTTCCCCTTCAAAATCCTTGAAAGGACCCGAGAGCACCAGAATTTTATCTCCGGTTGCCATATCAATTTTGATGACTGGCTTCTGCTCTTGAGCGCGCTTGAAGATACGTTCTACTTCTGCCGCACCTAACGGCATTGGCTTGACGTGGCCTCGCCCGCGTCCATAGCGACGCTTTTGCTCAGCGCCGACAAAGTTAATCACATTCGGGGTGTTCTTGACAACTTGCCAAGTCTCGTCGTCCATGACCATGCGAATTAGCACATAGCCTGGAAAGACTTTCTCTTCCGAATTTTGCCGACTGCCATCCTTCCGAATCTTAACAGCAGGAGTTTGAGGAATTTCTACTTGAAGGATTCGCTCAGCGACATCCATCGTTTGAACTCGCTGCTCCAAGTTAGTTTTTACCCGCTTTTCACAACCAGAAGCTACTTGAACGGCATACCAATGAGAAGTATTAGGAGCGAAAGACTCCTCCTCATGGCTCTCCACTCTCACTTCCGGTGGGAGGGCATTGTATGATTCATCTGATGCAGAAGTCATCAAAACACCTTTCCAGCTACCCAGTTGAAGAAGTTGTCCACCAAGTAGATGAGGGTTGCAGATAGGGTTACCATCAGCAATACTGCTAAGGATTCACTGACGAGCTGTTGACGACTTGGCCAAACGACCTTATCTAGCTCTTCTTTGGATTCTTTGAAGAAGCCAACTGCATCAAATCCTGAACTTTTCTCTTGTATTTCTACTTCGTCTTTTTTAGCCACAATTGCTCATTCCCCTATCAGTGCAGCTATGAGCGGTTTCCCGCTAAATTTAGGCAACCCTGCTCAAGAGAGCTGCAAGCAAGTATGCACTGTTGCTTCACCTAAAAGTAGGAACTCATATTACAATGCTCGGTGGATCGCCCAAACAACAATTCTACCCGAAAGTAGGTACTTGCAGCACCTGTTCACCAATCTTGGAGACACTTCCGAGTAGAACCGTCATGGTAATCATCCAGCGCGCCCTGGAGGACTCGAACCCCCGACATCAGGTTTTGGAGACCTGCGTTCTACCAACTGAACTAAGAGCGCCCAAGTTGAGCTCAGGCTCAACGCTCAGCTTTCGCATTGTAATTCTAAAGCTGTTTTGCGTCAACCTTAGAGCTGTGGAAGCTGAGCTTGCACTAGAGGGCGCGGTCGAAGCGCTGCTTAATGCGAGTTGCTTTACCCACGCGATCGCGTAAGTAGTATAGCTTAGCGCGACGCACTTTACCTCGACGAACCACCTTAACGCTTTCGATGCGGGGAGAGTGAACTAAAAACACTCGCTCGACACCCACGCCTTGGAAGACGCGACGTACTGTAATCGTTTCGTTGATGCCACCATTACGCTTGGCAATCACGACGCCTTCATAAGGCTGAGTCCGTTCTTTGCCCCCCTCTTGAATGATGACGCCTACCCTAACGGTGTCGCCAACATAAATTTCAGGGAGATTTGCCTTTAACTGCTCCGCTTCAATCGAGCGGATGACTTCCTGCGCGTTCATAGGTTTTTAAAAAACTCACAGTCTCCAATAGTAACTCGAAGAAAGGCTTTCGGTCTAGTCCTTAGTTTTTAGAATTGCCTTACTTACTGCAATTTCTCCGCATGCAGGGATGGGGGTAAATAACGTTTTTGGCGCTGTTGGAAACGGGTCCACCCTAGAACGAGACTAAAAACTAGGGTGGAGAGCAGGACAACGCTGGCCCCAGAGGCGATGTCGAAGTAGTAGCTGATGTAGATGCCGACAAAGGCGATCGCGGCTCCAAGTCCGCCTGAAAGCAGCATCATGGTGCCAAATCGATTGCTGAGGAGGCGAGCGATTGAAGCGGGAATTACCACGGCTGAAATGATCAGGGTGACGCCCAACACTTGTAAGGTGGCGACTAACAGCGTTGCCATCATCAGGGCAAACAGCGTATCCATTGCAAAAACTGGCACGCCATGTACCTTGGCTACTTCCCGGTCAAAACACCAAAAAAGTAAGGGACGGTAGAAGATAAAGACCAGGCTCAGCAGCAATACAGTTACGCCTGTCACGACCCAAAGATCTGTGGGTGTAATGCCTAAAACATTGCCAAATAGGGCTGCTTCAAAGCTTTGAGTGAAGCTGCGATAGGTGCTGATAATGGCAACGCCCAAGGCGAAACTAGCGGTGGTAACGATGCCGATCGCAGCATCAGAGTAAATTTTGCGGCCTGTGAGGTATTGAATCAGTAGGGCAGTGCCAAACCCCCAAATTCCAGAGCCGATGTAGAAGTTGAAGCCTAGAACATAGCTAATTACAGCACCTCCCAAGATAGCGTGAGATAAACCGTGGGCGATGTAACTCATGCGTCGGGTGGTGATGTAGACTCCCATCACCCCGCACAACAACCCTGCCATCATCCCGACCCACATGGCTCGACTAAAGAACTCGTATTGAAAGGGTTTGAGCAGGAACTCCATAGTCAATCCAGACGTTGGTGCAAGAAATTAGACAGATTTAGAAGGTAGAGATTTGTAGAGGGCGGGTGGCAGGTTGGCTTGCATTTCATGCAGTAAGGAGGTAGCTCCACTCGCAACCAAAATCCGCTCATTTTGCCGAAATACTACCATTTCACCTCGGAAGGTTTTTCCTAAGCTTTCGGGCGTGAAAACGTCTTTGGGTGGGCCTTGGCAGATGAGACCGTGGTTGAAGCAGATCACCCAAGGCAGATGAGTAGCGACAGAATTGAGATCATGAGTAGAAATTAAGATGGCTAAGCCCTGCTGCCCTAACTCAGCTAACAGATGCAGGAGTTCGTGCTGGACATGCAAGTCGGAACTGCTGGTTGGCTCATCGAGTAACACGATTTCGGGATCACCCACGAGCGCTCGGGCGAGAAACACCCGTTGCTGCTGTCCACCGGATAGTTCACCAATGGGCTGACGCGCTACATGTTCAATGCCAACGCGGCTGAGTAATTCTCTGGCCTTGGTGCGATCGCAAGGGGAAGGCCAAGGCCAAAGCCTTTGCTGTCGGTAACGCCCCATCATCACCACTTCTTCGGCGGTGACGGGAAAGCCCCAATCTACCGTCTCTACTTGAGGAACGTAGCCCACCTTAACCGGGGAAGTTCCTGGCTTTAGGCGGCGTCCTCGATACCAAACTTCTCCAGCCCAAGGAGGCAGCAGTCCCACAATAGTTTTGAGTAGGGTACTTTTCCCGCTTCCCGAAGGCCCCACCAAACCAGAAAATTGGCCTGGGTACAAGGAGAAATTGACATCTGAAAAAATGGTTTGGCTTTGGTAGCCACAGGCAAGATTTTTGACTTCCAGCAAAGGTTGCATGCTTTCTACGTTATGGCTTGGCTTGAGCGGTGGCAGTTGGCCCAACGATGTTGGCCGTTTCTAAGCTATCTACTAGGCTCGGATCGCCGCCTAGATTCTTCGCCAAGATGCGGAGGTTTTCGGCCATCATACCGATGTAAGTATGTTCAGGATTGTTATTTTCCATCGCATTGGCAGAGCCTTCACCGGGTAAATCGTCGTCACTCGTATTGTCGGTTTTGACATTGGCTTCGCGAGCAATCTGTTCTTCCACTTTGCTAGGAAATACTTCCGACCCAAAGATAGCAGGGACTTTGCTTTCCCGGATTTGATCGATCAGCCCCGCGACATCTTGGGCAGAGGGTTCGTTGAAGTCAGAGGGTTGAATGGCACCGATCACCTCAACGTCATATTCGCGAGCCCAGTAGGCCCAAGAGTCGTGGTAGGTAAGAAGTTTGCGATTTTCGGGTGGAATACTGGCGACCACTTTTCGAGTCACTTGATCAAGTTGATCTAATCGTTGTAGATAGCTTTTAAGATTAGCAGCGTAATACTCAGCTCCAGCGGGATCTAATGCGGTGAGCTGCTCTGCTGCCTGCCGAGCGTAGGCCGCTGCATATTTGGGGTTAACCCAGAGGTGAGGATTGGGCTTGCCGCCCTCTTGGGGAAAGCTGGCATCAAAGATCCACTGGTCTTGCGTGATCGTGTTGGTACCCACTTCGTAGATTTTCGTCTCTTTGGGTTTAGCCGCTTCAGCTAACTTTAAGGTGGGAACCTCTAGCTGCAAACCGTTAGCAATAATTAGATCGGCTTGCTTAAGGAGTTCACCATCGGAGGGTCGAGGCTCAAAGGTATGAGAGTTGGTGCCTTCCGGAACAATGCCTTTCACGTCAGCGCGATCGCCTGCAATATTGCTGACGATGTTCGTCAAAGGGGCAACGGTGGTGGCAACTATCGGCTTGCCTTGAGCTTGGCGATCGCTCGACTGACTGGATTGAGCGGGGGAACTGGCGGGGGCTGAACTAGGAGAAGTTGAATTCTGAGTTGCGTTACAGCCTAGCAGTAGCAAACTAAGAAGCGACAGAACGACAAAGGGTTTCATCCTGACTTTCCTTTACGTACGGGGGGCATAGAAAATTGAAGCTTTAGCTTGCTTAAACAAGCAATGCCCCGCTGGGGCATCTGAGAGCTAATTTCTCGCTTTTTAAGGATAAATTTGCTTTTGTTTTGCCACAAATCTCTCTAAAGAAAGACCTTGGATGAAAGGCTGCGAGCGATGTTATGTTTCTGTGTCAAGTTAATCACAATCGCCTGACTTCACCTTGATTTGAGCCAAAAGCACAAGCACAGGGATGGGACACAGTGATGGGGAAGTGCGATCGCTCTAGCTCGGACAAAGGGGCCGCAAGTTGAGTGTAAAGGAAGTGAACTAGAGTAGATGTCAGGCTCATGCAGCCCTACTCGTCTAAATTCTTACGTTAAGGCGATTTTTCATTAGTGCAATTATTGCATCCTGATTTCTCATGTCATTGCTAGCTTTTGTGCGTCGCGCGACTGGGCCTGTTTTGCTTGCCCTCTGCTTAACTACTGTTTTATTGATTTCCAGTGAAACTGCCCCTACTTTGGCACTTTCCACCGTTTCTGCAACTCTTAATTCTAAGACTAAGCCTGATATGAAGCCGTCTTCTAGCGTCATGCCTACTGCTTCCTTAACTCAAGAAGTACGAAAAACAGTACTAGATAATGGTTTGACGGTTTTAACCAAAGAACTCCATACAGCTCCGGTGGTGAGCGTCCAGGTTTGGTACCGAGTCGGCTCGTACGATGAACCCGCAGGCTTGAGCGGAATTTCTCATCTGCTTGAGCACCTGATGTTTAAGGGCACCAATAATCGGCCTGTGCAATTCGGTCGCTTATTTAGTGCGCTGGGTAGCCAGTCGAATGCGTTTACTGCTTATGACCAAACTGCCTATTACGGCACCGTAGAACGCGACAAACTGCCAGCCCTGCTAGTTCTGGAAGCAGATCGCATGAAAAATGCACTGATCAATCCTGAGCAACTGCTGAGCGAAAAGCGAGTCGTGATCTCGGAGCTGCAAGGGTATGAAAATGAGCCAGGTTACCGTTTAGAACGAGCGGTGCGGAAAGCGGCATTCCCCCAGCAGTCTTATGGTTTGCCCATAGGTGGCACGAAAGCTGATGTGGAAACTTTTACGGTTGAGCAAGTACGAGACTACTACCGCAAATACTACAGTCCTACAAACGCCACGCTAGTGATTGTGGGAGATTTTGAAACTGAACCTACCCTGCAAGCCGTTAGATCAGCTTTTGGACAAATTCCAAATGAGGAGCAGGTGGGAACCGCAAAACCTGTAGCTTCAGCGATCGCCCCAACTAAGCCCAAACCTGCCGCTACAGCTCAGACACCGATTGTGCTGCGAGAGCCGGGAAGTGCAGCTCTACTGCATGCAGTCTATCCTTTGCCTGATCTGAGCCATCCAGATGTGCCTGCGCTCCAGGTCATGGACTACATCTTGACTGGAGGCCGTAGTTCTCGGCTGTACCAAGCTTTGGTGGAATCGGGTTTAGCCAGTGAAGCGGGTGGCTATGCTGCCAACTTACTCGACTCTGGTTGGTATAGCTTGTCTGTGACCGCAGCCCCTGGCAAGAAGCTGAGCCAGATTGATCGAGTGTTGCAGCGATCGCTTGCTAACCTCCGAGATAAACCCGTGAGCCAAGCAGAACTCCAGCGGGCCAAAAACCAATTACGCGCTTCTCGATTGTTGCAGAACCGCGATGTTACGAGTCAGGCGATGCAGTTGGCCGATGACCAAAGTGTGGCGGGAGATTACCGTTATAGCGATCGCTTGTTAGCCGCGATCACTCAAGTCACCACAACGGATGTGCAGCGGGTCGCCAAAACTTATTTCCAGTCAACTAGCCGTACCGTTGGCTTTTTTGAACCGACTCAACTGCAAGCAAGTACTGGAGGGACAGGCGTTGGATCGACCCAAACAACTGAAAACTTTAGTGCTGGTGAACCCGTTGATCCGGCGGAGCTAGAACAATATCTGCCCCGTATAGAGACAACTACCTCCGAAAACACCCAAGCCTTGCCAGAAGCAATCACGCTGGAAAATGGTTTACGCATTCTGTTGCTACCAGACACCAGTACGCCAACCATCACGCTGAGTGGTCACATTGGCGCTGGCTCCGAGTACGACTCCATCGAGAAGGCGGGACTGGCTGACTTGACTGCCGAAAACGTGATGAACGGCACCAAAACCAAAGACGCCTTAACACTGGCTGAAACACTAGAAGATCGAGGAGCTGACTTATCCTTTGATACCAATCGCGAAGGGGTCACGATTGATGGTGATGGTTTAGCAGCCGATTTGCCCTTGCTGGTGCAAACGTTAGCCGATGTCTTACAAAACGCTTCCTTCCCTGCCGATGAGCTGGAGTTGAGTCGGCAACGAGGTTTGATTGGTTTGCAGGAGCAATTAGATGATCCCCGTTCCCTGGGCCGCCGTCAGTTTCAGCAAGCTATTTATCCAGCCAATCATCCTTTCCACAGTTTCCCCACCCCGGAAAGCCTGAAGCAGGTTACCCGTGAAGATGTAGTGCAGTTTTATCGCACGCATTATCGACCGGACAAAACCGTTTTGGCTTTAGTTGGTAACTTTGACCCCGCACAGGTGCGATCGCTCCTCAAGCAACAACTAGGGACTTGGCAAGCGGCTGGGCAAGCTCCGAAGCTCAATTTCCCAACCGTGTCTGCTCCCGAAAAATTGACTTATTTAGCGGCTCCTTTGCCCGGAAAAACCCAATCCGTTACTTACTTGGGCTACCAGGGCATCGATCGCCAAGACCCCCGCTATTACCCAGCTTTAGTGCTAAACGAGATTTTGGGAGGGAGTACCCTCTCTAGCCGTCTAGGAACAGAAATTCGCGATCGCCAAGGACTCACCTACGGCATTTATAGCTACTTCCAAGCTGGCACCTCGGCAGGGCCGTTCTTGGTCTCCATGCAAACCGCGCCCGAAGACTCCCAACAGGCGATCGCTAGCACGTTGGCTTTGCTGAAGCAGATGCGTGAGCAGGGAGTGAGTGCCTCTGAAGTGGCGATCGCGAAGCAATCTCTAGCCAGTGGCTATCCGGTTGAACTGGCTGACCCCGAAACCCTAGTCGAACAAATTTTGATGAATGAGGTTTATGGTCTCAAGCGAGAAGAGTTGCAACAGGTGAGCGACAAGATTCAAGCGGTAACGGTCGAACAAGTGAACCAAGCTATCCAAGAATTGCTCCAACCGGATCGTTTAGTGGTAGTGACCGCAGGTGCGCCAGCCGCAACCGCTCCCTAAAAAATTAGGACAGCAGAATTAGGACAGCGATCGCTCTGCTGTCCTAGAGCAAATTGGGTTAACTTAGATCTAAAGATAAGCTCCTATCAGTACTCCTCGATCTCCATGAACATCCTCAGCAATTTGATTCCTCAAGCGTCTCAGCCGCCCCGTGTTAAGCAACGTCGGGGAATTGAGATCAAGTCTCCGCGTGAAATTGAGATTATGCGGGAGTCAGCCAAAATTGTCGCGACCGTGTTGAAGGAAATTTCCCAAATTATTCAACCGGGGATGACGACTGCTGATCTGGATGCTCATGCAGAAAAGCGGATTCGCGAAATGGGAGCTACTCCTAGCTTTAAGGGCTATCACGGCTTCCCTGCTTCTATCTGCTCCAGCATCAATAACGAAGTGGTGCATGGAATTCCCAACGCCAAAAAGGTGATTCGCACCGGAGATGTGGTCAAGATTGATACGGGAGCTTACTTTCAAGGCTTTCATGGCGACTCTTGCATCACTATCGGTGTGGGAGAAGTGACCCCGGACGCAGCTAAGTTAATCCGAGTGGCTGAAGAAGCCCTTTACAAAGGTATTGAGCAAGTCAAAGCGGGCAAGTACCTGCTGGACTTGGCGGGTGCGGTGCAAGATCACGTTGAGGCGAATGGTTTTGTGATCGTAGAAGACTACACCGGACATGGCGTAGGCCGTAACCTGCATGAAGAACCTTCTGTGTTTAACTTCCGTACCCGTCAAATGCCCAACGTAAAGCTGCGGGCAGGTATGACCCTGGCGATCGAACCGATTCTGAATGCTGGCTCCAAAGTCACCCGCACCTTGCAAGACCGCTGGACGGTGGTGACAGTAGATAACTCACTCTCAGCTCAGTTTGAGCACACCGTTTTGGTGACTGAAGAGGGTTACGAAATCCTCACCGATCGCACCAAAGTCTAAACTTTAGACGGGCCTTTAGACAAACCAATAGAAAAGCGATCGCTTTTGAGAACCCTAGCGCCAGCGATCGCTTTTTCATGGCTCTATGGCCTGATGAGTCTATAGCTTAGGGCCATGTCTGAGAGGCTGGCGAGGACGAGTGATGGGCTTAGTAGAAATACCATCTACGCGGCTCGATAAATCTTTCACCTGAGCATTTAGCTCCCGTTGGCGTTGAATCAGTGCCTCAAAATCGGCCTTGGTCGCTAAGTTAGCGCGGCTTGTAGGAATCTGTTGCTCAATGTTATTCAGGCAAGCATTTAAGCCAGCCGCAAATTCGTAACGAGTGACTGGGCGATCGCCGCGAAAGGTGCCATCGGGATAGCCAGAAATGCAGCCAGATTGAGGCTGTGAATTGCTGCTAGGGGCGTTAGTCGGAGCAGTCTGGGCCAACACTTGGTTGGGTGCAGTCGCGATCGCTGTGACTCCAAGGGCGATCGCGATTCCTAGAGAAGACCTGATTGCATGGCTGACGAACGAAACTCTAGACATCGCTTCTGGCTCCTTGCCACTGACTCTTTCACCTTATCTGATCAGAATTTAGTTGAGGGCCGAGAGTTCCCATTACAACACCGCTGTTAGCAACTGCTGCTGCCAACTTGGCGTTTTTACGGACTCTTTCGCAGGGGCTTCATGTTTAAGTGCTAGAGATACGTAGATTCCTTGAGGTTCTCTTTGAGTCTCAGTAGTTCTATGAGTCAGTCCTAATCCAGTTCCCAGACAATTAATCATGCTGAATACCTTTGCTCAAAACCTCAATCTTGCTCCTGCTGATGTTGAAGCGTTGCTAGCCTGCAACTTGTCCGAGTTGTTGGCGAACCCCGCAGTTCAACAAAAGCTAGCTAGCCTGAATGTTGAGCTACTACGGCAAACCTTACCCACCGCAGGTCAAGTCTTAGCAGAGAACCTGCCCCCGTTCTATATCTGGTTAAAAACAGAGCTAAATGTGAAGCGAGTCCCCGATAGCCCTGACCATGCCACTCGCTGGGTTGTCAACTTCCTCAACAACGAAGAAAGCCTAACCCGCTTAGTCGAACTGCACCAACCCGTACCTCGTCCCGCAATGGAACGCTCCATCCCACGTTTAGTCAGCTTATTTGATGATGTAGAAGACACCAGCGTTCGCCAAGAATGGCAAACCGCGATCGCCGCCCTATGCTTAGTATTAGCCGTAGGAGCCCGCGAAGCAGACAAAGCCACCACTGCTGCTTAACCTCCAACTCCTGGTACTGCCCCCTAAATCCCCTAATACTGGCAGGGTGGTTTCATGTTGATGAAAGTAAACTGGAATGCCGTTTAACTCCTGGTACTGCCCCCTCAGTCCCCCAATACTGGGGGAAGCTAGATTAGGAAACTAAAGCATAACCTTACCCTTCTGGAGGAGGTCTGGAGGACGCAGCCGTCCTTCAGCGGGGGTTTGGGGGCAGGTGCCCCCAAGGGTTCGGCTCTTTCAACAGAGATGAAAAACTAGAGGAAACATCCCTCAAACCAATGACCGCTTCCATCACAGCACCCAATCTATCCCACCATTGCGATCGCCCTCTCATCGGCAACCCCCTCAGCGTCGCCCCCATGATGGATCGCACCGATCGCCACTTCCGCTACTTCATGCGGCAAATCACCCAGCGAACCCTGCTGTACACCGAAATGGTGACGAGCCTCGCAATTCTGCATGGCGATCGCGAACGATTACTAGCGTTTTCCCCCGAAGAAAAGCCTTTAGCGCTGCAAGTGGGTGGAGATAACCCCAAAGACCTTGCCATCTGTGCCCAAATTGCCGCCGACCTAGGCTACGACGAAATCAACCTCAACGTCGGCTGCCCTAGCGATCGCGTTCAAAACGGTAACTTTGGCGCTTGCCTGATGGCCCAACCAGAGCGAGTGGCTGATTGTGTCGCTGCCATGATGCAAGCAACCAGCATTCCAGTCTCCGTCAAGCATCGCATCGGTATTGATGATCGCGATCGCTACGAGGATATGGTGACGTTTGTCCAAACCGTTGCCGCCTCAGGTTGTGAGCGCTTTACCGTCCATGCCCGCAAAGCTTGGCTGCAAGGACTCAGTCCCAAAGAAAACCGAGATATCCCACCGCTTCGTTATGAAGACGTGCATCGGTTGAAGCAAGACTTCCCCCACCTATTCATCGAGATTAACGGTGGTTTCACCAACTTGGCCCAAGTGCAAGAACAGTTGCGCTCGGTGGATGCAGTAATGATCGGTCGTGCCGCTTACGATCAGCCTTATTTGTTTGCCCAAAGCGATCGCCTGATCTACGCCCAAGAAACTACCCCTCCCACTCCTCAGGAAGTGGCTGAAGCAATATTGCCTTACATTGACTTTTGGATCGCTAAAGGTTTGAAGCTCCACAAAATCACCCGACACATGCTGCAACTGTTTGCAGGACAACCCGGAAGCCGAATTTGGAAACGACATCTCACAGAAAATTCTTGCCTTGCGGGTGCTGGTTCTGAGGTCGTCCGTGAAGCTTTAGCAATGGTATCCAAAAGTTCCAGAAGCTCAAAGGCGATCGCTCCTAGATAGACCTAGCATTTCGCCTCTTCTCGCACTAACTGCTGTGTAGTAGCCGCGATCGCGGTTGTAGTTGACTCTGGTAAAGCCAATTTCTCGCTATTGTGGGGGCTTTGGAAGTTGGCTTGAGCATCTGGTTGCTGGCAGACAATCATAGTTTTGACATGTTCCAGTTCATCATCGCGCACCGCCAGAAATACATCATAGAGCGTTTCGATTTTAGGACGGCGCTGCTCCGAACCCTGCGCCGTTTGAAATTCATCAAACAGATACATGTCGCCTTCGAGGTAGTACGTAGTAGCCACTTCCGGGGCAGGTTCAGCCTTGAGAGCCGCCTCATGCTTTTGCAAAAAAGTGTCGTAAGTCTGATAGGCATGCTCTTCTACCAACTGCATGAAGTGGTAGGCCGATCTGGGTGAAATCATATAGACAGGCACCAAAATCCAGTAGTAGACAAACGCCCCTGCGCGCGCCACAAATCGATCGATCCAAAAGCGATCGCCGTCCAAAGCTTCGGCAATTAGGAGATGGTGTAACTCGTTCCAGGCTTCGGCAAAATGAATCTTCAACCAGTCCGATTTGCGCCACCAACCCATCGTTTCGTATAGATGCAGCACGGACAAGTAGGCAAAATAAGGCACCCGTGCCACGGTTTCCAACACGAAAAAGCGACGGTAGACCTGCACTGATAAATCAGGGCCATCGTCTTCCCGATAAAACGTATTCAACACAGCGACCAGAAAGTTAACCAGCAGACGAATCATAAAGGGACAATCTCTACAGCTTCTTCCATGAAACTGATGAGACGGTAACTCGCATCAATATTAGGTAAGGAAGCTAATCTAAGATTCAGCAGTTTTTGTATTCCGTAATACAGAGCCTCGATAAGGAATAAAATGTTCAAGTTTTACGGGTGGAAAAATTAGAATACGAGTACAGAGGCTTGGTCGTTGTCGTCGCCATCCCTAGCTTCCAACCTAGCTCCAAACGCGGAGAAAATTAGACCGCTGCCAGAGCATAATTAACGTTGGGGCTGCAACAGCGTTTGCTGGGTTAGGGGTATCGTGGCTACACCGAGCGTTTTGTCTTATCTTGCTTTTGTTTTTGCAGTTCTAACAAGTGATTGAGAAACCTGGAGGAATTGTGATGTCGTCCTCGGAGCAACGCTTTTTTCCGCTTCGTCAAATTAGTAGCTACGCCTTGGTGGTTGTGTTGAGCGTTGCTTTGACTTTGGCTGTGCTTTGGACTTTTCCATCGGCTTGGCTTCCCAAGGTTTCAGCGCTGCTCAACCAATCTACGCTGCTTAGCCCCGAAACAGTGGAAGAACCTACCGCTGCGATCGCGCCTAATATTGCGCTCGATACCGCGCCTAATATTGTGCCCAATATCGTACCTAGTCAAGAAAGTGGCCGTAACTTTGTGGCTGCCGCCGTTAATCGAGTTGGCCCAGCCGTAGTGCGAATCGACACCGATCGCACAATTACCACTCGCCCAGCAGACCCCTTATTTGATGATCCTTTCTTTAGCCCCTTCTTTGGCGATGGCTACTCCCGCGCCCCGCAGGAATATCACCAACGCGGTCAAGGCTCTGGCTTCATCATCGATCGCAATGGCATTCTCTTGACCAATGCTCATGTGGTGAGTGGAGCAGATACGGTCAGCGTCACCCTCAAAGATGGTCGTACCTTCAAGGGCGAAGTGCGCGGCATTGATGAGCCATCTGACTTAGCAGTGGTGAAAATCAACGGCCAGAATTTGCCTGTGGCTCCACTAGGTAACTCTAGCGATGTGCAAGTGGGAGATTGGGCGATCGCAGTGGGCAACCCTTTAGGTCTAGATAACACCGTTACCCTGGGCATCATCAGCACCCTCAACCGTTCTAGCGCCCAGGTTGGTATCCCAGACAAGCGCCTCGACTTTATCCAAACCGATACAGCCATTAACCCTGGCAACTCTGGGGGGCCGTTGTTGAGCGATCGCGGTGAAGTAATTGGAATCAACACTGCTATCCGAGCTGATGCTCAAGGGATTGGTTTCGCCATTCCCATCGATAAAGCCAAGGCAATCAAAGATGTGCTAATTCGAGGCGGCAAAGTTCCCCATCCTTATATTGGCGTTCGATTGCTCACCCTGACCCCAGAACTAGCCCAGGAATCTAACAACAACCCCAATTCCCCCTTCGCTGTCCCAGAAGTGAATGGCGTTTTGGTGATGCAGGTAATGCCCAATAGCCCAGCAGCAGCGGCAGGTTTGCGTCGAGGTGATGTGATTACTGCGGTCGAAGGCAAGTCTGTCAAAACTGCTGAGCAATTGCAGCGGGCAGTAGAACAAAGCCGAGTCAATCAGCCTTTGCAATTGCAAACCCAACGGGGAGAACAAACTCAGCAACTGTCCATTCGACCTGGTGATTTACAAGATGTGCCTCGTCCTAAGCTAGAGCGCTAGTTTTAAGTCCATTCAGACGTCTTTTAAGGCGGCTTCGCTTGATTAATAGCCCTACCGAGTCCTCTGATGCTGGATACCCTGTTCCGTGCTTACACTCCTCTGCTGATCTGGCCAGGGTTAGGGCTATTGCTCCTACGGTGGGTACCCAATCGGTTCCCCCGGTTGCTGGGACAAGCACTGTATTGGGTTGGAGTCCCTTTACAACTCTTGGTGCTAGGACGTCAAACCGAGCTGTCCGATCGCGTGGGCTTTATTCCAGCCGTGGCAGTCGGGGTGCTCGTGCTGAGCCTGTTTTTGTCCTTAGTTTTTTGGTGGGGGTTCCAGAAGCAGTTTGAACCAACTCCAGTGGCGATCGCTGACTCCTCTCAACTTCCTATAAACTTGGGATCGAGCAGCCCCCCTGTCTCCCAGCGAGCCACGCTAGGCAGCTTTATTCTGGCGGCAATGTTGGGGAATACAGGCTTTGTCGGCTTGGCCTTGGCTCAAGTGTTGTTTGGCATAGATGATTTAGGCTGGGCAGTCCTTTTTAGCGTCACTAGCAACGTGGTGGGCAACTATGGCATTGCTGTGTTTATTGCTAGCTATTTTGGTCATAGTGCAACCAAGAATCACTGGTGGGTGCAGTTACGGGACGTAGTAACTGTTCCAAGTACTTGGGCCTTTCTTTTAGGATTTAGTACTCGCGCGATCGCTTTATCAGAGGCGATCGAAACTGGGCTGAATCAAGCGGTCTGGGTCGTGATGGCGAGTGCTTTGTTACTAGTGGGCTTACGCCTTGGCTCGATTAAAGGCTGGCGCAGTCTCCAGCGTGCGGTCTTGCCCACCCTGCTCAAAGTTTTGATCGTACCTGGGCTGGTGGGAGTAGGGGCTACATGCCTTGGCGTGACAGGCGTACCTCGATTAGTCTTGGTGCTGATGTCTGGGACGCCCACAGGTTTGTCAGTGTTGATTCTGGCAGAGGTCTACAATCTCGATCGCGAATTGCTCACAGGTAGCATTGCTCTAAGTTTTATCGGGTTGCTGCTCGTACTACCGCTGTGGCTGAGTTGGTTTAGTTGATGGTTTAATTGAAGCTGCGTTGGTTATGGCTTCTTTTCGCCTTTAGGTTGGGTAAAGTCTTCCAGCTTCTTATTTTCTGGCAACTCAACAAACACTTTTTCCCCTGCTTCTAACCCTTCCAGCACTTGAGTTTGGTTGCCAATGGTAGGGCCAATGGTGACAGGCTTAAAGGTGGGTTGGTTTTTGTCATCGGTGACTAAGACTCCCGTTTCACCTTCCTTGGTGACGATCGCCACTGTCGGAACGACCAAGGCTTGATCCAACTGCTTGCCTAGAAAAGTGAGATCGACATTCATGCCCGATCGCAGCTTATCTTTACCCGTCACCAGAGCCACCCGCACTTGAAAGGAGGTGACATTTTGCTCCTCGACCGCCGCAGGAGCAATTAGGCGAACTTTGCCCTGAAACACTTGATCAGGAAAAGCATCAGCCACAATTTCTACAGCCTGTCCTTCCGCCACTTGGTTAATATCTACTTCGGGCACTTCAGCTAGTACTTCCAATCCACTGGCGAGGGCGACCACGGAAGTAGAGGTGGCAGAAGAGTTAGTCGAAGCTGAAGTGGTCGGGGTAACGAATGCTCCCTCCGTGGCATACTTCTGCGTGATAATGCCTGCGAAAGGAGCCCGCACAGAAGTGTCTTCAATCTGGGTTTGCACTGCTTGGACTCGACCCTCTGCTTCCTTGACGCGCGCCTCTGCTACGGCAATGTCTTCTGGGCGGGAGCCATTTTGTGAATCTTCTAGCCGTCTTCTGGCTTCTCGCACCCCTGCTTGGGCTTGTTCCACGCTGGCTCTGGCACGATTGGCTTCGCTGATCACCTCATCCAGGCGATCGCGAGAAATTGCTCCTTCTGTAGCCAAAGTTTCGTTGCGGCGGACGCGATCGTTCGCCAGAGCTAAGCGGGCTTCTGCTTCGCGCACCTGAGCTTCTGCCTGGGACACACTGGCTTGGATCTGACCAATTGCAGCAGTCGTATTGCCCGCTTTTGCCTTTGCTAGATTGGCTTGCGCTTGCGCTAAATTGGCTTGGGCTTGAGTCAGCTCCGCTTTGAAGGTGCTGTTGTCCATCCGGGCGACCACATCACCTGCTTCCACGCGATCGCCTTGCTCAACGTACAGTTCCTTCACGATTCCTGCCGATTTGGGGCTGAGGTTGACGCTTTGAATTGGTACCACCGTGCCATTTGCAGTGATCCGGACCCGCAAATCTTGGGACTGAACGGGGATGGTCAACTCGGCAAGATCTTCTCGTGGGGCCGTGGCTCGATTAATGAGGACCGCAGTCCCTGAAACACCAAGCACTCCAGCCACAAGTAGCCCAATGATCCAGGGGGTAGGTTTTTCAACTTTGCCAATCATGGGAAGTTGCATGAAGTGCTCCTAAGATTCTGCCGCTCAAAATGAATACAGATGTAGTGCCGTGCCCAACGCAGAGATAGCGAAGATGACAAAGCGAAATATGACGAAGTGTGACATGTTCTAGTCTGGCATTGAGGGGATCTTCACTTCATCCCACTTAAGGGCCACTGAAGGGAGTAAATCCGCAGGCTCAGGGTTGGGCATCTGGCTGAGCAGGTTGGGTTTCAGTGCATCGTTTCCCAGCGTTCCAGCATCTTCGGTAGTTCTTGCTCGCAGAAGGCGTGCATATCTCGCATTTCTTCGAGGCGTTGCTGGAGTTCTATCTCTTGCCCTGCCATCAGTTGCAGACCCCGCTCTGCTAGTTGGCGAAAGGCAGTCATTTGAGCCACTCGTTGCCTAGTGAGTTGTGACCAAGCATCTGGTTTAATGCGGAAGTAGTCGCGCCGCTGACCTGGCAAACTGATCCGTTCGATTAAGCCGATTTGCATCAATAAACGAGTAATCGTGCTGATTGAGCCTTTGCTGGCTTGTAACACCTCAGCTAATTCACCCGGAGATTGGTGCGGTGGGTCTGAGATCAGGAGCCAACCGAAGATACGCCCTGCCATCCGTGGTAACCCCACCATCTCGAATAGGATGCCGCTTTCTTCAATAAAGTGCTTCTCTTCAAACTGGCGTTGTTCTTTCACGGGCAAGCGTTAGGCATGAACCAGCGTTAGGTGAGGTTGAGTAATTTCCTGATATCCCTAAGTTAGCAAGTTTTTGAATGTTCAGTAAAGATTGAATCTTCTAGAGAAGGAATTACCTAACTTTTTCTACTCTAGACCCAGGATAGCGATCGCACCTCACTCTATCGCTTCATCCAAGGGAATGAGTTGACCCAGCCAATTTTTGAGCTAGTTTGGTTATGCTTCCGGAAGGTTGGCTCGATAATGCTCCCAACAGCAATTCGCAAGTGGAGGGAGAATTGCGGGCAAAATTCTTCTGCTTGCTTCTAATGGCCCTTTAAAGTTTATGAAACAACGTACCCGTTGGCTTTCCTCTACCGCTAGTCTGGCTCTCGGATCGGTTCTGTTTGGTTTGGTGCTCAGTCATCCGGCGATCGCTCCAGCCCAAGCTCAATTGCTGCAACCCGGAACTCTCACTGTTACTCAGACTTGTCCAGCTACACGAGCCATCAATGGGCCTAATCCTGGCAATATCCGAGTGACGAAGAATCAGCGCTACGAAGTGATTGGGTTTAATAGCGCCGAGCGGCGATTTGCCTTAATCAAAGTTCCCAATGCTACCCCTGAGCGTCGTTGGGTTAGTGTCAACTGCGGTACGTTCCAGGCAGGCTCTCCTGCAAACAGTAGTCCTACAAATGGCAATGCCAGTGAAGCCAGAACTCGCCCCGCAACTCCTAGCAGTACCACGTTGCTTCCATTCTTTGATCAAGCCAACAACCTGGAAGTGCATCGTTTTCCCGCAGGTCGCCCAGTCGATATTACGCCACCTACTCCCAGCTTGACCGCATTTGACCTAGCCGTGTTGCAAACTTGCGGCCCCATTGGCAGCACAGTCAATGCGAGCGATTTCAAACAGCTAATGGCAAATCATCCTGAGGTTCTGCGCCAAATTCAATCTGCTGTGGGGGGTGAACTCTTGCCAGGGCGGAAGACGCAAGCAGAATTTCTCGCTGATCTCACAGCAGCCTGGTCAGATCGGGGTGGGTTTGAACATATCTTTTGCGGTGAGCTAGAAGGCCCTCAGAAAATTGGTGGGTTGCACTTTGTCGGTCGCTATCTACAGTTGCAAAATGAGAAGATGGGGGGCCGCTTAGCTAACAATCTCAACCGTGAAGAAGTAGAGCCTGGAGTGCTTTATACCTTGGGAGTGGTCATCAAGCGAGGCAACCAAACCTGGACTGATACCCTCAAAGGCTACCCTCTGATCACCAATGCTCAAGAGATGTTGTTGGATGCGACGAAAGCACTGAAAGCCCAAGGCAACGCTCAAGGCGCTTGCTTATATCCGGTTCGAGATCAACCCACGGGCAAGTCTTACCAAGCAGTGTTTGTGAAAGATCGCAACGCTATTGTCACCTTTTATCCAGATGCCACACCCAGCGGCAAGCCTTGTCGTGGCTAGGGTTTAGGTGAGCAGATCCAGTCGTCTCACCTTAGCGTCCCAAGGTGCGAAGCATCTTTTCCGCTTGCCCGACAAAGTGGCGATTTTTGCGGTAGTGGTAAGGCGGTGCTCCTCGCACTTTCATGATCAGTTTTTCCAAGTACTCCCGTGCTGCTGGAATATTTCCCTGCTTTTGTAGGATTTTAGCCATCAGGACGTAAGCTTCCGGTGTACCCCAGTTTCGCAGGTGTGATTCTAAGTGGCTTTGGGCTAGTTCATGTTCTGCCAGTTCAAACAGAACTCGTCCGTAAGCTAGAGAAGCATCTCCATACTTATGTTCTGGATCAACCTGAATGAGTTTCTCCAGATAGTCTTTGGCAACTGCAAAGTCTTTGTTGCAGATGGCTAAAGATGCTGCTCCCCAGAGGGCTTGAGGGTTGTTTGGCTCCTACGCGATCGCTTGCTCGTAGGCTTGGGCGGCTTTGTCAAAATCGCCCATTTCACAGCGGATGTTGCCTAGGGTGACGAACTGGTGAGCTTTGCCGATATTCATGGCAGCGGCTTCAGCTTGCCACAGTTGATCTTTACGAGTCCAACGGTTTAAGAAGCTGGGTAGAGGAAATGAAGCACGGGGTAGCCAGCGAGCAATAAAGTAGACGAAAGCGCCAGGGAAGTTTAGGAAGATCAAGAGCCAGAGCCAAGTTTGGCGATCGCGCTCGTACTGGACGCA
Organism: Trichocoleus desertorum NBK24; assembly: GCF_030409055.1. Lineage (GTDB taxonomy): Bacteria > Cyanobacteriota > Cyanobacteriia > FACHB-46 > FACHB-46 > Trichocoleus > Trichocoleus desertorum_B. The sequence continues at coordinate 1,641,865 of NZ_CP116619.1, read as the reverse complement.
GTCGTAAATCATCCAAACCCAGAAAGCAGTTGTGAACAGACCGACTGGCCCTAATATCTGCGTAAACATCCTGGCGACTGCCCCCTTTCGGAAAGATTTGTCTTATTTTTCCCAGCCAGGTTTTACCTACAACAAATTTTGCTGCTGGTTCGGAAGTCAAGGGTAAAAAATTCAATGCACTGGGTAAAGCATTCAGATTGAGTTTGATGGTCTTTGCTTCTAGTTCAACTGCTGAATGCTTTACTCCTACCAATGCCCCTACCGATCACTTTATTTAGGTGCGGCTTGGAGCTTGGGGTTCTGGAATGGTGATGTCTACAGGAGTGACTTTGATCTTGGGGCTTAGACTGGTCAGAGGTGGGTCGATCGCTTTGGCGTTGCCCACGACCAAGGTCACAATATTCTCTGGTTTGAGATACTTCTGGGCCACTTGCTGTACATCTGCAACGGTGGCTGCTTCCACGCCTCGCTGATAGCGAAAGATGAAGTCGGCTGGGTAGCCGTAGTATTCATAGCGCATCAGCCGCCCCAGGGTTTGCTCTGGGTCTTCGAAGTTGAACACAAAAGAGTTCAGCACCGAGTCTTTGGCATAAGCCAGCTCTGCCGATGATATTGGGGTGGTGCGAATGCGTTCGATCTCCGCGAATACAGAGCGAATAAAGGGGACAGTCGCATCCGATCGCGTTTGGCCCCCGGCGATAAACACACCAGGATAATCGTGCCGCGCACTCCAAGCCGAATATACCGAATAAGCTAAGCCTTGACGCGATCGCACTTGGTTGAACAAGCGTCCGCCAAAGCCGTTGAGCACTCCATCCATCACGGTGAGGGCTGGGTAGTCGGGGTTATTGAATTGACCGCCCAAATGACCCACTTGGACGTAACTTTGTGTCAATTGGGGTTGATCGACTAGGAAGACCCCGCTCTGATTCGCTTGCGTGACGGTTGGTAAGGCAGGCGAGATGGGCTTAGTGGGTTGCCAGTCACCAAACTTCGCTTGAATCAGCGATCGCATTTTCTGACTGTCGAAGTCTCCCACAATCCCCAAAATCATGTGGTTGGGGTGGAAATAGGTTTGGTAAAACTTGACCACATCATCCCGTGAAATATTGTCGAGAGTGGCGTACTCTACAATGCGGGCGTAGGGACTGTTTTCTCCATAAAGTAGCTGCCTAAACTCGCGTCCTGCAATATCATCTGGGCTGTCATTGCGGCGAGCGATGCCGCCTGTGGTTTGAGTTTTAGCTAGGTCTAGCTTTTCTGGAGCAAAGGCGGGTTGGCGAATCACCTCCGCAAACAAGCCAAACACGTCTCCTAAGTCTTCTGTTAAGGCATTAAAGCTAGCGCTACCAGAGGCACTCCCTATACTGGTTTCTACGGAAGCAGCCCGCTGCTCTAATAGTTGGTTGAGTTCATCGGCAGAGCGTTGCTGAGTCCCCCCCATCCGCAACACAGTTCCGGTCAATCCTGCTAAACCGACTTGATCACCAGGCTCTAAGCGATCGCCTGTACGAATCAGAGCAGTGCCACTCACCAGGGGTAACTCATGGTCTTCCATCAAGTACACAATCATGCCGTTTTTGAGCTGAAAGCGGTTGTACTTGGGAATTTGAACTTCTGGTAAGGGTGGAAAAGTCAGCTCAGTATAATGCTTGGGAGTGAGAGCTGATGCAGGAGCAGGCCGCAAAGCCAAAATCAGTAACGCTAGGACAGCGAACCCCACCGACAAACGACGCACTAATTTTCTGCCCAGCTTTGCCTTGGGCAATGGAAACTGCCGCACGATCAATCGAGCCTCCTGTGGCTATGCATAGTAATGAACAGTGAGATAAAAAGGGCCATAGAGTAGCTATGAAGCTTGAGGAAGTAGCCGCCCAATGGTGCGATTTTCTGGCCGGAAGGTTTCTCGCGCTACCCGCTGAATATCGGCAGGAGTGACTGCGGCGATCGCATCCAATTCCTTGAATAAATTTCGCCAACTGCCTGTTTTGGCTTCGTACTCCAACAGCAAACTAGCCATGCCTGAGTTAGAGCTGAGCGATCGCAATAAGCCAGCACGAGATTGAGTTTTAACGCGATCGAGTTCTTCCGCAGACACGGGCTCTGTTTTTAGTCGTTCAATTTCGGAGCGCAAACTTGTTGCCACTTCATCGACGGTATGGTTGGGGGCGGTGAGGGCGTAGAACAGCATGATGCTGGGATATTTATCCCCAGGAAAACCACTAAAGCCTTGAGCTGAGAGAGCAATTTGCTGTTTTTCTACCAATGACTTATACAGCCGCGAAGTCCGACCGTCGCTCAGAATGCTGCCGATCATCTGATACACCACATGATCGGGATGGTTCATCGCAGGTTGATGATAGCCCTCTAAATACCAAGGCTGCGTCGGTAGCCGTACCGTCACTTCTTTGGTTTTGGTTTGGGGTGGCTCCACTACTGCTAGCTTGGGTGGAACCGAACCAGCTTTGTAGCGACCAAAATAAGTTTGGGCTAAGCGTTTGACTTCCTGCGGATTGACATCTCCCACCACCGCAATGCTCAGGTTGTTGGGGACATAGTAAGTGTCAAAAAAATCAGCAATATCTTGACGTGTGAGGTTTTTTAGATCTTCTGGATAACCAATCACAGGCCGACGATAGGGGTGCTTGTCGTAGGCGGCATCTAGAAAAGTCTCGATCATTTGGCCGATCGGAGAGTTGTCCACCCGCATCCGCCGCTCTTCCAAAATCACATCTTTTTCTTTGTAGAACTCGCGAAACACAGGCTCTAGAAAGCGCTCGGACTCCAGGGACATCCACAGCTCCAGCTTGTTAGAAGGGAAACTGTAGAAATAGCGAGTGGCATCGGAAGAAGTGGTGGCATTGAGGCCAACGCCTCCCGCTTGCTCAACAATCCGACCATATTCGTTTTGTTGAATATAGCTGACTGCTTCTGCCTCCGCTTTCTCAAACGCTTGCTTGAGCTGAGCCACTTGAGCTGAGTTGCCTGCGGCTTCTGTTATGACGATTTGCTTGGCTAAAGTGTCTAAGCGATCGAGGACGACTTTTTCCGCTCGGTAGTTCTTCGTGCCGATCCGCCGAGTGCCTTTAAAGGCTAAGTGCTCCAGAAAATGAGCCACTCCAGTTTGGCCTTCGGGTTCATCGGCTCCCCCCACATCGGCGTAGGTAAGAAAGGAGACTACCGGAGCTTGATGCCGCTCTAGCACAATAAACTTTAAGCCATTGTCGAGACGGAATTCAGTCACCCGATCCATAACTCGGTCTAGGTAGGGCTGAATGGAAGGAGCAGCAGGCGCTTTAGCCTTTGCTGGGGGCGCTTGAGGCGTAGCAGCTAAGACTCCGCTGGGTAGCGTGGTCCAGCTTAACAATATTGCCAAACCGATCGCGATCGCTTGGGGCCACTTTTGCAGTCTTAAGCCTGCGATCGCCTGTGGTTTTACGAGCAACCTAAAAACTCGAAGAATTTGATGGAACTGAATCATGAACTTTGAAGCAAACAGCACTGATCTCCAGGATAGAGACTGCTCAGCTATCCCGCTCGTTTCCGCAGCCCCTCCTCTCTTAGCAATCCTCTTAGCAATTCAAATCTCAGTTTCCTGCGGCAAAATCTAAGCTTCCTGCGACAAAATCTAAGTTTTCTGCTGCAAAGTAGCGGCGAAGATGGCTCCGAAAAGATTTAATAACTTACAGCGGTGAACTTCACAATTTCGTTGAGATCAAGGGAAGCTAGAAATAGCAATTAAGTTTGCGTGACGTCCCGCCCAGCCCTATGGTTGGGCTTTCTGTTGGGCAGCGATGACTGAGCGGCGATGACCAGGCTTAGTGATTGCGCAAGTTTTGGTAGCGGTAAAAATTGAAAGTGTCGAACAAACCGCCGACCAAGCCACAAGCAAAGCCGATAATTACTAGCCCTTGAAACGGATGTCCACTGCCAAAGGTCGCAAGAAACTGTAAAACTTGCTTCACTCCAGTTTCACCAAGCGACCCTACCAAGGGAACATAGCCTAGTAGAGAAAAGCTGACTAAAATTGCCCCTACCAAAATCAAAGGCGCTGTAAAGCTCAAGATGCTTGTCAGAAGCAGTGAACGGAGAAAGGGAGGCAAAGTACTCATGCAGAGAAGGTTACTCCGGTTGAACTGACAATGAGTATGGGGTAAGCATACTGACTGGTTTCTACAATAGTCGCGATCGCCTGACTCAAAGGCAGATTTCAAAAATCTTAAATTTACATTAAAAAGCTTCTTGAAGATCTGTGGCTAATTTCGCTGTTTTGATTCATTTCGAGGGTGGCGATCGCTGAGGAATTTAACAATTATTTACTAAAACTAAAGGACTTTTACCACTGGAAAGGCAACTTCGGCTGTAGCACTTGAAGCAGTCTCTATCCGAATCGGCGTTCTCCGCTTATTCTGGATAAGGTTGTTGCCTGTTACCTCTTCCCTTTGAGCGAAACGACACCCGGTTCCAGTCTTGGTTTATGGAGTCAGCGATTGCTGGCAGCGATTCTGTTAGGTGGACAAGTGCTGATCCATCTCCTAGCAGGTAAAATTCACCGCCGCAACACCTTCGATCAAATGGCAGTGGCGGGTCCAGAGTCATTGATGATTGCTCTCGTGACCGCTGCTTTTGTCGGGATGGTGTTCACAATTCAGGTAGCGCGCGAGTTTATTACCTTTGGCGCAACGAATGCGGTGGGAGGCGTCTTGGCCTTATCTCTAGCTCGCGAACTTGCCCCTGTCTTGACTGCGGTGGTATTAGCAGGGCGGGTTGGGTCTGCCTTTGCCGCAGAAATTGGCACGATGCAAGTCACTGAGCAGATCGACGCGCTTTACGTCCTCAAGACTGACCCCATCGATTATTTAGTCATTCCGCGAGTGATTGCCTGCTGTTTGATGCTGCCAATTTTGACCATTATGTCTTTTGTGACAGGCATGGCAGGCGGGTTATTGATTGCGACGAATCTATATGATCTCTCACAATCCACCTTTCTGAACTCGGCCCGTAATTTCCTAGATGTAGGAGATTTGTTGAGTGCGGTGATTAAGTCAGTTGTGTTTGGAGCCCTGATTGCAGTCATTGGTACGAGTTGGGGACTAACGACCACAGGTGGTGCTAAAGGAGTCGGCCAATCTACGACGACTGCTGTCGTGACGGCGCTATTGGCTATATTTATCTCTAACTTTTTCCTGTCGTGGCTGTTGTTTCGTGGCACAGGTAGCGCAGTTCTAGAAGGGTTGTAAAGCCGTGACCCTTTAGAATGGGAATGCACTCAACAAGAGGGTTAGCACCTGTGACTGCCACTCCTGCTTCCACCCAATCGACTCCCGTTGTAGAACTGTCACCTAGTTATGTCTTGCCAGTGGTACTGGTTTTGGGTGCAGTGCCGCTTTTGCTAGTTCAGGTTTGGGCTAGTTTGGCGATCGCGCTACTTGGCTTCTTTTTGCTGTTCCAAGCCGCAACCCTGCGCTTACGTTTTACCGCGACTGATTTAGAGATTCATCGGGGTGAAACATTGATTCGCCGTTTTCCTTACCAAGATTGGCAAAACTGGCGGATATTTTGGCCCCAAATTCCCATTTTGTTTTACTTCAAAGAAGTCAAGAGTATTCATTTTCTGCCTATCTTGTTTGATGCCAAAATGCTGCAAACTTGTCTAGAACAACATTGCTCTAGAGTTGATTCCAACTAAGGAATATGAATTAAATCAAAGATTAGATAAAGTTATTAGTTTCTTGTAATTTCCTATGAATTCAGACGAACTGCCAACGCCGAAGTCCACCTTTGAAGTCAAGCTATCCCCATTGCCCAACCTTGGAGACAACGTTACAGACCCAGCGCCGAATGGCATTGCAGACCCCGCTCAACGGGTGGCCGAGTTGGAGCGTCAGGAGCAAGCGTTGCAGCAGGAAATCCAAGCTCTGCAAGTGACCTTGAAGCAGCAACAAGACCAACTAGCAGAAACCCAAGCCACGATGGGGCGGTTGGTACAAGAAGGGTTGCGGGAACTGGAGCAGCGCAAGCAAACGCTACAAATTGCCGTAGAGCAGCTAGAGCGCCGCCAAGAGCGGATTCGGACGGAAATGCGGACTACGTTTGCGGGCGTTTCGCAGGACTTAGCAATTCGCGTCCAAGGTTTTAAGGACTACTTAGTGGGTAGCCTGCAAGATTTAGTCAATGCAGCGGAAGAACTGGAACTAGTGCCTGAAGCCGAGGAAGCGGAAACCCCTGTAGCAGTGACGGAAGCTAGACCCGCAGAGCGCCAAGCTGCCCCAAATCCACAATTTGCCGAGCAATCTTTTCAAGACCAAACCAAGCAAATTCGTAGCTTGCTCGATCGCTATCGCAACTCACCCGACTACTACGGCGCTCCCTGGCAGTTGCGGCGCACTTTTGAGCCTGTCCATGCCGAGCGCGTGTCCAACTGGTTCTTTACCCAAGGGGGACGGGGGGCACTACGGACAATGGGGAGCCGATTGCAAAATATTTTGGTTTCTGCTGCGATCGTTTCCATTTTGCGGCGGCTGTATGGCAATCGCTTACGCACTCTCATCTTGGCGAATACCCCGGAACGATTGGGCGAGTGGCGACGTGGTTTGCAAGACTGCTTAGGCATCTCTCGCGCCGACTTTGGCCCAGAGCAAGGAATTGTGCTATTTGAAGCGCCAGAGCCGCTGATTCAAAAGGCCGATCGCTTGGTGCAAGAGAATCAACTGCCGCTGATCATTGTGGATGATACAGAAGACCAAATTAGCCTGTCTTTATTGCAGTTTTCGCTGTGGTTGGCTTTTGCACCAGACCCTCAGATGCCAAGATTTTTCTAGAGACTGAATTATGCAAATAGATGAGGGGAAACGGGCATGGCGCTGTGGCTAGCGGGAAACGCAGTTCTGTTAGTGGTGGCTTATTTTTTGGGGTCAATTCCACCGGGGTATTTGGCGGGTCAGTTACTCAAAGGCATTGATATTAGAGAGCATGGTTCTGGTTCTACAGGGGCCACCAATGTCTTACGCACGTTGGGCAAAGGGCCAGCGATCGCAGTTTTGCTGATTGACATCTTGAAAGGAGTCTCAGCAATCGTGCTGGTGCGTTGGTGCTACTCTTTGGCAATCACTCAAGACTTAGCAACGGAGGCAGGAACACTCGCAGGTGGCGCAGCATTGGATTGGATGGTAACGCTAGCAGGATTAGCCGCTATCCTAGGCCATAGCAAATCGGTTTGGCTCAACTTCACAGGGGGCAAATCGGTAGCAACAGGTTTGGGGGTATTACTGGCGCTCTCTTGGCAAGTGGGTCTGTCTACTTTTGCTGTATTTGGGGTAGTGATGGCGGTGTCGCGGATTGTCTCGCTCAGCTCCATTACGGCGGCGATCGCGGTGTTTGTATTCATGTTGCTGCTCGGCCAACCGTTGCCTTACCAGTTGTTTGCGATCGCGGGTGGCTTATATGTCGTGTTGCGGCACCGCACCAATATCCAGCGCCTGTTGGCAGGAACTGAACCTAGAATTGGGCAAAAGCTGTCTCAAGAGCCTGAACAAAGTTTAGAAAGCAGCCCTTAATTGTTGTAGCGGCCCCATCTGAGTAAGGTGGTTGCGATATAGAGCACGATCGCGGAGCCAATAATGGCGGGGATAATGGGTACGCCTTCAATCCGCCACTCTAAAAAACCGAAGCTGAGGTTGTATTGCCGCTTCAACAGGTTGGTAGTCCATTCACCAAGCCACACCCCTGCCAACCCAATGATCAGCAAACCGAAAATCTTGCCAGGAATTTGGCGAGGAATGAGCATGTTGCCCGCACCCGCACAGACCATCGCAATGACCAGTTGCACGAACAAGCGAGAGATATCCATGCCAGCCCCCCCGTAACTTCTGATATGTGTCTCTAAGCTATCACTGGCTGTTCCGAAACTAACAAAAGCGACCAAAATGCAGAAGAGGCACCTTGTGCAGGCACCTCCTCCAAATTCAAAACGCTATATTGCAAACGTAAACAAAGAGCAAACCAAGAGATTGTGGCGATCGCGGTGACTATTTACCTGTGACCTTGTCAACTAAATTGCGAGTGCGGTCGATTTTCTTCTCGAAGCCACTCGTTTGCGAAACGGCTTCTTTATCGGGCTTGATCTCTCTGGTGTAAGGATCTTTCATGGCGGTGGGGTTTTCACCTTCTTGGAGGCGGCGCTGATATTCCTCTTCCCGGATGCCTGTGCCAGCCCGAATACTATAGGCCCGATCTATCTTTTCTTCCGGGGTCAAAGAGTTGCTGGTGGCAGCAGAAGCGTAGCTAGGTTGCTGGGAAACTGTAAATAAACCAGACAAACTAATTAATGTAATCAATCCTAGAACTAGTGCTTTTTGCAGTAGGGCTTTGCCTAACTTTAAGAAAATTCGCTGCATTAAAATTCCCTCACTATCTATTAATTCAAACTGAAAAGAATCCTATAAGCCTGCGATCGCGCTGCCTTCTGTCAGAGGGAACATTCTGGCTCCAGCCATCTTTTTCACCCTCCTCTAGAGCTACTTTATCGGCTCCCAAGTTTGCTCAATTTTTAGCCCTCGGCTTGCCATCACTTGCTCAAATAAGTCAGTTGGCAGAGCTTGTTCTACAGGCCAAACGCCTGGTTTTTTGAGTTTGCCAGCTAACATCAACTCTGCGAGAGTACCTGTGCCGTAGCCCGCTGCGATCGCTGTATTTTCATGCACCAAGGTAGAGCAACAACGCACCGCTTCACCTGCTTTCTGCCCACTCACCTCCGAGCGAATCGCGACGCCAATGCCACTAAAGCGATCAGTCACGTCGGTCATGCGATGGCTAACTTGGGATAAAAACTCAATTACCCCAGCATTGCGAAGCCAACTAGAAGGCCACCAGTGGGCCACGCTCCAAGTGAGATAGTTATAAAAATCTGGGACGGTGCCAAACTTCGTCACTACGGTTTTGATTTCAGGAAAGGTATCAGGCAGTGTAAAAGCTTCGGGCATATCAAACCAGTAGACTCCAGTGCGACCATAAGGCGCAGGAAACTGAATGGCTTCGCGATCGCTATAAGGCTTGATCTGCTGCCATTGGTTGTCCTTCCAGACATCAAAAGGGCGACGCAACCCTAGAAATGTGGTTCGCATCACCGTAATGCCAGCCCCACCAGAGCCACCGACCACATAGCTCAAGTGAATCCGCTCCGGTTGGTCTAGTTGCTCCACATCCCGACGCACCATGCTATTCGAGATGCCCGGAAAAATTCCTGTATTGACGATCGCGGTTACGCCTGCGGCTGCGGCTTCCGCTTTGTACTCCACGGCTTGACAGGTAAAAGAGCGGTGATCACTCACATCCAAGTAATCCACACCCAAGTCGATACAGGTTTTGAGCACACTGGCATCCCGGTAGGGAAAAGGCCCCGCACAGTGAATCACCAACTGGGATTGGCTAATCGCTTCTCGGAGTTTATCCGACTCCGCTAAGTCGAGCGCCAAGAACCGCACCTGAGAACTTAAGCGATCGCTTACCGCTTGCCCAGCGATCGCGTCACGGCCTGTAATCGTCACCTGCGCCTGGGTGTGGGCCACAATGTCTGCTGCCACACTGCTGCCGATGCGCCCACTGCCACCTAAGATTAAAATTTGCTCCGTCATCAACCCAACACAAATCAACTCAGTAGAGGTACGCAACCCCATCCCTTATAGTTCACCAGCTACGACGAGTTTCTACCTCAGTAGAGAGAACGACCTTTTTCTCCTCTTAAAGACTGAATCTCAGTCCCGATAAGGAAGAATAAGGAAGGGGTTGGAGGTTAAGCATTAAGACATCCGAAATACTGATTTCGCAACCGATTTAAGAGAATTACCTGCATCCGACATGGCTGAGGCAAACGGCTGTTGAGCATGGATAAAGACACGGGCACAGTTACGCCCAGGCATCCCAGAAATAGATCCACCCGGATGCGTCCCTGCTCCAGTTAGGAACAGCCCATCAATCGGTGTTTTGTAGTTGGCGAGTTCTGGAAGCGGGCGGAAGAACACCATTTGATCGAGGGTCATGTCGATGTGGTAGTAATTGCCCTTGTAAGAGCCTAAGCGCTCTCCCAGTTCAGCAGGGCTTTCTACCCGGCGGGCAATGACAGAGTGTTTTAGATTAGGAGAGTAGTCTGCCAGTTTTTCCACACAGCGATCGGCCACTTTATTTTTTAGCTCATCCGTCCACCCGGTACCGCGTAGCCCAGTGCCTTCTGCACCATGAATTTGGTAAGGGGCAAAGAACTCGATCCAGACTGTGTGCTTGCCTTCAGGAGCTAGTGAGGGGTCAAGCATCGAGGGCATGACCACATACATGGATGGGTCAGAATCGGGGATATTGCCCACGCTCGCTTCACTGTGAGCCATTTCTACATGCCTAACAGAATCAGCAATCAAAATTGAGCCGATCGAGTATTCATCTTGATGGTTATAGCGCTCGAATCGTAGCGGTTCCGAGAGCGCGAGGTCAATCTTGAGAATCGTTTCGTTGTTGTTGACAATCCGCCGCTCCAGACGCTCCCGTAATTCTGGATCAGCACTATCCACATCGGAGTGATCCATACATTGCAGGAACAGCCGCTTAGCGTCAATGTTGGAAATCACGCCTTTGGTGGCTCTATATTCGGTGCCACCCGCCACCCGAACGCCCACCGCTTTCCCGTCATCGATCAAGACTTTTTCTACATGCTGATCGGTCAGGACTTTACCGCCCAAGCTAGTCACTAAATTCAACAAAGCTTTGACTAATGCCCCAGTGCCGCCTTTGGGCCGAGCCATACCGGGGTTGTGGCGCATTGCCATCATGATTGCGCCCACTGCATTAGTCTTCTGCGAAACAGGAGTACCCAACTCGGCAGCTAATCGAGCCAGAGGAGCCTTCAAAAACTCAGAATCGAACCACTCGTTGAGAATGTCTTCCGCGCTGGTGAGCATCGTGCGGATAAAGTCCAGCGTTTTGTTGGTAGAGCCAATGACAGAAAAGAGGTCTTTCATCTTTTTGATGTCGTAGTTGCCCACGATATCAATGATGGATTTGGGTGGCGCATTGAAAATTGGCACCATCGAGCCAATCACCCGCTGCCAGAAGTCTGTGTATTCTGCATACTTCTGGGCATCCCGTTCGCTGTAGCGAGCAATTTCTGCACAAGTCTTTTCGACCGAGCGGTGGCCTAAAAAGTACTTGCCGTCAGGGTGAGGACAGAAGACAACGGGGTCACAATAAAGGTATTCCAAGCCATATTTTTCTAGTTCCAGTTCCTCTACGACCGGGCCTAAGTGGATAAATTCATGGTCGATCGCACAGAGATTGAACTGAAAACCAGGGGCTTCTTGGGGGAGTGCTTCCTCTGTGGTTGCGGCCCCCCCAGGCACCGAACGCTTTTCTAGCAGGAGAACGCTATAGCCAGCTTTGAGTAAGTAAGCGGCACAGACCAAACCGTTGTGGCCTGCACCAATAATGACAACGTCGTATATTTCCATGAAATCGGGCTCCGAGGGCGTAATCCTAAATCAATTAAAGTGGATGAGTAGATGAGGGGATGGGAAGTAGCTTTGGTTTGGCGATCGCGCGAGTCACTGCTTGAAACGAGCGAAAAACAACCGAAAGCTTTCCTTAAGCCGAGTTATATAGCTAGCTATATAACTAATAAGTTTGAGGGAAGATGCAGCATCTAATCGGCGTTTAATTCAGAATCTAAGAAGTTGCTAAAAAAGTGGATTAAGTTCAGCAAAAAATAACTTTTTATAGTTTATGAATATCGCTCTAAAAAGAAGTATCAGCAAAAGAATATAGATTTACTCTGTCTATATCACCCCTTTGGGCAGATGACGGATAAACCAGATTAATCATTTGTACCTAGCCTATGATTTCACGATTCTCCACGATTCTGTAGGGCTGCTACCACGATTCTCTAGGGTGCTAGGGTAACTTAAAAATACAGGCTTAAAACTACTAATAAGCTATACAAATTACTTTAATTATTTCTTATCAATCTATCAGAATCTAATTGCCTTTGTGCGGCCCAAAAACTAGTCTTCTACCTATTGAATCACTATTCTTCTCAGTCGAGAGAAGGATGAAGCCATTGAAGCGCCTGAGTAATCTCAAGGATAGTCCTGATCCTATGATTATTGAAGAGGAGAACCTAAAAATGGTAACAACGCTTGATGATACAAAGCGGATGATGATTGGTACCAAGCTAGCTGATATTAAAGCTGTTCAAGAGCTGCTCATCGCTAATGAGCAAAGATTCATCAGCGAAATCAATGATCAAGATATTCGCCATCGTTTCCAAGAAATGCTCAAGGATGACCAGAAGAACATGGGCGTTCTGGAAACCGTGATTGTGCAATACGGGATCAAAGCTGAGCCTAAGCAAACCATCCGTGAGTTTGTGGACAAGCTCCAGCAGTTAATGGGTGGTTCTGAGCTGAGCATTTTTGAGAAAGTGTTCCAGCACGAACTTCTCAAGCACCAGCAAGTCATGAGCGGCCTGATTGTCCACAAAGCAGCCCAGAAAGTGGGTGCTGACGTGGAAATGGCAATTACTCCCCTCAACACCATCAACTTCGAAAACCGGGCTCACCAAGAGCAACTTAAAGGCGTGCTAGAAGTGCTGGGTGTACGCGAACTCACCGGACAAGAAGCCGACCAAGGTCTGTGGGCACGGGTACAAGACGCAGTTGCAGCCCTCTCTGGTGTAGCTGGCAGCGTCGTCACCCAAAACTCCAGCAAGGATGACATGAACATCCAGGACATTATCCGCCTGGATCATAACAAGACCAATACTCTGTTTACCGAAATCTTGGGTTCTAACGATCCTCAGAAGATCCAAGAGTACTTCGGTCAACTCTACAAAGACTTGAGCGTTCATGCTGAAGCAGAAGAGCGCGTGGTTTATCCTGCGGTTCGTCCCTTCTACGGTCAAAATGACACTCAGGAATTGTATGACGAGCAAGCTGAGATGAAGCGCATGCTTGATCAAATCAAGGCGCTCAGCCCTGCTTCTTCTGAGTTCAAAGATAAAGTGCGTCAACTGATGGAAGCTGTGGGCGACCACATCCGTCAAGAAGAGAGCACCATGTTTGCAGCCATTCGCAATAACCTTAGCAGCGATCAGTCTGAGCAATTGGCAACTCAATTCAAGTCTGCTAAGAGCCAACTGCAAGACCAAATGTCTGCTTCTATGAAGTAGTTATTGGTTGCATTTGAAATATCACCTGTATAGCAAACCTCAATAACCTCAACGTTCCCACCACTCCGGTGGTGGGAATTTTCTCAATTTTGCAAGTCGCAACACCCAAGGAGTTGCAAACGATGGCCAAGGGCAAGAACCAAGACATTTTGGAATTGATCGCAACGGATCACCGCGAAGTTGAGCAGCTCTTTTCTAAAATCGAGAGTGCAGCTAATTTAGGGCAGTTGTACCAACTCTTTAACCAACTCTATAAAGAACTCAATCTACATTCTCGCGCTGAGGAACTCGTCTTCTATCCGGGGCTAAGAGAATATGAAGATACGGACGAAATGATTGAGGAAGCGGAATCGGAGCATGGAGAGGCGGCTGCACTTCTAGAAGAAATTAAAGCCCTCAGCCCTGACCTACCTGAATTTAAGGCGAAAATTGCGGAATTGAAGAAAGCGGTTCTGCATCATGTGCAGGAAGAAGAGTCTGAAATATTTGAGGCGGCGCGAGACTGCATGGATGAGCAGCAGCTCAAGCAACTCGGTCAAGAATTTCAGCAAGCTAAAACTAAATTAGAAGATGAGGTTGTGGAAGCGGCATCCCTCTAGCTCGGCTGGCCTGCTGGTTCAAGGGGCGATCGCTTAGCTAATCATCCGAGCTGAAACCCAGCAAAGATTTTGGCCGTTTAGTAATCTAGCTTGATATTGTTCGCCGTATGAAGCGTTAAACTTAACGCCTCGTGCGGTTTATTTTATGAAAAAGCCACGATCGCACTTATACGATTCAAAGCTTGGGTCATCAACAAAAGTATCATGCGTTGTCAAACTGCTTGGGTTACGATCGCTGCGACTAATTTCGATCGCTTGCTGGAGTTCTATTGCCAACTCTTACAGCAACGCCCTTACCTGCACCTGCCTAATAGCTACGCCGAGTTTCAGCTTCCTGGCTTAAGACTAGGAATTTTTCAGCCGAAAACTAGCCATCAGCCAGAGTTTCAATCTCCAGAGCATAGTGGTATGAGCCTGTGTCTGGAAGTGGAAGATTTAGAAGCAGCGATTTCTCATCTAGAAGCGATCGCCGCTCCTCCGCCAGGTGAAATCATTGTGACTACTCATGGTCGTGAAATCTATGCCTACGATCCAGAAGGTAATCGGTTGATTCTGCACCAAAATTCCTGCATAGAACCGAGGTCATTTTAGGGACGTGCCTAGGAGGGCTGTAGTAGTCGATCGAACTACTGAGTCGCTGTAGACTTAATTATAAGACTGTATGGGCGATCACACAGGCTGCAATCGTACCAGAGCCAGTTTTGTTGTGATAGCTAGTTAAAGTAAGAGTTGGGAATACCTGCTTCGGCGGGGTTATTTAGTTCCCAGTAGAGTTTGATAGCTTAAAGACCACTTTGAATTCAAATGGTTCAAAGTTCTCAACTTAGCTGCGTTTAATGGCCTGTCACTCTTCTATCTATAAAGCCAGATGGACTTAACATCAAATCGACTATTAAGAGGACAGCAAATCAAAAATCGCTTGTTGGCTAGATTAGCCAGTGAAGAGCTGGAATTTCTGCGTCCTCATCTAGAAGAGGTGGAGCTGACTCATGGTCAACCGCTGATCTTGCCCTACGAGCCGATTCCCGACGTCTACTTTCCAACTACGGCACTCGCTTCTTTGGTGACAGTGTTGGAGGATGGAGCAAGTATAGAGTCTGGTTCGGTTGGCTGTGAAGGCGTTGTGGGTTTACCTGTCTTCTTGGATGCGGGTATCACTCCGATGCAGAACATGGTCCAGATTCCTGGGCAGGGCATACGAGTTAGGTCAGACATTGCCAAAGCGGCCTTCGATCGCCGAGGAGACTTCTATGACCTGATTCACCGTTATACCCACACCGTCCTGGTTGTTGCTTCCCAATCAGCCGCTTGTAACCGCCATCACGCCATAAAAACGCGGCTCTGTCGCTGGCTACTGATGAGTAGTGATGGGGTGGGTTCAGACGAGTTGGCTTTAACTCAGGAGTTCTTGGCAACGATGTTAGGAGTGAGGCGCTCCGGAGTGACAGAAGCAGCTCTACAGCTCCAGCAAGAGCAGTTGATTACCTACAGTCGCGGCAAGATTCGGATTCTAGACCGCGAACGGCTAGAAGCATCAGCCTGCGAGTGTTACAAGGCAGTCAAAAAGGAATTTAGTCGCCTATTGAGCCTAAAAAGTGATTACCTTCCTTAGCTAGCTGCTAGTCGCATTCTCTTCCGCTTCACTGGGGAATTGCGGAAATTGGGCTACTGAAAATGTATTGGCACTATTAGTAAGCAGCATTTCGGCTGGGAACTCTAGATTTTACTGGGGTGCTTTAGCGTGGAGTGCTTGAGTGGCCTTGGTGAATCACTGCAAGTTGAGGAAAGCTTATGTCTGTACAAGTACAAACCCAGCGGATGGGCCGCTTTATAGACCCTTGGCCTTACTTAACCTTGGCGACAGCGGTAGTGATGTTGCTGGGGTTAATCAATGCTGGTTTTGTCGGCAAGACGTTGCTCGCCACTAGCCTGAATGTAGACCCAGAGGAAGCGGCAGAACTCCAACCCATTCAGGTCGAAAAAACACCGATTGGAGCTTTGCGAATCGAGACCGAAGCTATAGTTCCAGACAATCATTGGGTTACTTACGAAATCCAACTGCGCGATCGCCAAGGTAACTTACTTGCGAGCGGTATTAAGCAAGCCTGGAATGAGTCGGGCACCTGGAGTGAAGAAGGCGAATCAGGTACTTGGCAAGAGTCGGATTTGTCAGGTGGTCTGGATGTGCGCCCTAACCAATCCGAACCCATTACGATCGCCATTCAGGTTTTGGACTATACCAGCACCTCTGGGCAAGAAATTGATCAACCTGTGCCGATCACAGTCACGGTACAGAATGGGGTGGTGGATGGCCGCTATCTCTGGGCTGGATTAATCGGCACTGCCAGCTTAGCTCTGTTGTCGCTAATCGCTGTTCCGCTTACAGGTGCTCAGGTCATCGAAAAAACTATCCCAGACAGCGATGTGGGCGATCGCGGGGTGATGGGTGGGAGCGATCGCCTGGTGCGGGTCACCGTGGACATTACCTCTGACGAAACTTCTCCGGAAGCGTTGCAAGTCGAGTTGTTTGTCAAAGACCAGAATGGTGAGCAGATCTATACCAATTCGTTTCCAGTCAATCTCAGCTTGTCCAAAGAAAACGGCAAAGTAGATGAAGGCACTGGCACCCTCACCCTGTTCTTTCTACTAGAGCCACGCAGTTCCTATGGTTTCTACGCCGAAGTGGTTCCCGACGGCCCGATTGATAAAACCACATTAGCGGTAAGGGACGGAGCCAAAACTTTGGGCTTGCCTGAGGTGATTCACCTGAAGACGACTTGACCGAGTTCCTGTAGATATTTTTTGCAAGTTAGAGATTGTGCATTATGACTCCTGCATTTGCGATCGCGTCTCTCCTAGTTACAGGCATTACTCTTACTGCTGGGTACACCCAAAGTTCCTCGCTACACCTCCGAGAAGAACGGCAACCGATGTATTGGCCCCGTTACGGCACCAGTTTATCGGGTCGCTACCACAACCGCACTTGGATTCCTGGCCCCGAACGCACTAGCTATGGTGAGTTTCGTGGGGGTGGACCTGGAGCAGGCAAATAAAATGGTATTAGGGCAAGCGACCATGCAGGCTGGGGAGCCAGAAAACCTCAGCCTAAGTCGGCGGCAGCGGCATTTGTTGTTGGCAGCAACGGCAATTTCTTCCAGTTGTGGCTTAGCGATTGAACTGCTGCTGGGCACTTTGGCGAGCTACTTAGTTGGCAATCAAGCACTCGCTTACGGGGTGGCAGTGGGTGGCTTTTTAGCCGCAATGGGAGTTGGGTCTTATTTGAGCCGATTCATTGCTGTTCCTGACTCAGCCAATGAATTAGTAGGAGTTCAGGCAGAGAGCGATCGCCTGCGGCAGGAGCAGCAGCAACTCTTAAATACTTTTGCTCAGATTGAACTCGCGATCGCCCCGCTGAGTGCGCTGTTGCCACTGAGCTTGTTCATTCTATTTGTGGTCAACGGGCCTGTCTGGATTGGCTTGTTTCTAGTGACGTTGCTGTTGGGCACCCTGGCAGGTTTGGAAGTGCCGCTGCTGACTCGAATTTTGGAGCAAGAGGCGGGAGTACGAGATGCTCTCTCTGGGGTTTTAGCGCTGGATTACTTGGGCGCACTGGTGGGGTCGTTGGCGCTGCCTGTGATTTTGTTACCGACAGTAGGGATGTTTCCATCGGCGGCATTGATTGGGGCGTTACCTGCTCTGGTGGTGTTTGCCCTCGGTCGAACGTTTCCCCAACTACGACGTTGGCGGCGCTGGGGGCTAGTGGTTTGTTTTGGCCTTTTTGCCTTGGCTCCGCTAACTGTGCCATTGGGCGATCGCTTGGAAAACACACTCTACAATGCTCCGGTGATCAGCCGTATCCAGTCGCCTTACCAGCGGATTGTGCTGACTCGTCAAGCGGGAGACGTGCGCCTGTTTCTAGATGGAGATTTGCAGTTCTCCACTCTAGATGAGTATCGCTACCACGAAGCCTTGGTACATCCCGCCATGAGTGCCAGCCGCGATCGCCGTCGGGTCTTACTCATGGGCGCAGGCGATGGTTTGGCATTGCGGGAAGTGCTGAAATGGCCCGAAGTGGAGCGGGTATTGTTAGTTGACCTAGATGCAGCAGTGATTAATTTGGCGCGACGACATCCCTTTCTCGTGCAAGCCAATGCTCATGCTTTGGATGATCCGCGTGTAGAAGTCAGACAGGCGGATGCTTTCCTAACCGTACCGACCCTGCCCGAAACCTTTGATGTGATTATTGCAGACTTTCCCGACCCCGACCGGGATACGCTGGCTAAGCTCTATGCTCAAGGCTTTTATCAACGTTTATTAACCCGCTTAGCGCCTGCTGGAGTATTGGTGACGCAGGCATCGAGTCCATTTTTTGCCCCGCGAGCCTTTGCCTGTGTTGCCGCGACGCTGGAGTCCGTTGGTTTATCGGTGCATCCTTACATCACGGATGTCCCCAGCTTCGGGCCTTGGGGCTTTGTTTTGGCAATGCGTGACCCCTTGCAAGCGGCAACTCTAAAGTTACCTGTTGACACCAAGTTTTTGACCGAGCCGCTGTTGCAACAACTCTTTCAACTGCCTAAAGATGTGCAACTTGGCAACGTAGAAATCAATCGCTTAGCGAACCCAGTGCTGGTGAAGTATCAAGCTGATCCACGTTGGGCCGCTTATCACTAAGGAAGAGAGGTGGAGGATGATCACATTAGTTTGGCTGGGTGTTATTGCAGTGGTGGTAGTTGGTGTAGTTTTGGTCGTGCGCCAGTCGCAAGGACGTTTAACCAACCAAGGCGATCGCGCTCAACTACCCTCCCTGGCTCGTACCATCTTCACCTTAGAGGTCGGAGATATTGTGCAATACATGGGCACCGACTGGGTCGTAGAAGGCAAGCTCACCTACGACAGCAACGGCTACACCTGGTTAGAATACCTGCTGCAAGACGGCGATCGCCTCCGCTGGCTCTCGGTGGAAGAAGACGATCAGGTGGAAGTGAATTTCTTGGAGCCAACCCAAGGGTTAGATATTCCTAGCACTCCTCCCACTCATCTGACGTTTGGCGGTGTCGCTTATCGGCAAGTGGAAGCAGGCACAGCCCGGATGACTCGTGTGGGAACTACTCTGAATCGCCAAGCCGAACAATGCCGTTACTTTGACTACGCCGCCTCTGATGACGCCTCTGATCATCAAGTACTCTCCGTTGAAGATTGGGAAGGAGATCTGGAAATCACAGTGGGCACTCGGATTCGTCCTACGGCTCTGACTCTGCTACCTGGAGATGGCCGCCGAGTTTATGGTGTCTAGATTTCTTCCGTTTTTAGGTTTCTTCGATTTTTCCAATTTTTATAGATGATTGGCGATCGCTCATGACCACCTCCACACTTAGCTCTCACCATCTCTCTGCAATTCTTCCGGCTGCTGCTGCTGTGTACCAATGGACAGAAGCTGATTTTCTTAGCTTGCTGCAAAGCGTGGTTGGTCAAGTCGGGTTAACGATAGTGGGAGAGCTGGCGTTTACCTTTCAGCCCCACGGCGTTTCTGCGATCGCCATGCTAGCAGAATCCCATGTCGCCCTGCACTTCTGGCCCGAGAAAGCCAAGGTCACGGTTGACATTCATGTTTGCGATTTTGAGCAAGGCAACCAGGTCAAAGCCGAACAATTAGCGCAACTGCTGAGCTTACAAATTACTGGGGAGAGTTGTGTAGAGCATTGGCACTGTTTGTCGATTACTAGTTAATCCTGTTGTAGGAAAAACTGGGAGTGCTGTTCTGAGTAGATGAGTGGGTAGCTTTTTTTACCTCTTTTGGCTGTATGTAAGCCGATTTGAACTTAGGGGGAATTATGGAGATAGTATCCGCCTAGCGATTTCTCGGCACTACCAACCATGCAGACTTCGGTAAACGATTTAACCTTGTCCCAAAGCTTTCTGATGAAAGTGATTAATGGGATGCCTGACCCCATTTTCATCAAGGATCGTCAACACCGATGGCTCTTTCTCAATGATGCCTTCTGCGAATTTTTAGGTCATAGCCGCGAGATTTTGCTGGGTAGATCAGATTACGATTTCTTCCCGCAACAGCAAGCAGAGGTCTTTTGGCAACAAGATGAGCTGACCTTCACGACAGGTATTCCTCAGGAAAACGAAGAAAACTTCACCAATACCCGTGGAGAAACCTACATCATTGCTACGAAGAAATCGGTCTTTGTGGACGACACAGGCAACACGCTGCTGATTGGTACCATTCGCGACATCAGCAAAGCGAAGCGCGACGAGGTTGTTCGCAAGCAGATCGAAGCAGAACGCCAACAATCGGTCGATGCTCTGCAACAGCGCGAGGAGCAGGTGCGATTATTCATCGAACATACTCCGGCGGCAGTGGCGATGCTCGATCGAGAGATGCGCTACCTGATGGTGAGCCGTCGCTGGCTAGAAGACTACGATTTAGGCGATCGTGACATTCAAGGTTGTTGCCACTACGACCTCTTCCCAGAAGTTCCCGATCGCTGGAAGCAGATTCACCAGCGTTGTCTCGGTGGGATGGTGGAGTGTTGTGATGAAGAAGCATTTCTCCGAGCTGATGGCACCGCAGATTGGCTGAAGTGGGAAGTGCGGCCTTGGTATGACCGCGCTGGAGAAGTGGGCGGCTTGATCATGTTTACCCAAGTCATCACCAAGCGCAAACAGGCAGAATTGGCTCTGCAACAAGCCAACGAAGAACTAGAGTTTCGCGTAGAAGTCCGAACCGCCAAATTGCAGCAGCTCGTCGCTCGGCTCCAGCAAGAAATTTGCGATCGCGAAGCCAGTGAAGAACGCTTCCGAGCCATCTTTGAAAACTCTGGCCTGGGAATTGCGGTCGTTGGCCCAGACCTGAAGTTTCGCCAAGCTAATTCTTGCTGGCAACGACTGCTGGGCTACAACGAACTAGAACTACCCAGCATGACCCCCCAAGACCTGACCTTGCCGGAAGATTGGGCGATCGAAGCACCGTTGTGTCTGGCTTGCATTGCGGGCACCAGGGACAGCTTCCAGCGAGAGCGCCGTTTTCTTTGTGCCGACAGCACCTTAGTCTGGGCTAACTTAACCGTTTCAGCCATTCGAGATGCCAAGGGGGAGTTTCAATTCTTTGTGGCGATGGTCGAGGACATTACCGAGCGCAAACGGGCAGAAGATGAACGCCAGCAAGCAGAATCAGAGCGCGATCGCTTTTTTACCCTAGCTGGCGATATGTTGGGCATTGCTGGAGTGGATGGCTACTTCAAGCGGATCAACCCCGCTTTCGAGCAGACGCTGGGTTACACAACTGAGGAGTTGACGGCTCAGCCATTCATTGATTTTGTCCATCCTGAAGATCAATCGACGACCGCTGCTGAGGCGGCCCAACTTCTCAATGGCAAAGGCAGTATTTCCTTCGAGAACCGCTACCGTTGCAAAGATGGCTCCTACCGTTGGCTCTCCTGGACTTCCACACCCTATGCACAAGAAGGGTTGATCTACGCCACGGCTCGCGATATTACCGAGCGCAAGCAAACCGAAGAAGCCCTCAAAGCCAGTGAAGCGCAATATCGTGACCTAGTACAGACTGCTAACTGTATCATTCTCCGCTGGGATACAACTGGCACAATTCGGTTTATTAATGATTACGGAGCCCGCTTTTTTGGCTTTGCCACAGGCGAACTGGTTGGTCAGAATGTCGTTGGCACGATCGTTCCTGAAACCGAAACTTCTGGTCGGGATCTGCAAATGTTGATGATTGCTATTCATCAGCACCCCGAAGACTACGCCTACAACGAAAATGAGAACCGTTGCCAAGATGGACGACGGGTGTGGATTGCCTGGGCCAACAAGCCAATTCTGAATGAACACAATCAACTCGTAGAAATCTTGTCGGTGGGAACGGATGCGACCGAGCGTAAACAGACGGAAGAAGCTTTGCGCCAGAGCCAGAAACGCTATGCCACTTTGGCAGCCACCGTTCCAGTGGGCATCTTTCGGACTGATGCAGAGGGATACTGTATCTACGTCAATCAGCGCTGGTGCCAGATTACAGGTCTGACTCCCTCAACAGCTAAGGGTAGCGGTTGGGTGGGCGCGATTCATCCCGAAGACAGCGATCGCGTCTCGCTCGTATGGCAACAATCTATCCAAGCTAAACAAGCCTTCCGTTTGGAGTATCGCTTTCAGCGTCCTGATGGCTCCATTTCTTGGGTCTTTGCTCAGGCAGTGGCAGAGAAGGGCATTGAGGGCGAAGTGGTGGGTTATGTGGGCACTGTGACAGATATTAGTGAACGGAAGCTGGTTGAAGATGAGCGCAAGCAAGCAGAAGCGCAATTACAACAGCAAACTGCCGATCTCGCAGCCGCATTGCAAGAACTCCAGCGCACCCAGGCCCAAATGGTGCAAAGCGAAAAGATGTCGAGCTTGGGGCAGTTGGTGGCAGGGGTCGCCCATGAAATTAATAACCCAGTCAACTTTATTTATGGCAACCTGAGTCACGCTCGCACCTACACGCAAGATCTACTGGGCTTAGTGCAGCTTTATCAGGAACATTACACCACGCCAGTTCCGGCGATCGCCGCTGAAGCTGAGGCCATTGACTTAGAGTTTCTGTTAGAGGATTTGCCCAAGATTCTCGATTCGATGCAGGTGGGAGCTGAGCGGATTCAAAAGATTGTGACTTCCCTCCGAACCTTCTCACGCATGGATGAGGCGGAAGTGAAAGCGGTAGACCTACACGACGGCATCGACAGCACCGTGATGATTTTGCAGCATCGCCTCAAAGCTAAGAGCGATCGCGTTGAAATTCCCGTGATTAAGCGTTACGGCGATTTGCCACGGGTGGAGTGCTACGTCGGCCAACTGAATCAGGTATTCATGAATATCCTGAGTAATGCGATCGATGCTCTAGAAGAGGCGCTAGAGCAGGGGAAACAGTTTACTCCCACAATTCAAATTCAGACCGAACTGACTCCTCAGGAGGCAATCATTCGGATTACAGATAATGGTTTAGGCATTCCTGCCGCCATCAAGCAGCGACTATTCGATCCCTTCTTTACCACTAAAGAGGTGGGCAAAGGCACAGGCATGGGGCTATCGATTAGCTATCAAATCGTCACCGAAAAGCACGGTGGTTCTCTGGCTTGTATTTCCGAACTGGGCCAAGAAACTGAATTTATCATTACCATTCCGCTGCACCAAGCCGCTCACCTTAACTGAACGACGCTACTCGGACAGTTACAGTGCGCCAAACTTAGCTTTCCATTCGGGACGGAGGAGACCGTAAAGGTACATATCGTGGCGATCGCCGCTGCGCTGGACAAACTCTCGATAGACCCCTTCGCGCTGAAACCCAAGTTTTTCGTATAGGGCGATCGCGCGATCGTTGTAGCTAAAAACGGTGAGCTGGATACGGTGCAGATTGAGTTCCTCAAAGGCAAAGGTTAGCGCCAGTTGCATCGCTTCAAAGCCATAACCGTGGCCCCAGTGCTCCTCCCCAATGGCAATACTGATCCAGCTTACTTGGTGATTCCACAGAATGCTGTCCAGTTCTACATAGCCTAGGAGTGGGGCATCGGCAGCTGGGGTCGCAGGTTCGGTTGGGGTGGCAGGACGCACCGCAAAGATGAAAGCATGATTAGATTTTTGGCGTTCTTCTAACCATTGGCTTAAAAACGCTTCAGAGTAGGGGTAAGCAGGCTGAGCGTCCAACAAGCGCAAAAAGTCAGATTGTTGATACCAATGTACCAAAACAGGTAAATCCTGGGGCGTCCAACTAGTTAATCGGACTCGGCTTCCAGACAGCGAAGTTTTAGCTAGCATGAATCACCACACTCCGCTGCCTACCCGTTCTGTCACTGGCTCTATAACCGTGTAACTTAAAGGCATTAGCTATCAGACTGTCTGGCTAAGAATTGCCGCAAACTCAAAAGCGCCACTGTTTGCCCCGCATTTAGCGGTAAGAGCGAAACCCCTTCTAGCCGCGATTGCAGCCAGCCGTCACCCCAACACCACTCATGGAAGCCATCAACGCCTTGGCTTAAGAGCAAGCGCAGACAATTCGGTTCTGCCACATCTACCTGATGCTGAATGGCGATCGGACCTAGCCAACTGGTGAAGGATAGCCCAGCATGCAACTGTTCTGGCAATCCGGGGGAGATGCGCTCTGGCCACAACCACTTTTGCAGTTGAATGGGTTGAAGCAAACTATCCCGAATGGTAGTAGCTGAGGCATTCACCTCAATTCGCAAATTACTTTGTTGAAAAGTACCCCACATAAGCTTGAATGGCGGCTCCGCAGATCAGTTGGTTCTCTAATTCTTTCAGTATGCCAAGTTCAGGCAGTTCTTAGCCGAGCCGTGCGAAACGCGATCGCCTCGTGCAACCCCGCTCGAATCATTGGCGATCGCTTTCAAGCCCATCAACCCATAACTTAGAAACTTAGAATAGAAATAGTGAATTAAGAAATGTAAGGTTTTTTCATGGCGGATCAGTTAATGCGGGCAACTGCGGCTGATGGAGGCATTCGGGCGGTAGGGGTCATCACCACTCGTCTTACCGAGGAAGCTAGACAGCGGCATCAGCTTTCCTATGTGGCGACAGCGGCTCTTGGGCGTACCATGTCATCTGGTTTGCTGTTGGCATCAAGTATGAAACGGCCTGGATCGCGAATCAACATTCGCATTCGAGGCAATGGGCCTTTGGGTGGCGTTTTAGTGGATGCGGGCTTAGACGGTACAGTGCGGGGATATGTAGATAATCCAGAGATTGAGCTACCTCCTAATGCCAAAGGCAAATTGGATGTTGGCGGGGCTGTCGGTCACGAAGGTTACGTGTACGTGGTTCGGGATGTGGGTTACGGCTATCCCTACTCCAGCACTGTAGAGATTGTGTCTGGTGAGGTTGGGGAGGATATTGCCAATTATTTAGTTACTTCCGAGCAAACCCCCTCAGCCTTGGTTGTGGGTGTGTTTGTCGGTGCAGAAGGGGTGACTGCATCAGGTGGATTACTGATCCAAGTTCTGCCTAAAGCGGCTCGCGACGAAGAACTAGTGGCAACTCTAGAGTCTCGCATTGGTCAGCTTGCTGGGTTTACCCCCCTGTTGCAAGCAGGCAAAACGCTGCCAGAAATGTTCGAGCAACTGCTGGGTGATATGGGATTAGAAATCTTCCCAGAAACTCAGTTGGTGCGGTTTCATTGTGGTTGCTCCTTCGATCGCATGTTAGGCGCGCTCAAGATTCTGGGAGAAACAGAACTGCAAGACATGATCGAAAAAGACGATGGCGCTGAAGCGACTTGCCACTTCTGCAACGAGGTTTATCAAGCCAGCAGCGATCATCTAGCTCAACTAATTTTAGAATTGCGAGCAGAATCTTAGTAGCATCCTGGTGATGGATGAGGAGGTTTGAATTACTTTAGAAGGGTTATCAGGCCGCGTATCATTTAAGTGTTAGGGTCATCTAAAACTAAAAATTTGACTTTTTAGGGCTTGAGGAGGGTAGGATGGCAACTACTGCATTTGCTTTGGGGTAGCCAGAGCCGTTGCGCTACGAGTTGTTAGGTGGGAGTTGGTAGGTGGGCTATGACCAGAGATCGTGGAACTCCAGACCGTAGGCCAGCCGATCGGCCTCCCCGGAGGAAGAATTCAAGCAATTTGCCAGATCGCCCGCCTGCTCCTCGTCCCTCATCTAATCCGCTGCCGCGTCCTGTAGTCAGAGCTGTGCCTCCAGACTCAGTTCGGCCTGTCGTTTCGTCCTTGGGCCAGACGGAGCAACCTGTCTATGCAGTATCAGGGCCTGCCACTCCACCGCTGGCTAAGTCACCCACTTCTCGCGATCGCAAAGGATTAAAACTACCCACCAGTTTACGGTTTTGGGGCCTAACTACCCTGCTCTTGACGGGAGGAGCAGCAGCTTTCTCTGTGGCGCTATTGGTGCGATCGCCGGCGCTACCCAATTGCCCTTCGATTTTCTGGCCGATGGCTTCTGCCTCCATGCGGCTCTACTGCGCCCAAGTTGCAGCTAATAAGCAAACGGTGAAGAACTTGCTAGAAGCGATCGCGCTCGTGAATAGTTTGCCTAGCGATCACCCATTGCGCTCCGATATTGACCGCTCGATTCAACAGTGGTCATCGGATATTTTGAACTTGGCCGAAACTTCTTTCAATGCGGGCAAGCTTGACGAGGCGATCGCGACTGCCCGCAAGATTCCAGAAAACACAGCAGCTCATGCTCTGGTGAATGAACGCATCGATCGCTGGCAATCGGTCTGGCAGAATGCAGAGGCGATTTATCAAAAATCGGAATTAGCCCTACGAGAGCGCAAGTGGCACCAAGCATTTACTGAAGCGGTGCGACTGCTTTATGTGGGTAATACCTATTGGGAAACCACAAAATATCAAGAACTGAATGAACGGATTCGGGTCGCTAGGGAAGAAGGCAACAAGTTAGCCAAAGCCGAAGAACTGGCGGATATTGGCGGTCTTGACAACTTGCTCAAAGCTGTGAAGTTGGCTGAGTCTATTGGCCCTAACAGCTACATTTACAAAGAGGCGCAAACGGCGATTGGCAAGTTTGGTCGCAAAATGTTGAACTTGGCTCAAGCCACCCTAGAGCAGCGCAATGCCACAGAAGCGATCGCCATTGCCCGCAAGATCCCTGAAAGTGCCAACTTAGAAGCAGAAGCCCAAGACTTTATTGATCTAGCGGATGCTCAAGCTCAGGCATGGCAAGGCACAGTCGTAGATCTAGAAGCAGCGATCGCTCAAGCGCAAAAACTTGATTCCAAGCGTCCCATGTACGCCAGAGCCCAGCAGTTGATTACCCGCTGGCAACGAGAAATTGAGGGCGTCGCTCATCTGGAGCGGGCGCGTCAATTGGCGCAAGGGGGGACTCCCAATGCCTTAGGCGCGGCGATCGCTGAGGCCAGCTTGGTCAATCGCTCGAATCCTCGCTGGGATGAAGCCCAGAAGGAAATTGGACGTTGGCGCGGTCAAGTTGAAACCACAGAAGATCGGCCTTACCTAGATCGAGCCGATGAATATGCCCTCGCTGGAGATGCCAATTCTCTGCAATCCGCGATCAATGAGGCGAGCCAAGTGGGGCCAGGTCGTGCCCTTTACAGAGAAGCTCAAGACAAGATTGGTCAGTGGACGCGAGAGATACAACGGCAGCAAGACCAACCCTACCTAGACCAAGCTCGCGCTTTCGCAAGTGCTGGAGATCTGCCCAGTGCGATCGCCACGGCTGAACAAATTACTTCTAATCGTTCTCTCTATGGTGAAGCCCAAGATGAAATTCGCTCTTGGCGGGGGCAAATTCAGGCAGAGCAAAATTGGCAGGAAGCCCAGAGCTTAGCGACTGCCGCGACCCCAGATGCCCTAGCCGCAGCCATTCAAAAAGCGGATCAAATTCCTGCCTCTAGTTCTTTGCGAGTTGATGCCGAAGCGGCCATCAATCAGTGGAGCCAATCCATTTTAGTCTTGGCGCAAAATCAAGCGAATTACAACTTGCCCAGCGCGATCGCGATCGCCCAAAAGGTTCCCCCTCGCACCGAAGCCTATGCCCCAGCCCAACTTCAAATTGGCGAGTGGCGGAAGGCTCTCCAGCCCCCCGAACCACCTAGAGTTCTCCTAGAACCCAGTCCCCCGCAAATTCGCCCTATAGATCCGGGGCGTTAGGGTCTGGGTCGCTAGGGATTGGTACGAAATTGTTTAGGATGTGCGATCGTCTTAAGCTTCTGCCTGTACCACCTGCTGATAAAACGCTTCTAGCGCTCTGACACAGCCTGGATCATCAAAAAGCTGAGCATGGCCTTGGGTGACGCGCTGTCTCATCTCCTGCCGCCACGCAGAATCCAGCCCTAACTTCACGGCGATCGCTACATAATCCTCTGGGTTGGCTGCGATCGCTTCAGGGATGCCCAAAGCTTGTAGAATTCCCGCCGCATGTCGCCCGCGCATAAATTCGCTGGGACAAGTGACAACGGGTAAGTTGCAAGCGATCGCCTCTAAGGTGGTGTTGCCGCCGGACCAGGCAAAAGTATCCAAAAAGATGTCGGACAATAGATTGAGCTGCAAATAACCCGCTTGGTTTTGTCGAGACAAAATTATGCAATAGTCCTCGCTATTTAAGCCCACCGCTGCGAAAGCTCGTTGTAAGCGCTGGCGAAACTTGTCGGTGACAGCAGCGCTAAAGTGAGCCAGAAAAGCAAACTGGGCCTGGGGAACTTGTTGCGCGATTGCGGCAAACACAAAATCATACTGTGGCAAGTACTTGAACAGCGACTGGCAAGACAAATACACCACCGCATCGGGGTGCAACCCAAAATCGGCTCTGGTTTTGGTTAGTTCTGGGATAGAGGGCTTGGCGTAAGCAATGCCAATTTGTGGTAGCCGCACCAATTGCTCGGAGTAGTGTTCCTCACCGTTTTCTGGCTCCATCAGCTCGCTAGAAAGAAAGTAGTCAACCGTGGGTAGGCCCGATGTCACCGGATGCCCCCAAGTCATACACTGCACTGGAGCCAAGCGTAAACTGGCAATCTGGCTAGCTTTCGGGTGCATGCCAATATCGAGAAACGTCAGCACATGCAACTCATCGTTCAAAATCTGCTGACACATGCCCTCTAAATCCCCAGAAATTTGATGAAAGGCATCGCTATGGCGTTGAATTTCCTGGGCGATCGCGTCCTGTTCTCGATTCAGCGAGTAGCAATAGATTTCAAACTTTTGGCGATCGCAATGGCGCAACCAGCCCAAAAATAATTTGCCTACCGTGTGCTGTCGGAGGCAGTCGGAGAGATAGCCAATGCGAATTTTGCCACTAGGGCTTAAAGCTGGCATGGCTCGATCTTGCACCCACTGTGGGTAGTTGGTCGCCATAATTTGATGCACCAGCAGCCCATATTCTTGTTGCAGCGGGCGATCGTTCTCACCTTGGTACGCCAGATAGAAGTTAGCGTAACGGCTAATCCCGGTGAGAGCATTTTGGCTGGCTTCTGGGGTGGATAGATCGAGTTCAGCGCTAATCTTGGCTAAACCTTGAGTAAAGTACCGCCGAGTCTCGGCAATTTCTGCCACACTTTCGTACAGAATTGGCAAGGTAAGCTGCTGAGCTAACTTGAGCGAAAAATCGTTGGGGATTAAGCTCAAGGCTTGAGTGGCAGTGGCGATCGCGGCTTCAGTTTGGCCGTTGTCTCGCAGGGCAGAAATGAGGTCAAAATAAAGCTTGGCGATCGGGTAAGCCTGTACCGCTTCCTGGTAAACCTGAATGGCTGCGTCGTACTGGCCCAAGCGCTGGAAGCAGTCACCCAAGCACTTGTAAACTCGCTGAATCAACTCCGGGGCAACCCCTACTTTGTCGCTTGCTAAGAATTTCTGGTACCGCTCGATCGCAGCTTGATATTTGCCTTGACGATATAAAGCAAACCCTAGGTAAAAGTCAGCCCGCATGCGAGATTCATTTGCCTTGGCTTTGTAAGCTCTGCCTAAATCATGCAAAGCCACTGGATCGCGCGGGCTTAACTGATGGGCTTTGTCAAAAGCTTGAATCGCATCTTCGAGTTGGTGCTCGGCTAACAAGCTTCTGCCCATCTGTTGATACTGCTCATAAGCTTCGCGGCTGTCTGGTGGAGTGGGTAAAGGGAGCGCTACAGGCTGAGATGGCGGAGTCGCTTGGTTGCTAGGGCTGTTATTAGGGCCACTATCATTGCTATCAGAGTCATTATCTAAAGCAATCAAGCGTCGATTGTCCACCGCTGCGATCGTCATTGGAGCGCTGTAGGGTGTCAAGGGAGTTACTTTCTGAGCCGCTATCATCAACGTCTCACTCACAGTTTTCGCCATTTGGAGCCAGGAGAATTGTTTAGCCTGCTCTAAGCCTGCTTTGGTCAAGGAGTTACGTAAAGCTGAATTCTGCACATTTTGCAGAGCAGCCGTTAGCCCTGCAACATCCGAGTCATTCACGTAGAGGGCAGCTTGACCTGCTACCTCTGGGATGGAGCTATTAGGGCAAGTAATGACAGGGCAACCACAAGCCATTGCTTCTAAGATAGGTAGCCCAAAGCCTTCATACTGAGAGGGGTATACGAGCGCGATCGCCCCAGCATAGGCAGTTCGTAATTCGGCATCATTGAGTTGCAGAAGGTGAACTCTCGTACTCACAGGTAAGCAAGCACTCAGCTCAGGCTCTAGAGTAGGGTTGCCGCCCGTACAAACAATACTGAAGTCGGCAGCATTCGTGAGTTTCGCAAAGGCTTTACAGAACAAAATAGTATTCTTGTAGCCGTTTCTCGTGCCGACCATCAAGAAATAGGGCCGCGTAATCTGGTGTTTCTGCTTAAATCCATCCACTTCTATATCATCAGCCGGGACAAAGCTGGGTTGTACTCCACAAGGTGCAACGGCAATCGCTTCCGGAGAAATGTAGGGAAAGAGCTTAACTAAGTCTCGCGCAGTATTTTGCGAAATTGCAATGTAGCGATCGGCATGTTGAATAGCATAATGTTTTGCCCGCCACATAAACTCATCTACATTCCACCCAATCTGCTCCGGAATCATATCGTAAGCCATGAATACCGAAGGCGTTGAAATCGGAGTTGTGTAATAAGTGGAAATGAATAAGCTGGCCTGCTCCTCATCACAAATTTGCTGGAGGATGGCGCGATCGAGAGCCGCATTGCTATAGCTATAGGGTGGGATGAGACGGTAGCGAATGCCAGGCACTCTCGGTGCAGAACCATTGCGGTCTAACACTAAAAGATAATCAGCAAAATTGCTCCTAGACCATTCTGTTAATAAAGTTGACCAAACACGAGCAATACCAGTATGGGAAAACTGGAAAAACATGCCGTCAATGACAATCTTAGGCATTTTATTCATGTAATACTTTTGAATAAAAAGGCCGCGATTACGGACATGTAATTTTAATTGATTAAGTCGCCCATCTCGACCTGTTGTATTTTGGCTGTGAGTAAATAATTGATGTTTAATATCTTCAGGAATTGGAGTGAGGGAATACCCACTGGATTTAGCGCGATGGCAGAAGTCAACATCATCCCAATATCCTGGTCCATAGTCTTCGCACCAGCCACAAAAGCTTTCTAAAACCTGTTTTTTGACACACAAAGCCCAGCCTTCTAAATAAACTTCTCCGGTTTCAGTTTGTTTAGGACCTGGGCCTGCCACTCCTTCTCCAGCAAGCTGACATAGGTAGGGAACTGGAGCAGTTAGCACCTCAATGTCGTTATTAAGAAATAGAATATACTCATTGCTGGCGACTTGAATACCTTGATTGTTTGCTGCGGCAAAACCTCGGTTCTCAGAATTGCGAATTAGCTTAATATTATGAGTTTGACAAAATTTCTTTAAGGCATCTCTAGTGGGGGTTTGACTACCGTTGTCAACAAAAATAATTTCAATGTTAGACAAATGCTTTAAGTTGCGTTCCCAAATTTCTAATAGCTCACCGTGATCCCACCAGGGTACAACGATACTAGTGGAATAAGCCACTTTGTCTAAGGAACTTATATTTTTAGGAGCTTTACTAGCTTCTATCCAAAAACAGCTTTGTTCGTGGGACCAACAATCTGCAATACTAATGTCACGAAAGCCAGCTTTTGCGAGTAATTGACGTAATCGAGGAGCGGTAAAACCAGTTTTATGAAACTCACCCGGATGGCTTTGAAGACCAAAAATAGTATCAAGCTGCCAGCCCCAGCGCTCTGATTCTGGTTTGTCAAGCCATTGCCGCAAGCACCATTCTAAGTTGGGCAAATTCATTACGAGCTGGCCCTCTGCCTTGAGGACTCTAGCCCACTCCTTTAATACTAGAGGTACCTCGTGCTTACTGAGATGCTCTAGCATGTGCTCGGTAAAAATTTCATCCACGCTATTCGGGCCAAATGGCAGATTAAAAACATCCATTTGGGTAATGTTTGGACCTACTAAATATTGATCAACATTGATATATCCTGGTTTGATTTTACGACCACAGCCTAGATATAGCTTTAAGGGATTTGCTGTTTGCTGAATGAACTGATTAGTCATTGTTTTTGAATTCAAAATTGTTTGGAGACTTACCTATAAGAGCTTGATGAACAACCTGCTGATAAAAATTTTCCAATGCCTTTACACAGGTAATATCGTCATACAAACGCGGGTGGACAGCATGGATTCTTTGGGAAATTTGATGACGCCATTTTGGTTCCAAGCCTAAACGAGCGGCAATTTCAATGTATTCTGCTTCGGAAGCAGCAGTTGTTTCGCTGATTCCCAACTGCTTTAAGATGCCAAAAGAATGACGACTCCGCATCATTTGTCCGGGGCAAGTCACAATAGGTAAATGACAAGCAATCGCCTCTAGTGCCGTATTACCTCCCGACCAACTAAAGGTATCTAGAAATACATCTGCAATACGATTTAAACTTAAGTAGCTACTGTGTCCCTGGCGGGGTAAAATGACGCAATAATCAGTACTTTTAAGGCCATACTCTGTAAAGGCTCGCTCTAAACGTTGAGAGAATTTATTAGTAATTGCGGCACTTTTGTGGGCGATAAATGCAAATTGGGCTTGTGGCACCTGTTGAGCGATCGCAGCAAAAATATAATCATACTGAGGCAAATATTTGAATAGAGTTTGGCAGGATAGGTATAGAACTGCATCCTCTCTTAAGCCAAAGTCTGCACGAGTTTTTGTGACTTCGCTCAAGTTAGGTGGACTGTAAGCAATACTAATATTAGGTAGACGTATAAGCTTTTCTGAATAATGTTCGTCTGCATCTTCAGGCTCCATCAATTCACTCGATAGGAAATAGTCGATGCTGGGAGAACCTGTAGTCACTGGATGCCCCCAAGTAACACACTGAACTGGGGCCAGACGTAAACTAGAAAATAAACTCATATAAGGATGCATTCCCACATCCAGAAATACCAAAATATCAAGCTCATCTTTTCTGATTTGTTCATCAACCCCTTGGATATAATCCAACTCGATCGCTTCCTTTACAGGCAAGTGGCGAAAAACATCACTAGAAGCCTTGAACTTTTCTGTATACTCATCTGAATGGGGATGTAAGTGATAGGAATAAACCTCAAATTTCTGGCGATCGCAATATCGTAGCCAGCCAGAAAATAGCACTCCAACCGTTTGCTTCCACATACAAGTGGAAATATATCCGACACGAATTTTTCTGTTGCTATCTAATGACTTAGTTGTTAAAGATTTTGCCCATTGAGGATACTGAGCAGACATTAATTCGTGTAATAGCTGAGAGAATTGAACTTGCAATTCAACATCATTCTGGCCTTGATAATGTAAATAAAAATTGGTTTGTGCCCCTAGGCTTTTTAAGAGATTGGCGCGAACTTCTTTACTATTAGTATTAGGACTTGACTGAATTTGTTGAATCAGTTGAGCCAAACCCTGGGTAAATTGCTGGCGATAAACTTGGATTTCTCCGGTTGACTCATAAAGAATAGGCAAAATGAGGTGGCGATCGCGCTCGAACAGTACCATATCCGGAAAAAATTGGGCCGCTGTATTGGCGGCGGCGATCGCAGCTGAGGTGTTGCCGCTAGTCCGTAAGGCCGCAATCAAATTAATGTGAAAGTCAGCACTTTGAGGGTAAAGTTGGGTCGCAGCCTGGTAGACTTCGGCAGTACGCTCCGGTTGATTCAGGTGTTGCAGCGAGTCGCCCAGATAACGATAAACCCGCTGGATTGCTTCCGATGCAATTCCAGGTGTAGGGGAATCTAAAAACTTCTGATACTGTTCACTGGCTGCTAGATAATTGCCCTGGCGGTAATAACTAAAGCCTAAGTAGAAGGCAGATTTTAGCTCTGAGTCATGGGCTTTCGATTCGTAAGCTTGCCCTAATTCAACCAGGATTTTGGCGTCACGAGGATTGAGATCATGAGCGATCAGGTAGTTATGAATTGCAGGATCATATTGAGCTTGTGCTAAAAAGATGCGCCCTAATGCTAAGTAAGCTTCTATCCATTTAGCATCTAGTTTGATTGTATTTTGATAAGCTTGAATCGCTGGCTCGATTTGCTGAAGTTGCTCAAACACAAGCCCCAAGCGGTAGTGATAGAGAGGGACAAAACGGCTTACTTCTAGTGCTTGTAAGAGCATTGATAAAGCATCTTGAGAGCGACTAATTTGATAATAAAGATGCCCTAAATCACTCCAAATTTCTCCCTGTTTTGGGTCTAATTGTAGAGCTTGTCGATATTTTTTTTCTGCTTCTGTAAAGGAGTTTTGCTTTTGTAGAGCCGTTGCTTCTTGGTATAAATTTTGCCAAGTTCCCATGCTGTTTTTGTACCTCGGCTATGCCTGAACAGAAGTAGTTATATAGAGTGAAAATGGCTCACTGCTTTAGTGATTCTCAATGACTCGTCGATAGAAATTTTCTAAAGCCTTGACACAAGCTAAATCATCATAAAGAAAGGGTTGGCGATCGCGCATTTCCCGAATAATCTTATTTCGCCAATCGCAATCCAAACCTAATTTAACGGCAATTTCGATGTATGTTGCTTCGTCTTTAGCAATTGTTGCAGTTACACCCAGCATCTGCAAAATTGCGTAAGAATGTCGTCCCCGCATAAACTCGCCTGGGCAAGTCACGATGGGTAAGCTGCAAGGGATCGCCTCTAAGGTGGTATTGCCCCCCGACCAGGAAAAAGTATCTAGAAAAATATCGGAGAGCAGATTGATTTGCCAGTAGTCTGTTTGGCTCTGCTTTGGCAAAATGAGGCAATGCGATCGGTAGTTAAGTTGACATTGAGTAAAGGCGGTTTCTAAGCGTTGTTCAAATTGCTGAGTGAGTGCAGGATTAAAACTAGTAATAAAAATAAATTGGGCTTGTGGGACTCGCTGAGCGATGACTGGAAAAATATAGTCGTATTGAGGTAGATATTTGAATAAGGATTGGCAACACAAATAGGCGATCGCGTCTGGTCGAATCTGGAAATCTGCCCGTGATTTGGATAAAGGTGGCAGTTCTGGTTTGCTGTAACTAATGCCAATATTGGGTAGACGAACTAACTTTTCTGAATAGTGAGCTTCTGCTGCTTCTGGTTCCATCAAATCGCTAGAGAGGAAATAATCGATGGTGGGGGAACCGGATGTAATGGGATGCCCCCAAGTTACGCATTGAATCGGAGCCAGTCGCAATCCAGCAAGTGAGGTCACAAAGGGATGCATGCCAATATCTAGAAATACCAAGATGTCGAGTTGATCGGCCCGAATTTTTCTACCTACCGTTTGGAAATCTGTGTCTAAAACTTCTTGTAGGGGTAGGTGATGAAATTGATGGCTATGTTGCCGAATTTGTTCTGTTGCTTGGTCAACTGGCTGA
This sequence comes from Trichocoleus desertorum NBK24, assembly GCF_030409055.1. Lineage (GTDB taxonomy): Bacteria > Cyanobacteriota > Cyanobacteriia > FACHB-46 > FACHB-46 > Trichocoleus > Trichocoleus desertorum_B. Next base: position 1,606,719 of record NZ_CP116619.1, on the reverse strand, counting down.
CCTAGGTGATAGCAGTACAGCTCGAATCTCTCTGGGTCATGGTAGCGAATCCAATTGATAAAGAGTTTGCCTACTGTATGCTGCCACAACAAGATAGAAATATAACCCACTCGAATTTTTTGTGGTCGATTTGTCTCTGGCCTGGGGCTTTGAATTGGAATTGGTTTTACCCAATCTGGATAGTTGACAGCCATGATTTGGTGCATTAGTTGCCCATACTGAACCTGTAGCGCTAAATCATCTTTTCCTTGATATTGGAGGTAAAAATTGGTTTGGTAGCCAATCCCTAAAAGAGCTTTTTTCTGAGCTTCAGGAGTGTCTAAGCTGAGAGTTTGAGCTAAGTGATTTAATCCTGAAATAAAATGCTTTCTCCATTGCTCAATTTCTGCGGAATTTCGATACAAAATGGGTAGCATCAAGTGCTTGGCTCGGAGCAAATGCAGATCGTCGGGCAACTGTTGTAAGCCTTGAGTTGCAACCACGATTGCCTGCTCAACTTGCCCAGAATTTTGCAGCAGCGCTATCAGCTCGTAGTAAAACGCCTCAGCTTCCGGGTAGCGTTGAATGCCTTGTTCATAGAGAGCGATCGCCTCAGTAGGCTGCTCTAGTTTTTGAAAGCACTCTCCCAAATATTTATAGGCCCGCTGCATCGTTGCCGCTGCTGCTTCTGGATTGGGGATGTGGATAAATTCTTGGTATTGCTCTGCGGCGGCTGCATATTTTTCTTGGCAGTAGAAACTGGCCCCCAAGTAAAAAGCGGCTCGTGCTTGGTAGCGGCTGGCTTGCAGTTCCAGAGCTTGACCCAATTCCTGCAAAATCCGAGAGTCCGCAGGATTGAGTTGGTGAGCGACCTCATAGGCTTTAATCGCTTCTGGCAGTTGGGCCTTAGCCCCTAAAACTTGACCTAGCTGAAAATAGCTCTGAGCTTGCTGGGGATGAACGGCGATCGCTTGCTGATACACTTGCTCGGCTTCATCCAGCTTGCCGGATGCCACTAATAACCGTCCTAGCTCGCTGTAGGCGTCACTCAGTTGTTCATCCAATTGAATCGCGTTGCGGTGGGCTTGCATGGCCTGAGTGCGATCGCCCAGTTTTTCCCAAACTAACCCCAACTTGTAGTGATAGTTGGCTTGCAGTCGATTGAGTTCTAGAGCTTTCAGCAGAGCTTGGGCGGCTAATGGGTATTGCCCCATTTGGTAGTAGAGCCAGCCTAAGTCCTGCCAAACTGAGTCTGCCTGACTCTGTGCTTGCAAAATAGCTTGATATTGCTGCTCTGCTTCCTGAAAGCGTCCCTGTGCTTGGAGGGAACCTGCCTCACGATGCAGCGCTGCCCAAGTTGTCCCCATAAGAATTTGCGATCGCCGGAGAAATCATGACAAGCCTATGACCTGCCCTCCTTTGAGTGTGCCTCAATTTGTCGAACAACTGTCAGGGCTGAGTAACTAACTCCCGCAGTACCTTCACCAGGATGAGTCGAGTCGCCCACCAACCAGAGCTTCTGAATCGGCGTGCGGTTGGCGAACCCAAAGGGGCCGAAGGTGCTGACTCGTTGCCCAATCCCGCCCACAATGCCTTGCTCGCGTCCGGTGTAGTGAGCAAAAGTTCGGGGTGTCGCTGCTTCCTGGTGCAAGATGGTTTCTGGAGTGAGGTGGAAGAATTGCCCCAGTCGAGCGATCGCAGTTTCGGTGTACTGTTGCTTCAAACTTTCATAGTCAGGACACTGCCACCACAGCGTCGGATTGGTAAAAGAAGAAGCTACAATCGTCGCCTGACCCTCAGGAGCGCGCCCATCACCCGGATGACTGACTGAAACAAACAACGAGTTATTTTCCCCAATTGGCCCATCGTAATCGTAGAGAAACTGGAGATGGGGCGGGCAGCCCGCAGGAATGGCACTTTGATCCACACCGAGATAAATTACAAAAGCTCCAGAAGCTTGAGGCAATTTATGGACTCGTTGCTGATAACCAGAGGGCATGGCTGTGCCTAGCAAGGGCACCAAGTTTTGTACGGTCACATTTGCCACCACCTGATCAGCGGGTTCTGTCCAGGTCTCATCTGTTTTCTGGTTGCGAATTGTGACCGCCTTTACCACGCCTGCTTCTACATGAATCTGCTCGACACTATGGCGCATTAGCAAACGCCCCCCATCACGCTCTAGGGCTTGCACCAGGCGATCGCTCAACACCTGCATACTGCCCTGCAAGTGATACAACCCGTGGGGCGCTTGAGAAACTCCCAAGGCTGTGGCCGCATAAAGGAGAGCCGTATTTTCCGCATCGACTTGAGAGTACAGCTTCAGTTGCAAGTCTAAGAAGGTGCGCAGCCGTAGGTTATCGGCGAGGCGATAGCCACGCAACGCATCCCCCACAGTTGAAAAGGTGTGGGGCAGCGTTAGAAGCGTATCGGGACGCACCGCTTTGGTTAACTGCCAAAAATCCCAGATACTGCGTGGCGGCAGAATGGGATCGCGACCTTGAAACGCCCAACTGTAGCGAAATAAATCTGCTAAAAGCTGCCAAAATGGCTCACTCCCAGGAAATTGTTGTTGGCGCTCGGCTTGCCACTGATCGCGATCGCGCCAAACACTGATGGGGTCGCTTTCACCTGGAAGATAGACCGCACAGGCAGGGTCGCAGGGAGTCGCTTCCGGTAGCTCAATCTCCAACTCGCTAAAAATCCGATGGTGAATGCCACCCGGTTCTAACCCCGCAACTTGAGTGGCCCCTACATCAAAGGTAAAGCCACGTCGCTTGAACGTAGAGGCACAACCCCCCGGCAATAAAGCTTGATCTAAAACTAAAACTTGATAACCGCGATGAGCCAGTAATGCGGCTGCGGTCAGGCCCCCAATTCCTGCTCCTCCCACGACGACGCGATCGCCTTTGCTGCCCATAAACGCTAAATTCTTAACTTCTTTATATTTCTTAATAAATTATAGACGGATGCTGCTTTTCCCTAAACGAAAGGTGGTTTTGAATTGCTGTTTTGAACTTGGCTTAAAACCAGCGATCGCTTGGCTAACACTGCCTTAGAGGTGTCGAGGCTGACTAGCTTCAACAAATAGAAATCATTCCTACATCGAATCTTGAAGAAACAGCGCAGTTCCTCAGCGTCTCTCAGACTATAGTGGCGGTAGAAATCGGTGCCCCCATTAAACTAAGGGTTTGCTAGACTCACACCGATCGCTCAGACAGCCATCGCATCTCCTCACCGTCGTGGTTTTGGCTGCTTAGCCGATGCAATATTGTTGTTTACTCAGTTGCGTGGGCGTTGGATGGGTGCCGCTTGGCGATCGCTTTAGTTCCACCAGCAATTTCACGAATTGTTGTGGACTTGTAATCATTTAGCTAACAGTACTCCTACGCTTACTAAGATAGATTAAGAACTCAGCCTGTTCGGAAGATCCATGACCCCAACCCTGATCAAATCGCCCCATGCTCCCCGACTGAACGCGCCCACGGTTCGTCGCTTAGCCAATGGCCTGACGATTGTTGCAGAGCAGCTCCCGATCGAAGCGGTCAACCTTAACCTTTGGTTGAATGTAGGTTCCGCAGTTGAAACCGATGCCATTAATGGGATGGCTCACTTTCTGGAGCACATGGTTTTCAAAGGAACCGCACAACTGGCGAGTGGAGAATTTGAGCGCTTGATTGAGGAGCGGGGCGCAGTCACGAACGCTGCCACTAGCCAAGACTACACTCACTACTACATCACCACTGCTCCCAAAGACTTCGCAGAGCTAGCCCCTTTGCAAATGGACGTAGTGCTGAACGCAGAAATTGCTGATGAAGCCTTTGAACGAGAGCGCTCGGTGATTCTAGAAGAAATTCGTCGCTCAGACGATAATCCGCGTCGCCGTACCTTTTCTAAAGCGATGGAAGTAGCCTTCGAGAAACTACCCTATCGCCGTCCGGTGCTTGGCCCCACCTCAGTCATCGAGCAACTCACCCCTCAGCAAATGCGGGACTTCCACGCTCAGCACTACCAACCGCATTCCATGACTGCGGCTGTGGTAGGTAATTTACCTGTAGAAGAATTGATTCAGATTGTTGAGGCAGCATTGGCAAAAGTGCAAGCCAATCGTCCGGCGATCGCAGCTCAATCCTCCCTGCATGATTTGCCTAGCTACAGTCTAGAGCCTGCCTTTGACACCATTGTGCGGCAAGAGTTTGTAGATGACAGCTTGCAGCAAGCTCGCCTAGTTATGGCGTGGCGTGCTCCCGGATTGGCCGATTTGCAAGAAACCTATGCGCTGGATATCTTAGCGACAATTATTGGTCAAGGCCGCACAGCCCGTTTGATTCGCGACTTGCGAGAAGAGAAAGGACTTGTCAGCAGCATTGCAGCTAGCAACATCACTTACGAAATGCAGGGAGCCTTCTATATCTCGGCTCAGCTTCCCGCAGAAAATATCCCGGTCGTAGAAGCCGCGATCGTGGACCATATCCGCAGAATCCAGACTGAGCCAGTCACAGAAGCAGAAATTGCCCGCGTTCGGACTCAAGTCGCGAATCGGTTTATCTTTGGCAATGAGACACCGAGCGATCGCGCTAGTTTATACGGTTACTACCAAGCCATGGTGGGAGATCTAGCCCCAGCCCTCCACTACCCCGCTCACATTCAAGCCTTGGATGCTGCCAGTTTGCAAGCCTCAGCCCAACGCTATCTCTCAACCGATGCCTATGGAGTCGTAAGCCTCAAACCTTCTGCCTAAATAAAACTTTAATCAGTTCCATGTGGACGACTATTGCTGCCCATATCACTCAAGCGACAGGATGTGAATTTCAAGCTCTCAGTCAACGCGCTGTCAGTGGAGGCTGTATCAACCAAGGGTATGCGCTGCAAGGTAGCCAAACTAGAGACCAAGGCAACCATGCAGCTTGTACCTACTTTGTGAAGCTGAATCAACCGTCTCAAGTTGCCATGTTTGAGGCAGAGGCTTTGGGGTTGCAACAAATGCGAGCCAAGCCGACGATTCGCGTCCCCGAACCGATTTGTTGGGGTGTGGCAGAAAACTCCGCTTATATCGTCTTGGAGTGGATTGATCTGGGACGGGGCGATCGCCAAGCTTGGGAAGCAATGGGTCGTCAGTTAGCCGCCATGCACCAAGTCACAAGTACAGCAGGTTTCGGCTGGGATCGCCATAACACCATTGGCTCCACACCCCAAATCAATTCTTGGACTAAAGATTGGGCAGAATTTTTTGCCGAGCACCGGATTGGCTATCAGCTAAAACTAGCTCAGAGACGAGGTGGGCACTTTCCCCAGCAGGATCGGCTACTTGCCGCCATTCCTGAACTGCTAGCCAATCACCGCCCTCAGCCCGCTCTAGTGCATGGAGACTTGTGGTCAGGGAATGCTGCGGTGAGTCAAGCGGGGGAGCCAGTGATCTTTGATCCCGCTGCTTATTTTGGCGATTGCGAAGTAGACATTGCCATGACCGAGCTATTTGGCGGGTTTCCACCTGAGTTCTACCAAGGTTACAACCAAGCCCTACCCTTAGGCGCAGGCTATCCACGCCGAAAAAATCTCTATAACCTCTACCACATCCTGAATCATTTCAATCTGTTTGGCGGCAGCTACGAATCGCAAGCTAACCGCATGATTGAGCAAATCTTAGCTTAGGAACTGCCCATCCCTACGCTGCTACTACTCTGGCATTTCCTAGCGATTCACTCGATTCAAAAGCCAAAAAGACGAAACTAATCCCGCAAAGTGGCCCGCGATCGTATTGGTATTAGCTTGTACGACAAAAAAGTCGAGGGGCCGAATAATGGGAATGGCATTATTGCCATAAAGAGGATACGCCTGAGGCTGGGCGATCGAGCGGGCAATCAAGCCACCTACAATAGCTTGTGCTCCAATAATTGTCAGCAGCATGCCAACTAAACTAAATATGATACCCAACTGTAAGAGTTGGATTGTATCGGCCTTGCTAGGACGCAAACTGGTATTGGGGGCTTTCAGTTGTCGAGCAATACGAACATACCGAAAAGCCCAGTAGATATTGATCCCCAACACCACCAATCCACAAATTGCGAAAAAGACACCAAAGCCAGTTCCGACCCTACTGGTATTCGCTGTACCTCCAGTTTCTCGGCTAAAGTTGGCCACAATCAAGACGATGGTGGAAACAACGGCTAGAACCGACTGCGACCAAAAACTAATCCAGCCAGTCCAGCGAAAATAGGTGGCAATCTGACGAATGGCAGGAGGAATTTCGGAAGAATCTGACTTCAACATGGTGCTTTAAACGGGCGTAATTACCTGGCTATTCATCTATCCAAGCTAACTCAAAGCATAACTTTAATTGCTTCAGGCTCAGCCATTGATTAGGTTGAATCCTAACTCCTCAATCCGACCCTTCTGATCCACCCAGATCACCCAGTTGGATGAAACGTGAAATCCCTGTCAGATCTGGCAGACGAAGTCAGAATTAAATGTCTAGAATTAATATTACGCCCTCTAATTATTTGGCTTGAGTAGTCTGAGGGCAGACCATCTAGTCTGTCAATCACCAGAGTCAACATTCAGCATCAGCTCTCTAAACTCGGTGTGAGAGTTAACGGCACCTTCTAGAGCTTTTTGAGTATGCATCTACTGTCATTTAGGTAAAGACCAAACTCACTGTTCTAAAGGCTAGCCGCGAGCTTAGGCAGCACAAGCTTACATCATGACGGGAAATAGTTGGCATGGAGGACTCATTACATTGATGGTCGCTCACTCTCTGTTCCCGTTGTCCACGACGGTAACGTCAACACCCTAGCTTTAATGTGGATTGATTAATTATGGGTTTAACCATGCGATTTGAAGATATCTACCAATTTTTCCAAGATCCCCCACCCATTTACCTCAACAAAGAACTCGCCGTTTGTTATGTCTTGTCGGTGCTGCAACGAGGGGACTCTTACGGGACAGAATTGATCCAGCTTCTAGAAAACGAATATCGCACTTACCGCCTTTCCGATACCGTCCTTTATAGCGCTCTAAAATTTCTGGAGGATGAGGGGGCCATCCAGGGGTATTGGCGCAAAGTAGAAGGACGGGGGCGACCACGTCGGATGTATCAAATTCGTCCAGAGTGGTCTGAGCGGGCTCAAGAATTATCTCGTCTTTGGCAAGGATATGCAACTGGTAATCTCCCCGCTAGTGATAAAAACTAGAGGGGCGTTATACAGTTGCAGGCGATCGCGCTAACCCAGACCCAAGCGATTGGTTCTTGAGCGTTCCAGCTCTAGCAACCCCAAGTAGATTAAGGCTTTCTGTACTTATGTGAACTAAATGTAAACTAAAGTATAGATAGTGCTGTTTGTCGTTTCTGCCACCCCTTTATGAATGCTGCCATTCTGCCATCTATATTTGTGATGACCTTGCTAATGATGGTGGGTCTAATGTTTTTCATCCGAGCCTCCGTCAAAGACAGAACGCAAGAAGTGCAACTGGTTGCAGAACTGGCAGAGGAATCGTTACTCGATCGCCTACAGCAATACTTTGATCAACGGGCCTACAAAGTTGCAGCAGTAGATGCGGCTCAAAACCAAGTAACGTTTCAGGGGGTGGTGCGGCCTAGTTGGTTTTTGGCGGTGTTTTTAACACTGTTGGCAGCGGCAGGCATTTTGTGTCTTGCTTTGGTGCTGTCAATGGTCCTACCGGGACTGCCCCAACTTTTGTTAGGAGCAGTGCTTCTGGCACCCCTAGCAGGCTGTTTTTATTGGCAAAAAGCGAAACGTCCAGAACAAGTTTCCCTCAAGATTGAACCAGTTCACTCCGGTGAATCTCCGTCCCGGAGCCTGGTGACTGTCAAAGCTCATCGAGATGAGTTGTCTGAATTACAGCGAGCCCTCAACCTCAAGGCTTGTGAGTAACGTACTCCGCTTGTAAGCAGCTTCTGCTGTAGCTGTACTTGATCCTTTAAGGTTCGATTAAATGACCCCATTCAAGCGTTGTTGTTTGAATGGGGTTTTTGTTTAGATCAGTTCGCCTGATTTCCCTAGTCAGCAAAGTATTAAATGTTCCCAACAGACTCATTTGCAAGCTCAATCGGTCGAGCTTTAGCGGCTAGTGACAGCCACAGGTGCATCTTCTGCATCACCAATCAATACTCTCAGACTGGGAAACAAGAAATGGTTCTCTTCGACATACTGAGCACTGAAGAGCCCCTTTTCAGCCCAGAAGTAACGGTCTGTGGTATGCTCGTTCCGCCTTACAAGTAGCAAAGCGGGCGGAAGAATAGCTTGCGCTTGAATGAACTTTCGAGCGGCTGTGACTGGTTTTTCTTCGCCACTTTCAATGCTAAACTGAGGCACTAACTCCAGAATTCTACGCCCTTCTAGGCGACGACGGCTCTTACGCTTGCGTCTCCTTGCCAATCTCGGTACCTCCTCTTTCTGCTGACGGGTGTATTCATAGTTACAAAACCGTCGCAAGTATATCGGCTTGAGTCCAAAATTTCAACTTCTTTTAAGTCCTTGATACAAAACTCCATGACTGGCCTAAGCTTATATCTAGTAAACCTTTAGTCCCATTTAAGCCAATAGATAAGCTCGAATAATCTTAATAAAAATTCAAATTTCTTAATATTAAATACATAAAATCTGGTTAAAAACTCATCTAAGAGCAGATAAAGGTGTAAATTAGCGGGCCATGATTGAGAAAAGTCTCTCAGCCCTGGGAGTTAGAGAAAGCTCCATTTTGATTTGAACATCTGCAACTGTCTGCATGTTGATACCTACTAGCCCAGAATTTGTGGCGCTTTGTCGCGCTCAGGTAGAACTCTTGACCCAGGGGTTGGGAGCGTCTCTCAGCGTGGTTTACTTGACAGAGGAAATGGCAGATGGTACTGAGGCCAAGCTGATTCCAGTGGTTGCTTATCCTGAGAGCGTGGCTGCTTGGGATGAGGAGCCTTTTTTGTTGCCTGCGGCAGAAGCAAGGTTGCCACGATTACGAGCGGCAGATGCTAGCCTTGCGCCCACTCAGTTTGCCTTAGGCCCAAACTTTTTGCTAGAGGACGAAGTTGATACTGAGCCAGAGCGATTGGATAGCGATGGGTTGCAGCACCAACGCCAACTCGTGCTGCCTCTGATGCATGAAGGCATGGTGATGGGCCTGCTTGTGAGTGAACGGGACGATCGCGCTTGGAGTGAACAAGAGCGATCGCAGATTGAGCGAGTGGCTCATACCTTGGCGCTAGGCTGTGTGTTAGATCAGCGGGGTCAATGGTTAGAGCAGGAACAGCATCAACGACGGTTACTCCAAGCTCAGCAATACAATCTGTTTGATAATTTGCTCCACCAACTCCGCAATCCTTTAACCGCAATGCGAACTTTCGGCAAACTGCTGCTGCGGCGACTCGGAACTGGAGACCCGAATCGGGATGTGGCAACTAGTATTGTCCGGGAGAGCGATCGCCTACAGGAGTTGTTGCAACAGTTTGACCAAGCCATTCATGTGGGGAGAAGCGATTTAGCTCCCTTGACGCTTCCTCCGGCTGGGTCACGCAGGTCAACGCCATCAGCCACCGATCCCTCTGGCAAGGCAGGAGTTAATTCCTTAGCCGCCTCTTCTGCAATCGAATCTGACCCTACACCCGATGCTTTGACCAATGCTGGCGATGTTGTGACTGTGGTATCACCGCTACCCTTGCTGCCCGCTTCTGGGTTTTTGTCAGGTGAGAGCCTCAGGTTAGAGGCTTGTGCGATCGCCAGTATTTTGGAGCCTCTTGTGGCTTCAGCTAGCGCGATCGCCCAGGAACGAGATTTAGCACTTTACACCCAGGTGCCGTCCAATTTACCACTCGTGAAGGCAAATGCTAAAGCGCTGCGAGAGGTGCTGAGCAATCTACTAGATAACGCGCTGAAATATACCCCCGCTCTAGGACAGGTCTATTTAGAAGTAAGCATAGGTTGGCCTGCACCCTTGCCTCATAGTCAATCGGGTTGGTTAGGTATTGCCGTTTGGGACACAGGGCCTGGGATTCCGCCCGAAGATTTAGCCCATCTCTTTGAGCGGCACTACCGAGGTGTGCAGGCTCAGACAGAGATTCCTGGTACTGGATTAGGCTTAGCGATCGCTCGTGACTTGGTGCAGCAAATGCAGGGAGAGATTCAGGTATTTAGTCCCGCCCAGCAGAGTAGCATTGTTCATTTTGTGCTGCCCATGCCCCCTACGACAGGCCCAGGAACTGCTTTTGTGGTTTGGTTGCCGCTCGCTCAGCCAATAAACCAATAAAAACGATCGCAACTTTACAGAGTTGCGATCGCTGTCAAGCTTGAGGGCTTGAGTCAAACTGAAGGGTTACAGTTTAACTATTTTCAATTACTTCACTGACAGAGCTTACTGATTGGTGGAGCCTGTGGGGATTACTAGATCAGAACCTAGCGTCAGGTTGAGATCTTGGTCAGGATCAATCCGCACTAAGGTGACGCGATCGCGGCCTAGGAAGAGTCCAATTAAGGCTCCGATCCCTGCTCCACCTAAGACTTCCTCAGTAGCGATCGCCCGGTCGCCCGTGACAGCCGCAACCGCAGCCGCAGCCGCAGCGCCTAAAGCCGTATCTTTAAGGATTGTGCCTGTGCTAGCACCCTTACGGATGTCCTCAGTGGTGGTGATCACCTCAGAGGTAGCGCTCATCTGAATCCGTCGACCGTTGGCCAACACTAGCTCTTGGGCTACGAACTGAGAACCACCTTGAGCAGGCCGCAACTGACCTACCACTTGGCTACCCGCAGGGATCAAAATGGTGCCTTGAGAAGTAGTGATGTTCTGAGCCACAGTTAGAGTCAGGGGCGCAGTTTCATCCGGTGTGACTAGAATTTTCTCAGCTTCGTCATACTTCACCGGAAGAGTGGTGCCAGAAGGAATTCTGACTTGAGTTGGCGTTGTGACAGGAGGACGCTGACCCACTACGTAGGGAGAAGTAATTGCGGTGGCTTGCCCAGAGCTAACCAAAGCTTGGTAGATAAAGGCCGCGACTTCAGCTCTGGTTGCAACTTGGTTGGGGTTCAGCAATCGGATGTTGGGGTAGTTCACCACAATCTGTTCGTCCGTAGCTGCTGCCACGCTACTGCGAGCGTAGCTAGGAACTTGAGACGCATCACTGTAGTACTGCTGCAAGATGGTTTCTACTTCAGTGCTGACGGAGTAGTCCAAACCATTTGCCAAGGAAACTAGAACTTGAACTCTAGGAATATTTTGGTTGGGCTGGAAGATATTACCGGGGTATCCAGATAGGAAACCTGTGGTGTAGGCTTCCTGAATTGCACTGTAGGCCCAGTAGTTCTGCGACACATCGACAAAGTTCGTGCCAGAGCGCTCTTGGGGCCTGTTGAAGGCTTTACGGATCATGGCGGCGAATTGTGCCCGCGTTACAGGGTCATTGGGGCGGAAGGTGCCATCGGGGAATCCAGCAATCACATCGCGCTGGGCTAGTTCACTAATGAAGCTTGCGGCCCAGTAGCTAGAAGAAACGTCGGAAAAGCTAGTAGTTTGTGCCTGTGCGGGCATCATCACGACCATTGGGGCAGATGCACCTGCAATGGTGGTCAGGGCTAAAAATGCAGCGGTTCCAGACTGCCAATGGTTGAAGCTAGACATATTGAGGGCGTTCTCCAAAAAACAAGAAGCAAATCCGTTATCTTAATCAACTAGACCTTAAGGGAGCTAATTTGTTCCTAAAACTATCTACAGGTAGAAATCTGGTGGTTTCAATCACAAATTGCCTAAAATCCCGTGATTTCTGGCCTAAGTTGACGTTTGACATTCTTAGGTTATGGACGTATAGGGAACTTAATTAGTTTCATCAATATGGAGAATTTAAGCGGTCAATTTCAGGGCGCTAGTAAATAGGGATACAAGTGCTGAGACCCAAATTCGGGCACCAATGCAAAAATGGGAGCTGAATCAAGTTCAACTCCCACTTCTAAGTGAGCGATCGCCCTTTAGCCAGAAATTCTAAGTGCTATCCCGCTTGAGGAGCATTGGTGCAAACGTAATCTAGAACTGCTTTGGCGCTACTGCCTGTGGCAGGGTTAGCGAGTCTACCGCGATCGCTATAGTCAAACTTCTGGATTACTTTGCGGCTTTTGTCGTAGGCTGTGAGTCGCCGCAGTCGAGTGGTACCTGCCTTGCAGTCTACAGAGCGGTAAATTACAGTGCCGTAAACAGGTTGGTTGACTGGGGAATCTAGAAACACGTTGTTGGGCTGCTTGAAGTCGCGATACTCCCAGTACCACACGCTACCGCTGCGATTCTCAATGGAACTGGCATCAACTAGAAAGCGATCGCCCACTGAATTCACAGTGATTTGGACCCATTTTTCTGCTAAGGCTGCGGGAGCGTGAGCTAGTAGAGCTGCGGCCACAGCTAATTTGAGCAAATGTCTCATAAGCGTTGAGTCTTTCAGGAACTGCTATGTCTAATTGTCCTGGGCGTTGGTGCCAACTGCACGCTCTAAAACTGAACCATCCACAGTTTTATAGTCGGCAATCTTCCAGGCTCCATCGATTGATTCCAAGCTATAGCGAACCAATCTGGTTTGAAAATCGGTTTGAGTCGGATCAACTTTGCCGTCACGGTATAAAGTGCGGTCTTCGGTGATTTTTAGCTCTACTGTGGCTTTGTTTTGATCGGCTACAAATCGTTCGACCGACTCTACTTTCTGGACACCAAAGCGGTAGTAAGCTTCGTTGTCTTTGAGCCAAGCGATCGCACCGTCATCTCTAACCAAAGAACCATAAAGCTCTCCTGTAGTGAACTGCTGCACAGGTTGCCGATCGAAAGGGGGGGCGAAAATGCGTGACTTGGCTGCCAGCCATTCTGTAATCAGACCTACCGCTTGGTTTTGTGAGAGAGCCGCACTGCTTCTAGCGGCGCTTGTCTGGGTGGGTACTACCACGCCTGAGGTTTTCGGAGAAGAACCATTTTGATTTCTCGCAGGTTGAGCGGCTGGCGGTTGAGAGGAGTTTTGGTTGGCAGGAGCTGAGCCAGAACGGTTCCGGGTCAGATATCCCTCCACATTCTGAACCGCCTTTTGAGCATAGGCATCATTCGGACGCTCATCCACAGCTCGCTTAAAGTTCAACAGTGCTAGAGGGTAGTCTCCCTTCTTCGTTGCGGCGTAGCCAGCCTGCATGTAGCGCTCATACTCGTTTTGAGAAGCGGGGGAAGCCGCATTAGCAGGAGTAGAGGCAGTAGAAGCAGCCGCATTCGTGGAAGCAGCCGCAGGTCTAGAGGCGGCGTTAGGTGACTTTAGTTTCTGATAAAGACTGAGGACTTTATTGGTATAAGGGCTGGTGGTGGAGTTGGTATAGCGAGTTGGATCGCCTGTCATCCACCAAGCTGCGACTCGTTGCACCGCGATCGCCTCGCTATTGCCACTAGCAGGATACTCATCTTGTAGAGCATCCTTGACAATGCAAGTAATAATGCTACGTGCTGTGCTAGCGTTGGCTCCAAACTGCTCTGGTGTTACCTCTCGGCCCGTACAAAATTTTGCCCAACGAGGGATATTACCGGGCAGCACTTGCCAATCGCTGTACAAACCATCCTGTGAGGTTCCTGTTTGCGGAGCTGCTTGCCGAATTGCTTCTACGAGGGCATCGACTTGGGCATTAGAAACTTGCGCTTGCGCTGGCAATGTCCATAGCCCCAAACTGACAATCAGTCCACCCAGTAGTAACTTCATAGCTTGCCTCGCACCAACTCTAAGCAATTTGCAATAGTAGAAGTTAACGTAATTATACAAATTTGTCTTTCCATCATCAGACAGACCCTGAGGGAGATTACTAAGTTCCTGATGGATACCTGTCTAAAAAAGGGGCAGAAAATGGTCACAGACCTCTAATCATTTTCTGATCATTCGAGGGAGCTGTGAGCAAATCTGCCCCTACAGGACAAATGAATTTAGGCCGTTACATCAATTCAATTACACGAGTTGATTAAAGGGGCCGATAGGTGCGGTAGTTGATGTTGGGGAAGATGTTGTCGATCTCCTCCACTTTTTCTAACCAGCCAGAATCAACTTTGCCTTGGTTGAGGTCGTCGTAGAGTTTGTTAAAGCGCATCAAGTGCGATCGCGTCCGCCGGACGGCATAGGGCACCATTGTCCCTGTCCGCATAATGAAAGCCCAGTCAGAGGATTGAGCTAGCAGCAGTTCGCGGGCCGCTTGGTTGAGGGCACGCCACTCTAGTTCGTCTGCAGGTTCCCGTTTGCCCAACTCAATCATCCGCTCCGCTGCTTTGTGCAAGTGCGGGTAAATCCAGGCATTGGTTTCGTTTAGCCAATACTCATGGAAGCCTTTGTAGCCCCAGCTCGACTGAGACGGCTTGCAGACCTGCTGAGTGGGGTTTAGGCGCAGGTAGTCGGCCAAGTGGGTCATCTCGTAGCACTGCTGGTCGTACCAAGACTTGCGGAATAAGTAGTCGATAAACCAGGGGCCTTCGTACCACCAATGCCCAAATAACTCAGCATCGTAGGGCGACACAATAATAGGGGGGCGTTGCATGAGGCCGTGCAAGTGCTCCACCTGGCGCTGACGGTTAAACATGAAGTTGCTGGCATGGTCTGCCGCTTTTTCTCTGGCCCAATAGGGGTCGTACAGGGCTTTATCCCCTAAGCCCAACCCGCGTCCGGTGATCTTGTGGTACTTAATTCCCACGTTTTTCCGTTGGCCGTTGGGCATGATGTAGGGCTTGATGTAGTCGTAGTCTGCTTCCCAACCCAAGTCTTTGTAAAACTCACGGTATTCTGCTGCACCAGGATAACCAACTTCGGAAGACCACACCTGTTGCGAAGACTCGTGGTCACGCCCAAAAGCAGCAACCCCACTTTCAGTAAAGATGGGGGCATAAGTACCGAACCGGGGTCGAGGACGAGCGTAGAGAATCCCGTGACCATCGGTGAGGAAGTAGCGCAGCCCTGCGTCGGCTAGCATCCGTTCTACGCCTTCGTAGTAGGCACATTCTGGCAACCAAATCCCTTTGGGCGGCTGGCCGAAGTTTTCTTCGTAATGCTCACACGCGACTTTGATTTGCGACCACACCGCTTGCGGATACATCTTCATTAGGGGGAAGTAGCCGTGAGTCGCGCCGCAGGTGATGATTTCTAGGTTATTGCTATCTAAAAACTGTTTAAACCCTTTAACTAAATCGCGATCGTATTGCTCCCAGGTTTGCCGAACTTCCTTAAATTCTTTGGAGTAATATTCGGCGAGATAGCGAATATGGCCGTTGTGTTCGTTGTGGTCAATTTCTTTCTGTAATAACTCTTCTAGTTGAGCCAGGTGGTGATCAAAGCGTTCTTGTAGCAGGGGGTCACGGAGCATAGACACCAGCGGGGGTGTCATACTCATGGTGATTTTGAAGTCAACTCCATCCCGTTTTAAGCCTTCGAATACCCGCAACAAGGGCACGTAAGTTTCAATAATTGCTTCATATAACCACTCTTCTTCCAGAACGTAGTCACTTTCGGGGTGTCTGACAAAGGGTAGGTGGGCGTGCAGGACGAGGGCAAGATATCCGATGCTCATAGAAATTCTGGGATAGACCGTTGTTGGATTCTGAATTCGGACTTACAGGATGCAAAGATTGTAAAGCGAAACTACAACAACAGGTAGCTTACAAGAAAGGCTGTGCTGCCTAGACCCAGAAAAGTATCTTGAGAAGCAACTGAGCGGTTGAGGAGCACCCACTTAGCGCGATCGCTGTTTTTATATTGTTCACCCACCTGTTGTAGCGCAGGGGAGTTTCCCGCACATGCAAAAGTCTGTCCTCTCGGTCGTTTGGGTTTTAATGAGCAGTCTATGGCTAGGGCAAACGGCTCAAGCTCAAACTCACAAGGCATTTCTAGCTTCAGTTTCGACTCCATTGCCAGTCCACGTTCAGTCGCGATCGCTCCTTGCTGCTGTCGATGTGGTTGTCACTCAAGCGCAGACTAGCAAACCAACTCTGATGTTGCAGGACTTGCCGACTGAGTTTCAGCCGCTTTCCGGGCCAGACCTGGCTGAGTTTAGCCAAAGCTTATCGGACGGGGACTATAAACCTGAGAGCCTATTTGTTTTCCAAGAAGACGAGCATTTTCAATACATCATGGGCTTTACAACCTTGCTAGCGACTCCAGAAGCGCAGGCCGCTTTTGATACCGAACTCCGTCAAGCTAATTTCCTAGAGGAATTTGCCCAAGGGTTCCAGCAAGGTTCGGTAGGTATTGAGATTTCTAAAACCGGGGCTTTGAAGAACTTAGAGGGTATTGGGGATGCGATCGCAGGTTTAGGCTTTACGAGCAATATTCAAAGCATTCCAATCCGCATTGAACTAGTCGTCTTCCGACGAAACCAAGTGGGTGCGTTTCTATGGATTATGTATCTTGACGATGACAAGCCTGTGATTTCAGTGGATCAAGTTGCTCAGAAATTAGACAGTCGTGTATTAGAAGCTGCTAAAGCGACCCAGCCACCGCAAGTAGTATTAGACCAGGGACTTTTTCTGACTCAAAGGAGATGAAAAGGTAGTCTGTGTCAACCTTTAATAGATCTGTGAGAGTCGCCGATATAGCTAGCCGTCGTGAGAGCGATGCTCAGTTTTGCGTATTTAGTTGTCTGGAGCACCCTTGATCATGACTGATCATTCCGCCAATTCTTCTGTTCCTCCCATTAATGCTACTCCTCAGAACCCAGCCACTCAACCGAAAGCGATCGCCAACTCTCCTGAGGCTTTACCTACTACCGAAGCGATAACTGAAGCGATAGTAGAGGTATCACCCATAGACGGGCAAGAAGTGACAGATCCTAACCAACCGCAGTCCTCGCTGTGGTCAGCTATGACTCACAATCTGCACAATCTAGGAGATACAGTGGGTAGCCGAGCCACGCAAGTCGGAAAAGCGGCTCGAAACACGGCAACTGGAGTTGGAGGTGCGATCGCCCACACTACCCTACAAGCGGGCCTACAGGCGGGTAAAGCTGCCGTGGAACTGGGTGAAGCCACAGTCAAACAAACTCAGCAGCTCTTGACTCAGGCAACGCAAGGGGCAGGAGAAGCCGCAGCTTTTGTCGGCAATAACCCAGTGTTACGCAAGGTTGGCACTCGTCTCAATTGGGGTTGGTTGCTAGATGCTACCAATCAGGTTGATTTAGTGAAAGCCGAGGCTGCTGTTCAGGACTTGCGACGCCAGCACCCCGACCATACCCCTAGCCAAATTGCCCATACCCTCATGGTGCAGAAAGCGGTGTATGCGGGTGGGGTCGGTTTGGCAACTAGTATGATTCCGGGGGTTGCTACAGCGCTATTGACAGTGGACTTGGCAGCCAATATGGCTTTGCAGGCCGAAATGGTCTATCAAATTGCCTCAGCCTATGGTTTGGATCTCCGTGATCCAGCTCGTAAAGGGGAAATCCTAGCAATTTTTGGGGTGGCTCTAGGGAGTGGTCGCGCGATCAAATTAGGGCTGGGCTTACTGCGGAATACACCGATCGCTGGAGCTTTGGTAGGCGCGAGTGCAAATGCCGCCATGCTCTACTCCCTAGGTTATGCGGCTTGCCGCTTTTACGAAGCCAAACTCAACGAAGATCTTTCAGATGCCAAGCTGTCTGAAGTGCAGCAAGCGAGCCAAGAGTATCTGCAAGTGGCGATCGCTCAGCAAGCGATTATGGATCAAGTTTTGGTGCATATGATTTTGGCAGGAACCGACAAACGCTCTTGGGACGAGATTCTACCCACCTTAAAAACGCTCAATTTGCATCCTTCTTCTCTCAAAACCATCGGCGAAAACTTGCAAACTCCCAAACCTTTATATCTACTGCTTAATCAGCTCAATCCCGATTTTGCGGTTCCCCTCTTGACCCAAAGCCGCAAAATTGCTTGTAAGAACGGAAGTGTTACTCCTCAAGAAGCTCAGATTCTAGAAAGTATTGCCGAAAAATTTGAGCTTCCATTCTCTGCTGATGTGACCTGTCAAAATGACGATAGTTAACGCTCGTACAGTTCTAGAGGTAAGCCATCAGGGTCTTGAAAAAATGTGAATCGCTTCCCAGTTAAGTGGTCGAGACGAATCGCTTCCACAGCGACTCCCTGGGATTCCAAGTGTGCAACCGCTTGATCTAGATCTGTCACTTCAAAGGCAAGATGCCTCAACCCCTGTGCTTCCGGACGGCTGGGTCTAGCAGGAGGGTCGGGAAAGGAAAACAGCTCGATTTGGTCGCGATCGCCCACCCGCAAATCCAATTTATAGGAATTACGCTCTGCCCGAAACATTTCTTGAATAATCGGAAATCCTAAAATTTCTACATAAAAATACTTTGACTTCTGATAGTTAGAGCAAATAATTGCTACGTGATGAAATTGCTCGATTTTCATCTCAAGCTCCAATTTACTAAGTAGTCAAAGAGTCCCCGCTAGAGCTTTACGCTGCTTTTATCAAAAGTTCATTGTTTATTCTTGTTAAACAAAAATTTGTGTTGTGATTTCGGGAATCTTACTGCATGAGCTAATTTTCTAAGGGTGCCAACGTGAAATTTTTGAGTACTTTGATCGGATTGACAGGTGGTTTGGTTGTAGCGATCGCCCCATCAGCGCTGACTCAAGCCACAGACGATTCCTTAAGGTACTCAGCATCTCTGGGTTTGCCAGGTAACTATAACGGCCCTGCTTGCATTCAATTAGGTTAATGGGATGGTAGTGCCGCGATCACTTTAGAAGCCAACAAATTTTATACTGCCATTCAAATTTCCAACTCCAGCAGTAGAGTAACTAAAGCATTAAATATCAACGTTAATCAAAATTTAGGACAAGTAATCAGGCTGTCTAGCGATCGCGCCCTTTACCCATCCTTAAATCAAGGGCAGTGCAAAATCAAAAGTGGAGCTTTGCAAGTTCACTCCTTAAACTGGTTCAGACGATAAAAACTCTATCAACTAGCGATAGTTATTAAACTGCAAAGCCACAGGCAAATCTTCCTGCTTCAGCCGTTGGATCACTGCCTGCAAATCATCCTTATCCTTCGCAGACACCCGCACCGCGTCTCCTTGAATCGATGCTTGCACCTTCTTAAATTCATCCCGAATCAGTAAAGAAATTTGTTTTGCAATCTCTTTGCTAATTCCCTTCTTCAACTTAATTTCCTGCCTAACTCGGTTGCCACTCGCCGACTCCACTGTGCCATAGTCAAAGATTTTCAGCGACAGATTCCGCTTTGCAGATTTCGTTTGTAGCAACGTATGGACTGCATCCAGCGTAAACTCGCTATCTGTATTAATCGTAATTACGTCTTCACCAAGCTCGACCGTCGTCTTGGTGTCTTTTAGGTCAAAGCGGCTTTTGATCTCACGAATTGTTTGATCGATCGCATTCACCAGCTCTTGACGATCGAAATCACTCACAACATCAAATGAAGAGGTAGCAGCCATAGAACCACAAAGAATATTAAATGTTCAAATTTTAGATTAATGCAGGGAAGTCAAGCTCGTGCCCATCAATGTAGCAATACAAAGGGTACCAATGCCAAACATCAGCGATCGCGCCAGGGGAATATCTAGAATATAAAACACCGAAAACAGCAACCGTGCCATCAAATAAGCGATCGCCGCTCCCGCCACCCAGATTGAATCTTGTTGCGTCACATAAGCCATCAATGCTGCTGCCGCAAACAACATAAACGATTCAAATGAGTTCTGGTGCGCCCAAGTTGCTCGCTGCGCGTAAGGCGGCAACTTCTCAAATATTGCTCTTGGAGCCCGCTGGTCATACCCAGCCTGTAGCCGCCCATAAGCGACGACGAGGAAGGGAACATAGACAAGCAATGCAGCCCCGGCAATGCTATAAAGCAAAAGTGCTGCAACTGGCAATGGCACAGACATTGTTTACCTCAACAAGGCGTTAGTCAAAGTAAAACAGGGTGATAATTCGGCGCTGCTCTTCAGCGTCTTGACAAGTCTTGAGCAACGTTTGGCTGTCATGAAAGGCAAAGCAAATGAGCTGCTGGCAGCGAGAAACAATCTCCAGGTTGCACAGCGCGCTCGCTTCAGCCAAAGTTAAACTATCATTCTCCGGATTCTCTACCAGGTGCATCACCTGGGCCAATTGTTCGCGAGATTCGCGAGGTTGGCGTTCCAAGCTCTGAGGCAGAATGACTGTCAGCAAATTCGGATCAGCCCGCATGGCACCCCGAATCGCTGCGGAATTGGTTCCGGTTGCACCAGAGGTAATGAGACGATTACCGGACAACACCAGGGCATAACTCATCATTTCAATTAAGTGTTGATGAGTAATCGGAACGTGACGTGACCCCAGCAAGGCGATGCGTTTAGACCCTGTTTGCTGAATGGTCGCCAGCTCTTGTAAAAAATCGTCTACTTTAGGCAGATCTATCGATTGACTCAAAGCCAGTCTCAGGCTGAACAACCTCGCTATTTTACCAGACAGAACCTTGATTTAGCTGCCTGTGCACCTAAGTCGTACATAACTCAACTAAGTTGCTGCATCGCTTTCTTTCACTAAGCCAGCCGATCTGCCTCCTAGTCCAATGCTTTTGCGAAGATATATCTGGAGTCAATTTAGGCGCGATCGCATGAATGCAATCAACCCGCGAATCCGTTACCCTTAAAGCCCGAAGCTCAGGTTTCAGCCATTTCAACCCCGGAGTAACTGTCTTATGGTTAGTACGGCCCAACCGACGCAAACTCAAGCATCTTGGTCTAAGGCGATTCCAGCAACGAGCACGAATGCGATCGCCCAACCTGTTAAAGAATTTAATCTCACACCCTTAACCGTAATTTCGGGCACCATTCCTCCCGGATTAGAGGGTTCGCTCTATCGTAATGGCCCCGCCCGACTAGAACGAGGTGGCTACGATGCCCAGCATTGGTTTGATGGCGATGGCGCAATTCTCGGTGTCCATTTTAGGGATGGGGGAGCGACCGGAGTCTACCGCTTTGTTCAGACCGCCGATTACCAAGCAGAAGCTCAAGCAGGCCGTTTGCTCTATGGCGGCTATGGCACCATGCCCTCAGGTTCCCTCTGGAATCGGCTGACGCAAGGAACAAAAAATGCTGCGAATACCTCGGTGCTGGCTCTGTCAGACAAACTTTTAGCGCTGTGGGAAGGGGGACAGCCTCATGCCCTAAATCTTCAAACGCTAGAAACCCTGGGGATAGAGAGCCTGGGTCAATTGGGTGGGGAAAAGCGCTATTCGGCTCACCCCAAACGTGACCCACAAACTGGCGAGATTTTTAACTTTGGGGTGGGTTATGGCAAAACAGGCATGCTGCACGTTTATCGCAGTGACAAAACAGGCCAGATTCGCCAGCACAACGCGATCGCCCTGGATGGTTTTCCCTTAATTCACGACTTTGTCCTAGCAGGGCCGTATTTGGTGTTTTGCATCCCTCCTGTGCGGCTTAATCCCTTCTCTGTCTTGCTAAAGCTGCAAAGCTACAGCGATGCCCTGACCTGGAAGCCCAAGCTAGGCACCCAAATTTTAGTGCTGGATCGGGAGACTCTTGCCGTAGTGAGCCGTGGTGAAGCAGATCCTTGGTATCAGTGGCACTTTGGCAATGGCTACGTAGATACCGATGGCGCAGTTGTCGTAGATATGGTTCGCTATGCAGATTTTCGAACGAATCAGTATCTACAAGAAGTCGCAACTGGACAGACCCACACGATCGCTCAAGGCACTTTATGGCAACTCCGACTCCAGCCTGAGTCAGGTAAGGTTTTAGCCATGACAGAACTGCTCGATCGCGGCTGCGAATTTCCCGTGGTGAATCCCCAAGAAGTTGGGCAAGCCTCTCGCTTTACCTATCTCTCCGCTCATCATCTTGGTGCGGATATTAGCCAAGAAATGTTTGGGGCGATCGCTCGTTTTGATCACCAAACTGGGCAACTCATGACCGCAGATTTAGGCGATCGCTGCTACCCCACCGAACCCATCTACGCTCCTGATCGCGAGAATCCTGACCAAGGCTGGATTCTAACTGTGGTGTTTGATAGCAAAGCAGATCGCAGTGAAGTCCAAATTTTCGCTAGAGATCGCCTCAATGAGGCTCCAATTTGTCGGTTAGCATTGCTTAGCATCATTCCCTTGGGCTTCCACGGCACCTGGAACCCAGCCTAAACCTTAAAACTTACTGTACGGTTACAGCGGGTTCTAGATTCAGTTTCGCCATGAGCTGGTCAATGTCAAAATGCTCCGCCACCATTTGCTGAACGTATTGCATCTTGATCGGCTCATGCAGGCGTACCTGACCAAAAGCGCGGTCAATAATTTCTACCGTGGTTAGCGTATCGAGATCCACCGAGAGAATAGGAATTTCTAGATCGTCTGCCCGACTAATAATGGTGCGAGTAGGCGGCAAATGCCCAGTCAAAATCAGGCATTGCGTCGAGGTTTCCAGGGCGGCAAGCTGAATATCCGTGCGATCGCCTCCCGTTACTACTGCCATATTTCGCGCTTTCTGGAAGTACTTCATAGCAGAGCTGACATTCATCGCCCCGATCGTCAGGCTTTCTACCATCAGATCTAAGCGATCGCCTCGGCAGAGCACTTCCGCATTGAGCTGATGCACCAGTTCGCGCACACTGACACTCCGCAGCAAATCACTGCGTGGAAATAGCCCTAGTACGGGAATTTCGTGTTGTGCTAAAAAGGGCCGCACCACCTTGTCCACCGTCTCTAGCTGCTCCTTGGGAATGTCGTTAATCAATACCCCAATCAGGCGATCGCCCAGCTTCTCTTTAGCAGCCAGCAAGCCATCGACTAGCAACAACGAGTGACAACGAGCCACCAGCAACACAGCCGCATCAACGGTTTCTGCTACTTGAGACAGAGAGAGATCAAATAGACTCCCCTCCTCTAAAGTACCTGGCCCTTCCAAAAGCACCAGGTCCCCTCCTTGCATCTGTAAGTATTGGTTGAGGGTTTGGCGGTAGTTCGTTCGATCCAGCCCCTGCAAGCGGTTTTGCACCGTCTGTTCGTCCAGCGCAAGTAACGTCGGCTGCAAGCGATTTTCAGGCAACTTCAGGACTTGAGAGAAGAACCGCACATCCTCATCCAGCGCATCTGTTCGAGATTCGCTTAAGCAGGTGCCTAAAGGTTTACCATAGGCGATGTCTAGCCCTCGCTCCTTCAATTGGTAAGCCACACCCAGGATCATGGCTGACTTACCACTGTAAGCTTCCGTTGATCCGACTAACAAATACTTCGGGGACTTTGGCACGTCCTCACTCCTGAATTAACCGCTTTGAACTTCGCTTGCTATCCCCTTCATTGTAGGGTGATACATTCCCCAACTCTGAAATTAGGTTAGTCTTCTAGGCGCAAAAGCTTACGGTAAAAGGCTTGCGAGAAATCAGCATTGCGACTGCGCTTAAAGGTCATCAGCAAGTCAATCAAGCAATCGACAAACTCAAAGTTAGCCATTGTGACTTCGTAGCTCAGTTCAGCATTGCCTTCAAATTGCATACGGCAGCGAGTTAAGTCTGCGGGCAACATAGATACGTTCCAAGTAGCAATAAACGGAATCCCGTCACCACCCTCAATTTTGCGCTGTCCTTCTAAAGCTCCCTTTTGATAAAGGCTGATGGCAAGGGGCAGCACATTTCGCTTGTTGCCCTGATAGTAGGGCATGTAGACGTTGACATCCCGGCTAGCAGCTGGCTGGAGTTGTTCGATGGCCATGCTCGAATTTTCCTTAATTTCGGCTTCTATTCAAACCCCGTGGCAGACAATATACCCAGAAAATTTCTTGGATAAGTGGAGGACTGCCAGTAGATAGTATTCCCGATTCCTCTCAGTATTTAAACACTTCTAACAACCACTCTTCGTTGACTTGGCTCACAACTCGACCAAGACGCTACCTAATTACGGTCTAATTACGGCAGAGCTGGCAGTTAATTATGGCTTTGCTGTAGTATTCTGAGTTGACCTTACCCACTTTGATTCAAACGTTTCGATCCAGGCGAACATTCTCCAGATTCCAGATGCCCCTGCTGAATTTTTTCCGCATCTGGAAGCAAGATTGCCTATTCTGATACTTAATACCTGCTTCAGAATTAAAGTTATGGCACCTCTGGTTGCAAATTACTACCTGACCTACCGCTGCAATGCCCGTTGCCACTTTTGTGATATCTGGGCATTAGAGCCGCCTCAAGAAGCGAGTTTTGAGACCATCCAGCACAATCTACAAGATCTGCGACGCTTGGGAGTGCGGTATGTAGACTTTACGGGTGGCGAACCACTGCTACGAGCCGATGTAGCGCAGATTTATACGGAAGCAAAGCGGCAGGGTTTCCAGACCAGCATGACGACCAACACGATTCTCTATCCTAAAAAAGCGAAAGAGATTCAAGGTCTGGTTGATTTTCTCAATTTTTCACTGGATGGGGGCGATGCTGACACCCATGACCAATCGAGGGGTGTAAGGATTTTTGACACTCTTGTCGAGTCAGTCAAACTCGCTCATTCCTTGGGAGAGCATCCGGTGCTCAACCACACTGTAACAGCTCAAAATTATGAGCGAATTGGCGAAGTGGGTGAACTGGGCCTTCAGTTAGGGGCGCGTGTTTGGCTCAACCCTGCTTTCACCGCTCACAGCAACTATAACGATAAGAAAAACCCAACGCCTGATATGGTGGCAGCGATCGAAGCGGCTGCTAAGAAATTTAACAATGTTGGTTACAATAAGGCTGCACTGGCTTTTATTGAGGCTGGTGGTAATGACACCAAAAATCCTCGCTGTAAAGCGGTGGATGCTGTAATCGCTATTTCACCCGACGACAAATTGCTCTTACCCTGCTATCACTTTTCTCAAACGGGTGTCCCAATTGAGGGACGGCTGTATGAACTCTATCGCCAAAATGAGGTGGTAGAGGAATATCGCCAGTCGCAGGGAAAACTGTCTGTATGTGAAGGCTGTACGGTTTGGTGCTATCTCATTCCCAGCTTCTTCAAGGGTGTCGATAAATATTGGTGGTTGAATCAAATAACCTATGCGGGAGAATTCCTGGCCCGGAAACGATTCCTTCAGCGAGCTTGAGTCCCTTGGCTCTCTTTTGACTGACTTATCGGAGGTAGAAGAGGATCTAGAAACTCCCTCTTATAAGGGTTTTAGAGGGCGGCGACGGAAAGCAGCTTTTACGCTCACAATGGTTTGGAGTGGCACGATCGCCCTCCATTTATTTTCTTGGGGCATTTGGGTTGTAATTGGCTTAACCACAGTGGTGGGAATCCACGCTCTGCGGATTATGCTGGCTCGACCTCTACCAGCTCCAAAACCTCTAGCCGAAGCGGATCAAGCAGATTGGCCTTTTGTTTCTTTGCTGGTGGCAGCTAAAAACGAAGAGGTAGTGGTTGGCAAGCTGGTCAAGACGCTGTGTAATCTAGACTATCCAGCCGATCGCTATGAGCTTTGGGTGATTGATGACAGCAGCACCGATCGCACCCCAATTTTGCTCGATCAGTTGGCCAGGGAGTACCCACAACTTAAGGTTCTGCACCGCGCGGCAGGCGCGGGCGGTGGCAAGTCGGGAGCCTTGAATCAGGTTTTACCCTTAACCCAAGGGGAAATTCTGGCTGTCTTTGATGCAGATGCACAGGTGTCTCAGGACTTGCTGAAGCGGGTGTTGCCTCTGTTCCAACGGTCTCAAGTGGGCGCGGTGCAGGTACGAAAGGCGATCGCGAATGCTGGCACCAACTTCTTGACTCAAGGGCAATCGATTGAAATGGCATTGGATGCCTTTTTTCAAGAACAACGGATTGCCATTGGTGGCATTGGCGAATTGCGGGGAAATGGTCAGTTTGTCCGGCGCTTAGCCCTAGAGCGGTGTGGTGGTTGGAACGAGGAAACCATTACGGATGACCTAGACCTCACCTTCCGCTTACACCTCGATCAGTGGGACATTGATTTTCTGGCAGTGCCTGCGGTTGACGAAGAAGGGGTGACGCGATCGCTAGCGCTTTGGCATCAACGCAATCGTTGGGCAGAAGGTGGTTATCAACGGTATTTAGATTACTGGCGTTTCCTGGCTCGCAATCGTCGGCTCAGCCCTCGAAAGACGTTTGATTTATTCGTTTTTTGGCTGATCCAGTATATTTTGCCGACAGCTTCCGTACCCGACTTGTTGATGGCGATCGCTCGTAATAGCTCACCCCTCCTCAGCCCACTGGCTAGCTTGACGGTGATGCTCTCGTTTATGGGCATGTTTGTCGGTTTGCGCCGCTACCAACAACCTAAACTAGCTGCAACTCCAGTGGAGGCTCAGGCAAATTTAGACGCTTCTTTCTGGACGAGACTGTCTCAATCTTTGCAAGGAACGGTCTATATGTTCCATTGGTTGGTGGTTGTAGCTAGTACGACAGCGCGTATTTCAGTGCGACCGAAGCGCTTGAAGTGGATCAAGACCATCCATCAGGGTGCTGAAGATGAAGTTTGGCTAGATCTACCGGAGCAAACCTAAGCAGCCTCAAGGGCGATCGCTATCTAGATCGCTGCAAATGGATTTCTGAAAACGGTTGGTGTGGAGCCAGCCGCTTTTCGTTTAGAAGGGTACTTCATCTGCTTCTGCGCCTGAGTCGGTTTCATCCCACTCGCTGATTGGGGGCGCGACGACTAACTCGTTACCGTCAGAAGTCCAACCGCTTTCTAAATCCACGACCTTACCCCCAAAGAACTCTGCTAGTCGCTTGGCGGCTCGTGTCACTTCGTCTTCTTCTTGCCAAGGAATGTTTTGCAGCGATGGAGGGTCGATTGCTGCGATCGCATCTACTGGGGTAATCGATTCTGGTGGAGTAGCCGCTGTAGAGGCAGGTGGGGACGACTGGGAGTGATTTGTTTCGGGAGCAACGACAGGAGAACTAGCGCTTTGTGGCCTTGCCTCTAGCGCTTGAGAGCTGTTCGGTGGTGTTCTTTCTACTAATCGAGGGGGGTGTGGTGCGATCGCCGCAGAGGGTTGAGCATGACCCTCAGGAGCTGCTGGGATGGCAGGTGCAGGTTCAGCGGCTGTGGCTACGACTAAAGATACTTTGACAGAATAACCTACAGCTTTGTGAAAGGCTTCCTCCACGATTGGCAAACTGCGTTGAGCGATCTTGATCAGAGGTTGCGATCGCACCCCAACCTTGGCTTGCTGTTTATCGAGTCCTAGCAAGTAGCACTGTTGCCCCAGTAAAGCCTGTGTCCCCCGAAGCTCAATGCAACCTAAAACTTTTTGCCACAATTGCTCTAAGTTCAGTGCTGGTACCGCTTCAGCCGCTGGTATTCCGTTGTCTGCGACTTCATCAGCTTCTGCTTCTGGCTGATAAACAGGTTCGTCAAAGGCTTCAGTTGGCTTTGCGGGTTCGCTGAATTCTACTGTGCTGGTTTCAATCGCGGCGATCGCTTCATCAACTTCTACATGGCTTGTTTCCACTACTTCGGCTTTGCCGTTCTGAGTGGTTGCATGAACTACAGTTTCAGCTACAACTGCCGCTTGAATATGACTGCTGGTTTCTACCGTTTCTGAAATTGATGCAACAGTGGGCTGAGGGGCAGAAATCAATGCAATCAAGGCACTGCGAAAGTCCGGATCATGCACAAGAGCTTGGGCGATCGCACCTGCTAGTATTTCCAAGTCTGCCGCTGGCGTAGAGAGCTGATGTTTACTAGCAACTTGACTCAACAATTGCTGCAACTGACTAGCCACACTGGGCGTTTTGCCATTAGACGAGCTGGCTGTTGTTTTGGCGGGTAAGGGAGCTGAGGATGTTGTGGCGGGTGGAATGGTTACTGGAGTGGGAACCCATTGGGGTGCAACAGGAGCAGCAGTCACAACGGGCGGTTCTACTCCCAACTCAGAAGGCAACAAACCCAGCAACGTGACTTCTAGCCACAGACGGGGCTGAGTCGAGTTTTTAATCTGCACCTCTGCCGCTCGGAGATACTTTTGCCCTTCTAAAATTAGGGCGATCGGTAACTGTTGAGCAAACTGGCACAATTGCGCCCAAGTCGGTGGGGTAATTGCAACTAAATCTCCTCGGCTCGGCGCAGTTTTGGCAATGAGTAGGTCACGGTAAAAGCTGGCTAAATTTTGCAGCACGATCAGAGGCTCTCGACCCCGATTCATTAAATGGCGTGCCCCATCTAGAACCTGGGCAGGGTCATTGGTGGCGATCGCTTGCAATAAAGCCAACAAGTCCCGCTCTGGAACTGCACCTACTAAATCCCAGACTCGCTCAACCGTTACTTGCCCTTCTAGCAAACTCAGTTGATCTAACAAGCTCTCGGCATCGCGCAACCCACCTTGAGCGATCTGACCTACCAGTTGCACCGCATCGGGAGCAATATTGATCGATTCGTTATGGGCGATCGCGCTTAGGTGGTGCACCATCGCCTCTAACGGAATCCGCCGAAAGTCAAACCGCTGACACCGCGAAATAATGGTGGGTAACACCCGCTGCGGATCGGTCGTCGCCAACACAAACACCACGCGATCGGGCGGCTCCTCCAATGTCTTCAGCAGTGCGTTGAATGCGGCGGTACTGAGCATATGGCAGTTATGAACCAGCAGTCCATTTGCCACAAAGTTGTGGTTGTCTTCAACCTCAATGTCGTAAACCGCTTCAGCACCAACGAGGTGGACAGACTTGACCTGCTCCAAATTTGTACTCCATTGATGGGATGGCGTACGGCTGTAAGTCTGAGAGCCACTTGCGGCTAGTATCTGCTCCCGTTGCCAAGTAGTAGTAGATTGTGCCTCTACTGGCTCTTGTGTAACTTCTAACCTTGGCTGGGTAGCCGCTTTCCGTAAGCCACTCGGCAATGAGTTGATTTTCGTTGGCTGAGTAACCTTCTGTATGGAGCTGGATTTGAGGGCTACCTTGAGGGGTGAGAGTAAGTGATCCGTCGTCCATGTACCACCAAGCCAATTCTTCAGGAGTGAGTCGCTGGAGCCAGTTTTGAGAAACTTGTTTCTGGTTGTCCGACGGTTTGACGACCTGAAAAACTTCTGCGAGTTGGGGGTGACAGGCAGTACTGCCACAGGCTGATTGCTGCCCATACCCTCGATTGGTTGCGGTTCTGAGTTTGGGGCGTAATCCTGCCAATCGCTCAGCTTTGTATTCCAACCAGGCTTGTTGTGGGATGCCGTGAGTCCAGGCCAAGCGAGGGAATCTGCTGTGGCGGTTGGGGTAGGTGATGGAGCAGTCACCCAGTAAGGTGCCGTAGATAAGGCCCAAGGTGTCTGGAGATAAGGGTTCGAGGTTGTTGATGAAGTTGTGGGTGCGAGTTGCCCAGATGCCGTGGCCTTGCTTATAGGGGTGCCGCTGCCAATGGTTTTTGACACCTGCAACGGTTGCGGGTTGCGATCGCGTGAGCATGTAGTGCGGAATTTCGAGTTGCTCGCCGCATCCACAAGCACAGCAGGGTCTAGAGTTTTCCAGTTCTGCGAGTTTCTCTGTGAGACTAAGGACCTTGTAGTGGTTTTGTTTTGTAGGGTGTTTCTGCCAATAGCGTTGGATGTACTCGACGCTGGTTTTGCGAGCGATCGTGGGGATGGCCAATTTTTCGCCACAGCCACAACCGCATTCTGGTCTGAGTGGCTCCAACTCTGCCCATTTGGCCTGTAATCTTGCGCTGGGTTGGGCGAGAAGATTTTCATCCCTGGCTGTAGTTCGGCGGCTGGTTTCCATCCTTGATCTGTCCGAATCAGGTGATTTCCGGTACAGCGGATTTCTCGGTTAGTAGTTTTGATCAAGTATGTGGGGTGGACGCCTTGATCAAACCAGCGCAAGACTTTTTTGAATTCCCAGGCTCCGGTTTGGTCATTGTAGCTGAGAACTTGTTTGCCCTGAATCTCAGGATTATCAATGCGCATCAGTCCTTCACTGGTTTGAACGAGCGAGTCTCCAGTTAAGCACTCGTCAATCACATAAACTTTGTGGCGGCACTGGACAGGTGAAAATTGCGATCGCTCGATCAACTCGCGAATATTGTCTACCCCGGTGTTGCTGGCTGCGTCGATTTCAATGACATCTAGGGCGGAACCGTTGGCGATCGCACGGCAGACTTCACATTTGCCGCAAGGAGTTTCTGTGGGTGCGTCACTTTGCAGGCAGTTCAGCGATTTAGCCAAAATTCGAGCGCTGGAGGTCTTACCCGTTCCCCTAGCCCCGGTGAATAAGTAAGCAGGTGCAATCCGCTGTTGTCGTAGCGCGTTGGTCAGCGTGGTTGCGATCGCTTCTTGCCCCACCAGTTCTGCAAAAGTTTGGGGACGATATTTGTGGTGTAGCGGTTCGTAGGGCATCGATTTAAGGGCAGTCCCAAAGCTCTGGAGTCAAAATTTGCGGTAAGGGCAGAGCAGATATTATATAGAGTTCTATACTCTAACCACTGCAATCCTACAGTTTGAGCGTAAGGTTTCCGTGTGGCCAAACGGTAAGCCACAGAAGATGGTTTGAAGAGTTTAGTAGTACAAGCGTTTTAGTTTATTTTATCGTGGTGATTTCGAGATTGTGTGAGAGGTGCGATCGCCCCGCTTAGAATAGCTACCAGTTTTGATCTCATTTTGATCGCAGTGGCAAGCAACTAAATTAAGTTTCTTTGACAACTTTCATGTTGGGGCTTGCGAGCTTAGGGAACACTACCTAGATGTTTCGCCTGTTGATTAAGCAGTGTTTCATGGACAGTTCTGGTCGTACCGATCCCAGCTTAAATGCCTCTTTTCGCCTCACCCGTAGTCTGAGTTCTCTCGAAACAGGGGGATTTGGCCTTAGTGGGCTGCTGTTGTGGTTAGGGACGGCTCCTGCTATGCATCTAGCCTTAGGTCCCCAAGCCCTTTGGGTGTGGATACCCACTGCCCTTGTGGGTGTGATGCTAAATCTCCAGGTGAAGCATTTGGGCACTCGCTGGCCCGACGTTTCGGGTGGGACGCCCAACTATACAACTCGGCTCCTGAAGCATTATCCGGGCTTAGCTCAATATGTAGCGATCGGCTATTGGCTGGGTTGGGTATCGGTGCCCGCTATGAATGCCATCATTCTGACCGATTTAATCAAAACTAACTTAGAACCGCTGGGTCTGGTTTGTCCAGAAACCGCTCTAAAAATAATTTTTACAGCTATTCCCTTTATTGTGGCCTTCAGTGGCACGCGGGCTTTAGGCATTCTGCATCTATTTTTTGTGCTACCCGCTATTGGTTTCTTGTTGGCGTTTTGTGTCCAAGGCTGTGGCTGGTTAACCCTCGCTCCCAATACGCCAGGGCTGTTGCCAACAGAGTGGTCTAGCTTGGATCTGCGAGATTGGACTAAGTGGGTTTTTGTGGCGATCTATGCGGTGTATGGTTGCGAGACTGCTTCTTCTTTTGTGGCAGATAGCCGTCGTCCTGCTTCTACGCTGCGATGGTTGTCGTTTGCAGCTTGGTTTCTACCCATTGTTTATATCGGTGGCTCCTGGGTTCTGATGCGCTTGACCCCTGCAACAGGCGTGGGAGACAGCGCCTTTTTGAATTTAGTTGCAGCGGCTCAACCTTTTTGGGGTCAAAAAGCCCAAGTTTTAGTCACCTTTCTAATCGCCTCTGGATGTTTACTCAGTTCTGCGACTGCTGTCTCTAATGCGCCGCGAGTTTTATATCAACTTTCCTTAGATGGCTACTTGGCTCCTGTGTTCGGGGTGGTTTCTCGGCGGGGTGTATTGGGGCCGAGTTTGGCTTTTACAGGGCTTTTGAGTGTGGCCTGCCTGATCTGGGGAGATGTGACCAGAGTGGTCATGGTGACGGGGACAGGCTACCTGAGCAGCATGATTGGCATTCATTTGGGCATGTGGCTACGGCAAGGACATCCAGAAGCCTTGTGGCCGCGCTGGTCTCTGGTCTTTTGCATCGTAGAAGCTTTGGTGTTAGTGATAGGGGGGCTGGCCTGGAATGGGCAAGACCTGTTTATGGGGCTGCTGTTGCCCATCAGTATTTTGCTACTGGATCAAGGGCTACGTCGGACAGCAATTCCTGGGTTACGAGCGGAATGGTGGATACGGCGCTATCAAAGGCGGCCCAATCGGCAAGTCTCAGACTTGATGCTGACGCAGATCTGTGTTCTGATCTTGCTCATTTGTAGTGCGCTGACGATTGGTTGGGGAGTGCGGGCTTTACTGGATGGTATTGCTTTTGAAAGTAATGCCAATTTGTTTGTGGTACTGCTGCTGGCGATCGCCTTTGTCGGAGTTGCGATCGCTTGCTGGACTAGTTTGCCACAAGTGGCAGAGGTGATGGAAGCGCAGGAAGCGGCAGAGCATTTCTTTAATATTGCTCAAGATGCCATCGTGGTCGTAGATGAAGCTGGGGTGATTCAGCGCTTGAACCCAGCCGCTACAGGTTTGTTCGAAATGAAGCCACGAGAGGTGTTAGGGCATCCTTTGAGCCAATATTTGGCGGGTCTAGCTGAGTATCCGCAGCATTGGGCGATTCGCAGTGAGCAAAGGTTGATACAGGCTGCCCAAACCAAGTTGTTAGATGTTTCCGTTAGCGATCGCGTTAATTCTCAACTCAGAGAGTATGTAGTGATTTTGCGAGACATCACGGAGCGTCAGCAAGCTGAAGTAGTTCTGCGCCAGTCAGAAGCGCAATCTAGACAGCAGAACCAAGCCCTAGAAAAGACGCTGCGGGAATTGCAAAGAACCCAAGCTCAACTCATTCAAACCGAAAAGCTCTCTTCTTTAGGGCAACTGGTGGCAGGGGTGGCCCATGAGATCAATAACCCCGTGAATTTTATTCATGGCAACCTGCGCCATGCTGATGATTACACCCAAAACTTGCTCGATTTAATTCGACTTTACCAAAAACATTATCCGCATCCGGTGTCAGAGATTGAGGCTGAGATCGACACGATCGACTTGGAGTTTCTGGTTGAAGATTTACCCAAATTGCTGAATTCGATGCAGGTAGGCACAGAGCGAATTCAAAAAATTGTCTTAGCTTTGCGAAACTTTTCGCGCATGGACGAGGCGGATATGAAAGCGATTGATATTCATACTGGCCTGGAAAGTACGCTGATGATTTTGCAAAATCGCTTAAAGCCGAAGTCTGACCAGTTTGTGATCCAAATTGAGCAAGATTACGGCGATTTGCCCTTGGTGGAATGCTATGCGGGGCAGCTCAACCAAGTGTTTATGAATATTCTGACCAATGCGATCGATGCTTTAGAGGAGTATGACAAGCAACACCCCTTAGCCACGCGAGAACCAAAGCCTAGCACCATTCGCATTCGCACCCGGATGACAGAAAATCAACAAGTGCAAATTAGCATTGCTGATAATGGGCCAGGAATTCCACTGCATTTCCAGTCTCGGCTCTTCGATCCTTTCTTTACAACCAAAGCGATCGGCAAAGGTACTGGCTTAAGTTTATCAATTAGCTATGGCATCATCACTGAGAAACACGGTGGCAATCTGAAGTGCATCTCAGCTCCCGGCGAAGGCACCGAACTTGTGATCGAGATTCCCTTAAGCCAAACGGCAAGAGAGCGATAGAAGATCAGGTGGGGTGCGATCGCCCATCTCTATTGTTCAGAATTGGTCAGATCTTCGATTAAGATCATCCTTTGCGTTGTGCGTTTCTCATGCCTGACTCTGCCAAAATTCAAAGCATTTACACCGATGGAGCTTGCTCTGGCAATCCTGGGCCTGGGGGTTGGGGCGTTGTCGTTTACTTCACCGACGGCTCACTGCAAGAACTCGGCGGCAGAGCAGCAGCGACCACCAACAACCGCATGGAAATGCAAGCCGCGATCGCCGCTTTAGAATTTCTTGCCACCGCCAAACAGTCAGAACCGATCGCCCTCTACACCGATAGCGAATACGTCAAGAACGGCGTGACCAAATGGGTCGCAGGTTGGAAGAAAAAAGGGTGGAAAACCGCGCAAGGCAAAGCCGTTTTGAACCAAGATTTGTGGCAAACCCTAGATGAACTGAACTCGAAACAGGTAGAGTGGCGATATGTTCGCGGTCATGCCGGAGATGTAGGGAATGAGCGCTGCGATGTGATCGCTCGTAGCTTTTCCTTAGGCAAGCCCGTTGCCCTCAAGCAGCGATCGCCGCAAACATCCAACTCTCATAATGCTTCTCATGATGCGAAAGATCGACAATTAGCCTTAGTCGCGACTACAGCCTCAGGGTTGCCCACAACTACCACATCTGAATCAGACACAACTGACATTGCTAGCCCCAACACCGTACAATCCAGTGTCAATCTTGCTGAGCTTTCTACGATGGATGTGACCATGACCGATTCCATTGCCCCCGCTCCTGTAGAAAACCTCGATAACTTGCCCCGCGAGGTTCGCGTTGCCCAACTCCGCAACTTAATTGAAACGCTCCGCATCTCAGATGAGATCGCCAAGCAAGGCTATCTAATTAGTAGTTCCGAGTTGGCAGACTTAATGGATGTCAATGCCAGCGCCGTCACCAGCCGAGGTGATAACTGGGTTTGGCGCAACTGGGTGGTCTCACGGGTGCGTCGGGAAGGCAACCAGATTCTTTGGCAGTTAGAACGGGTAGACTAGCTGGATGTAACTATTACAACGTTAAAGCTGCATGGCAATGGAAAAGCGACGTTGGCTGCGAATGGCTTTGCAGCTTAAAGGTTCAGTCATTCCGTCTGTCTTTCCTCGCACCCTATTATGTGGTTTTTTTGGCGTTTTCATTTCTATTTTGTTTTACTTCGGTTTACCCGTCGCCCAGCCAATTTTTGCCAATGTAATTCCTAGCATTGTCCTGGGCTTGTTGCTGGTGTTTCGGACAAACACTGCCTACGAGCGCTTCTGGGAAGGGCGTAAGTGCTGGGGTAGTCTGGTCAATACGGTGCGAAATCTGGCCCGTCAAATTTGGATTGGGGTGGTGGAGGAAAGTCCGCAAGACCGTACCAACAAAGTTGCGGCTCTACGCCTACTCGTTGCTTTCGCCGTAACCACTAAACTGCATCTGCGCCAAGAACCCGTTAACAGCGAACTAGAGCCTTTGATGCAGCGATCGCAATACCTCAAGCTTCAGGAAATGAACCATCCCCCGCTAGAGGTTGCCTTCTGGATTGGGGATTATCTCCAAGACCAATTCAGTTGCGATCGCCTGAACCCTTACCAACTGGCTAATATGCATCGGCTACTCGATGAAATGGTTATCGCCTTAGGGGGGTGCGAGCGGATTCTTAAAACTCCGATCCCATTGGCTTATGCCATTCACTTAAAACAGTTGCTACTAATTTATTGCCTCTTGTTGCCCTTCCCCCTTGTGAGAGAGATTGGCTGGTTTACAGGCCCCATCGTGGCGCTGATTAGCTTTACTTTGTTTGGTATTGAAGAAATTGGCATCGAAATTGAGAATCCCTTTGGTCGCGATCCCAATGACCTACCGCTAGACGCTATTTGTAGCACCATGCTCCTCAATATCGAAGACTTAATTACACTGGCTCCCAGCACTCGCACTTATCCAGAAGATACTGCGATTGCCAATTAAGTTAGGTCACTTGAAAATTTTTCGCTAAGGGCTGGCGCTTTCTAACACTTGTGCTATATTAAGAAATTGGAATAAGACTTTCCCTCAGCACGGAGATCTACGCGTAGGTGCTGATTTTATCTGGGAAGTTGCTGATTAGAAGTATTTGCAAAATTTATCGATGACGAAAAGTGTTATGAACCAACAGGTTATTCAGCCGATGGTGAAGTTGCAGCGTCAGGTGCGCTCGCTGGTGGAGTCGAATCTGATTAAACCAACGGACAGCATATGGAAAATTGCCTTTCTTTATGGCGACGAGTGGCCCTACTGGAAGCAAGAACTCCAAGCTTACGACTTCACTATGCAAGATCCAGTCAACGACCTATTAGAGGTTGAAGCTTGGGACGAAGATTGATAAATAAAGACTGATAGGCGAAGAGCAATCGACTAAAGACACCTAGCCAACGCTTGTGCCAATTCTAGGGCTGTTTGGTAGCGATCGCTTGCTTTCGGGTGAGTGGCTTGTTCCAGCACCGCTTGTAAGCGGGGTGTAAGCGTGGGAATTCCTTCGGGTCGAAAGCGGTACTCAGAGCCTCGCTTCCGATAGAACCCATAGGGAGGTTCTCCGGTGATCAGAAATACTAAAGTTGGAGCGATCGCATACAAATCCGATTGGGTAACGGGGTGCCCTCGCTCTTGCTCTGGAGCACTATAGCCCTCTGCTCCAATTCGGGTGCCCAACGGGGTGCCAAATTCTTTAACCGCGCCAAAGTCCAATACCACAATTTGTTGGTTGTGATGGCGCACCATCAAATTCGCAGGCTTAATATCTCGGTGAATGATGGGAGGGTGCTGGCTATGTATATAGTCCAGAACTTGACAGGTTTGAATCATCCATTCTAGGGCTTGGCTGAGTTTCACCGGGCCTTGCTGATAAATTTGTTTTTCTAAGTCTTGCCCCTGGATCATTTCCATGACCAGGTATTTGCTGCCACCCTCCACGAAGTAATCAAAGAATTGTGGAATCCCAGGGTGACGTAAAGTTTGCAAGATTCGGGCTTCGCGCTCAAATAATTCTTGCGCTTTAGCGATCGTGGCCATATCAGCATTCATTTCCTTGAGCACCCGCAAAGGCGATTGCTTGGCTTGGCCTTGAGCCGTTTGAGCGATCGCAGCTTGAGCTGCGTCCCAGACCAAATACGTAGTCCCCATGCCTCCTTGCCCTAGAGGACGCAGAAGCTGATACTGGCGAATCTGCCGCTCTACTTGCAAAGGCTGCCCGCAGTAGATGCAAAAAAGGTTGTCCGGCGGATTGCCCAAGTGAGGACACCCCAGCAGCGCAGGACGATGGGGTTGAGCGGTGGTGGTTTGAATTTGAAACTTTAGCGTAGGACCACCCTGAGCCAACTGCAACACAGACCCATCTAGCAGCAGCCCTTGGGTTACTAAAATTCCGTTGAGGAAGGTACCATTTCTGCCTTGGTTCACTATTTCCCAGGAACTGTTGGGATCAGCCGTGTCTGTTCGTCGCAGTTCTAGATGATAGCGAGAGACAAGGGTGCTATTGAGCACTACGTGGTTGTCAGGAGAGCGGCCAATGCGAATCATTGACTCGTTCTCAAAACACCAGCGTTGCGGGGGAACCAGAGCTTGGAGGTCTAATAAGGTCAAGGTAACCACATCGGGAAATCCTTGCCGCGACAGGTAGCAATCTAGGCTTTTATTGTAAGGTAAGAGCTATGTTTTAGGCTTGTGACTCAACTAGCAGATTGGCGTAGTTGGGCAAGATTAGGCCGTACTCTGAGGCGAATAGCGATCGCCGTAATATTGTCGTGCCCATTGTATTGATTTGCTAGATCGATTAACTGAGTCACCCCACGCTCTAGGTTGGCCTGAGAGCTGAGTAGAGGCTCTAAGTGACTACGCCAGTGGGTCTCTAGCAAATCATGGTCTGAGAGACCATCTGAGCAGAGTAACAGCAAGGTATCTTCAGTCAGGTCAAGGAATTGCACATCAGGATTAATAAAGTTTTCATCTCGTGGCCCTAAAGCTTGAGTCAGTTGATAAGCATCGGGGCGAGCATAGGCAATGTCTGGTTCAACACCTCGTTGAATTTCTCGTTGGCCGACTTCATGGTCAACAGTGACCTGCTCTAACCCTTGGCGGCGGCTCAAGCGATAGAGCCGACTGTCACCGACATGGGCAACTACTGCGGTTGTCCCTTGAATCAAAACTAAAACGAGGGTGGTTCCCATGCGACCGCTGCCAGAGCGGGCATTTTGTTGATTGATGTCATACAGAGCTAGGTTGGCGAGACGAACGGCCTCTCGAATTTCTGCTTCTGTCGGTAGTGATTGCTCTCGTCGCTCCACTTCTGCTACTGAACTTTGTGGCTCTAGCCAAAGAGCTTGGAAATAATCTCGTAATGTATTGGCTGCTAGCGCACTGGCAACTTCACCGCCAGCATGACCCCCCATGCCATCACATAGGATGTACAGCCCCTTCGCTTGCACTGTGCATCCTTGAGGACTCTCAATTTTGTGCAGTTTGGTATGAATGCCGAAATAGTCTTCGTTGTGCTCTCGTTGCCGACCAATATCTGTGCGGCCTGCATCTTCGAGGCTCACTAGTTGCATAGGTAAGACCACGGTGGGTGCGTCATCGGCACTACTGTCTTCCAAGTCTGTTAGAGTAGACAGCTGGTTGGGGGGGCTGCTGTGAGTACTCTCTAAGGTGCTATCTGGGTCTGCTGCCAGGGTGTGAGGGGAAACACTATCCGCTGGGTTCTCTGGGCTAGCATCATCTATGAAGTCAGGAGCAGACAATTCGGGATTCATCATAGGTGCGGTAAAGGCGCTTTGGAGTTCTTGGGCGATCGCTTGTAAGCGGACACGGAGCTGGTTGGTTGTTTGAATACTAGCTTCTTGCAAGTCACGCAACAAAAGGGCTAATGAAGCGACCTGAGTGCGCTGCGATTGGTCAAACAACTCCTGCCAGAACTTGCCTAAATCTTGCAGTGTGGGAGAGGTGCCGTCAAGGTCG
The DNA here is from genome assembly GCF_030409055.1 of Trichocoleus desertorum NBK24. Classification (GTDB taxonomy): domain Bacteria; phylum Cyanobacteriota; class Cyanobacteriia; order FACHB-46; family FACHB-46; genus Trichocoleus; species Trichocoleus desertorum_B. The sequence continues at coordinate 1,568,236 of NZ_CP116619.1, read as the reverse complement.
CCGTATAAGCGCTGTAGACAGAATACTTGGTCTTCATCGACTCGCAAGTTGCTCAGTTCTAGTAAGCTTTGACAGCAATGCCAAGCTGCTAAGACATCCCAAATCTCAGAAATCTCGCGCAGCCAATACAAAATCTGTAATGGCGAAATTTGGCTCTCACACCATAAATCAGCGAGTAGCGGCAGGTGAGAGCGATCTTCTAGCAGCAATACAGACTGCTGGTCTTGTTGCCAAGCGTCATGTACTCCAGGCAGGGTGTGATAAAACTCTGCTTGTAGCGCTAGATAGGGTTCGGCGATCGCCGGAATTGCGATCGCGGCTGTGTCTTCTGGATCAGCTTCTAGATCAGCTTCTGGATTCGTTGGGGTTTTCGTGACAGCGCTAGTTATGGGCTGGTTCTCGTCTACCCACATCTCAGAAGCTGCGTCGGTATTGATTTCAGCAGCAGTTTCAGTCGCTGCGGAATTGGCCTTAGTGCCACTCTCAGCGTCACTCTCAGTTTCACTGTAAACCTGATAAAACAGCGTTTCCAAGATCGACATCTGAAACGGTTGACAGTCTAGTACCTTCACGGCCACATTCTGTTGCGACCCACTTTTAGCGGGCCAAGGCTCTAGCAGTTGGTAACGCTGTTTTGCATCTAGGTAGCCCCAAGTTGGGACATCATCTGTTTCGGTTTTGGCTTTGGCTGCTGTTTGTCCGCAAACGATCGCTTGCCACACAGTTGCAGTCGTCGTGCTGCAAGATGGGCATTGCTTGGCATCAAATGGAACTGAGCTACCACACTCAGGGCAAGTTTTTTGAGTTAGAGAAGTACCGCATTTCTGACAGAAATTATTACTATCGGGGCTTTCAAACTGACATTGGGGACAAACAAGCATGATCAAACTGCCTCAAATTCCCGTCATTGCTGCCAAGCTCTAGGATGCCGTAAATGGGACTGTGGCTACCTAGCTTCCTAACTCCTCCTAATTTAGGTTGCAACCCCTACCTGTGGAAAGGTTACGTCTGAAACAGAAAGGTGACTCGATCACCTTTACCCAGCGAGATGCGATCGCCTGCCCGTAACCGATGGCGATCGCCAGGGCGCAGAGGCAAGTTGTTGACATAGGTACCGTTAGAACTGCCTACGTCCTCTATATAGTAGGCATCTCCCTCAGCCCGGATATCCGCGTGAATACGGGACACAATATCAGAATCTGCAAAACCCGATATATCTAAATCTGGAGGAATGCGATCGTTGGGCTTCCCGATGTGGATGACATCCAAGTGGAGGGGCAATTCTAGCACCGTATCACTTTGGACATGGAGCAACCGCGCCATAAACTGCTGTAACTGAGTTTTAGCAGCCGTCGCAGGCGGAGTAAAGGGGGGTGGCGCTGAGGTAGCATCGGGCATAACTGCAATCGGCGGTGGTGGAACCATAGCAGGAGTCACCGGATTGTGCTGTATTTCAGCGACTGAAACTGGCGCTGGTGGGTTCACAATGGTTTGAGGCACAGGTTGGTTAGCGGGATTAGCACTTTGCATGGCATAGCCGCACTGACCACAATACTCAGCTCCCGCAGAAACAGCAGCCTGACAGTTGGGACAAGCTATGGTTTCAGGCAAGGGTGTGTAACAAGCCTCGCACTGAGTTGTTCCATCTGGATTGGCGTGAGCACAATTCGGACAGTTAATCATAAGTGGCAAGGTCGAATGAGAGGCAATCGTTAATAGAATTTACAGAAACAAGCACCGAAAGCTTGACAGAAACATTCGTAGAAGCGCTGAAGATTCCGCATTCCTTCTACGTCATTACAGTCAGTATGGTATGTAACTTGCACAGACTCAGAATGCCTTAGGATACTTTACGAATACACCTACACGGAGAGAGATTCGACCCGCAAAATGCGATAAGAAAAATCCTGAACTCAGTCTGAACCGCGATCGCTATTCTAGATTGGCAGTTGTGCTAGTCGTAGAAGTAGCTAGAGAAAGTTTTACCCTAACCAAGCTCTGCACCAAGATAGTTATAGATACACGTGCAAGATAAGTAACTTCCGGAGAGACTTGGCTCAAAATTGTACGAGAAAATACGGAATTGAAATAAGCAGCCTGAATTTCAAGCGACTATATTTATGTGATCTTGCTACTACCTAAAGATATATTTTTTGAGCGCTGCAAAGATTAGGATGAGTTGAATTTTGGGCTGAGTTCGGGTTAGAACTTCGTTCCCGCCTTAGCAGTGGGCTAGGGGCTAGTAGAAATAAATCAGGAGTAACCTGGGGATGACTCCGAAAGTCCCATGACTGAGCGATAACGAGCTTCTACTTGTTGCAAACTCTGCGATCGCCGTTGGGTAATCCATTCACTCTGTTGAAATAACTCTTGCCGCAGTTGGTTCACATCAATCGTGGTCACTTGGCCTGCGGACACAATGCGATCGCCTTGCACCCAGACGCTATCTACCGCATTTGTAGGTCGCCCTAGAATCAGCAACCCGACGGGATCAGTGCGGGGTAACAAGGACAAGCTAGTGAGGTCGTACATGACTAAATCTGCTTGCTTGCCTACAGTCAAAGAACCGAGGCGATCGCTGACATTTAACCCTTTTGCGCCGCCTAGGGAAGCCATTTCGACCGCTTGGCGAGGGGTAATCCAGTGCTGATAGTCCAGATCGGTGATGTTGTGGAGGAGGGAACCAATTTTGATTGCTTCGAGCAAATCTTGCGAATCGTTACTGGCTGCACCGTCGCAACCAAAGGTGACATTGATCCCAGCCTGAAGATATTTAAGTAAGGGCGCAATGCCGCTACCTAAACGCAGGTTGCTCAAGGGGTTATGAACCACGGTCGATCGCGTTTCTGCCAGAATTTTAATATCGGCATCCTCTAACCAGACACAGTGAGCTAAGGAAGTGCGATCGCTGAGGTAGCCAATCTGTTGTAGATGTTCGACAGCACTACAGCCATATTTTTCTTGAGCTAGTAGTTTTTGGGCTTTGGTTTCTAGCAAGTGAGCGTGGCGACAAAGATTGTAGCGATCGCTTAGCTCAATGCAGCCCTTGAACAAAGCATCCGAGCAGAGTTGAATCCCGGTTGGCGCAACCAAAATATTGATCCCCGATTCCGGTCGATGAAACTGCTGCACTATCTCCTCAACCAACGCCAACGTTGCTTCTGTAGAGCGGAGGTAGGAGTCGTGCTCAATGGCTTTTCCTCCAGAAGGCACCCCAGAGCTAAGAGCTTCATCTTGAATTAGAGGCGCAACAAAAGCTCGGATGCCAATTTCTCGATAGGCTCGGACTGCCGCAGCTACTGTTTCCAACTCTTGCCCTGGAATTAAAACGAGGTGGTCAACGACACTGGTGCCGCCAGAGAGCAAGGTTTCGACGGCAGTGCCTAGAGCACTCAAATAAATTTGGTCTGGGTTGAGTGGAGAAAACTCGTAAAGTTCAGCAATCCACAACTCTAATGGAACGGGCGGAATGATACCGCGCTGCCACATTTCCGAAGAGTGGGTATGAGCGTTAAAAAAACCTGGTAAGAGCAGTTTATTTTGACCCTCTATTACCGTCCCCAAAACTTCTAACTGAGAACCAATCGCAGTGATTTGTCCTGCACTCACTTGAACATCAACGGTCTCATAATTTTGATTAACCGGGATTAAAACATTTTGAATTGTAAAGCTCACAGACCTGACCCAATGATGTTTTGAGGGGACTTGATTTCTCCTCAATCTTAAGGAATGAGAATCAGGAATGTATCTTTCTCGTTGCCTATTGAGACGCTAGACTCCATGCTTTTTTACCTAGAGAAGCGTAATTCGTTACCTATAGGGCCAAAAGATAGAATCCAGTCTTTGGCAAACATCAACCTGTATTAAAAAGTGCTGTCTCAATTGCAAAAGCCGTCTAAGGTGAGGCTATACCGATTCGGCTCAGGTAAAGCTGCTCAGGCTATTGGCAAATTATCTTGATAGCTCCCTATTTATGCATCATCCATCGTTGCGATCGCTCGGAGTCCCACCTAATGCTTGGTATGTAGACGCGGCGATCGCTGACCTCACCCGTCCCCCGCTTGATCCCCAACCGATTACGCTGGCCACTGCCCCCAAAACTTTACGCTTAGACCTAGCTAAAGCGGCAATTTTGGTGATCGACATGCAAAATGATTTTTGTCACCCTGATGGCTGGCTGGCTTCTATTGGCGTGGATGTCAGCCCAGCGCGACAGCCGATCGCCCCGCTGCAAGGGTTGCTGCCTGTTTTACGCAACGCTCAGGTTCCAGTGATTTGGCTAAACTGGGGCAATCGACCCGACTTGATGAACATTAGTCCTGCCACCCGCCACGTCTACAACCCCACGGGTGATGGAATCGGCTTGGGCGATCGCCTGCCCAACGGTGCCCCAGTGCTGATGAAAGACAGTTGGGCTGCCGCCGTAGTGGATGAACTAGAAGCCAAACCAGAAGATATTGCTGTTGATAAATACCGCATGAGTGGCTTCTGGGATACTCCGCTCGATAGTATCCTGCGAAATCTGAGTCGAACTACTCTGTTCTTTGCAGGAGTCAATGCCGACCAATGCGTCATGGCAACGCTGCAAGATGCCAACTTTCTAGGTTATGACTGCATCTTGCTACAAGACTGTACGGCCACTACCTCTCCCGAATTCTGTTGGCAAGCCACCCTCTACAACGTCAAGCAATGCTTCGGGTTTGTCAGTAACTCTCACGCCTTGATTGATGGCATTAAAACGATTAGCAGCTAGCAATTAGTTAAGAGCTACCTTCCCCACTCAACCTTGGAGTCTAACGTCATGAATGCTTGTGTGATTCCGGTTGCTAAAACTCCCAGTGACTATCAAGCCTTTCGCATCAGTCCCCAGGATACTAATCGCTTGGCGATCGTGTTTGATCCCAATATTGCCAATACCTCTGTGACCATGTGTGTCGAGATTTTTGACATTGGTGGCAAAACTCCACCCAACCGTCATCAGTTTGCTGTAGAGATGTTTTTTATTTTGAAAGGGGAAGGGCTAGCCCACTGCGATGGCAAAGTCGTCGCGATTCGGACAGGAGACAGTATTTTGGTTCCGCCCACAGGTACCCATGCCATTGAAAACATAGGCACGGGTCGGCTGTACGCTCTTTGTATCATGGTACCTAACGAGGACTTTGCCGAGCTGATTCGCAGTGGTACCTCAGTGGAACTAGACGAGGAGGATTTGGCGGTTTTGCAGCGATCGGATGTGTTGGTAGCGCGTTAGGTCCCTCCATGTTTTCTGTTCGTCCCAAAGAAACCGCTTCAATGCTGACTCGCGATCGCGTCCGTTTGGATGCCGATGTTTACTATCCAGATGCAACGGGTGAGTTTCCGGTTTTATTGATGCGGCAACCGTATGGGCGGGCGATCGCTTCGACTGTGGTGTACGCTCATCCCACTTGGTATGCGGCCCACGGGTATATCGTGGTGATTCAAGATGTGCGGGGGCGCGGTACTTCTGAAGGTGAGTTTGATTTATTTGCCCACGAAATTGAGGATGGATTTGATACGGTCAATTGGGCAGCAGAATTACCTGGAAATAACGGCCAAGTTGGGATGTATGGCTTTTCGTATCAGGGGATGACTCAGCTCTATGCGGCGATCGCCCGTCCCTCTGCCTTGAAAACCCTGTGCCCTAGCATGATTGGCTACGACCTCTACAGCGATTGGGCTTATGAAAATGGAGCCTTCTGCTTGCAAGCGAATCTAGGCTGGGCGATTCAGCTAGCCGCCGAGACTGCCCGATTACGAAGAGATGAAGCAGCCTTTCAAAAGCTTTATGCGGCAGCTCGAAATTTACCTCTGCATGATCCGATTCCTGCTCGTCCCCATATCCTGAAAGACTTAGCGCCCGATTCTTTCTACCACGATTGGCTAGAGCACCCCACACCAGACGATTACTGGGCCAAGCTATCGCCTAAAACCTATATGCAAAATCAGGATATTGATTTGCCAATGTTGCATATTGGTGGCTGGTTTGACCCCTACTTGCGAGGAACGCTTCATCTCTATCGAGATTTAGCGGTTCGGAGTCAATATCCTCAGCATTTGGTGGTGGGGCCGTGGGCACATTTGCCTTGGGGTCGCAAGTTAGGCGCGATCGATTATGGCCCAGAAGCCAATAGCCCAATAGATACCTTACAAATCCGTTGGTTTGACCAATTCCTCAAAGGCATCGATACAGGCTTGCTGAACGAACTGCCTGTGCGCTTGTTTGAGATGGGCAGTAATGAGTGGAGCTTTTTTGAGCAGTGGCCCGAAGGTCAACCAAAAGCCTATTTTCTCGCCAGCAATGGTCTTGCGAATTTGGACGACCAAGGAGGCACTTTAGTAGAAACTCCGCCAGACGCGATCGCCCCTGATGTCTTTGTGCATGATCCGTGGCGACCTGTCCCTGCTTTAGGCGGCCACGCTTCTATTCCTGCGGGTTCGTGCGATCGCTCTACTTTGGATTGCCGTACCGATATCGTCACCTACACCTCTGCCCCGTTAACCGAAGATTTGCATTTGGTTGGGCAGGCGATCGCTAAAATCTACTGCACCGCTGACCAATCCAGTTTTGATCTTTATGTCGTGCTGTCGGAGGTCAAGCCGAACGGCAGTGCCTACAATCTGACCCAAGGTTACATCCGGGTGCATCCAGGCCAAACAACTGCTCCCCTCACGATTCCACTGCAAGCTACTTGTGTACAAATCGCCCAAGGCAATGCTCTCCGCCTTAGCATCAGTGCAGCTTGCTTCCCAGCCTACCCAGTCAATCCTGGTACAGGGGCTTTTCCTGCTGAAACCCGCCTGATTGATGCCCAGAGCATTACAGTGGCGATCGCGTCAGGTAGCCTCACCATCATCAGCACACAGTAAAATTCTGCTCTCAAGCGGTATTGTCTGTAAATGTCACGTCTTCCTAAAGAGTCGCTACTGGAGCCTGCGACCACTTCTCATATCTCGATTTAATCCTTTCAGTTAAGCAAATTCGCTATTGGAAGTTACACGGATGTGCGTGATTTCCAGCAAGTGGAGGATTTGGTGCAGAAGGCGATCGCTCACTTTGGCCAGATTGATGTGCTGATCAACGATGCCAGCGTTTACTTTTCTGTTCCCTCTAAAGACCAATGACATTGATAATTTTGTTCATCCGGTTTGGCTAATTGCAGATGGAAGAGATAGAACAGAACTAACCAGCCTAGCGGCCAAAATCTATCGGACTACAAGTGTGAACTAAAACTATGTTGCAGGAACCAGAGCCCATCCCAACTTCTGAGTCTGCTGATGTCGAATCAGTGGACAGTGTTGTTAGAGCACTTTATGAAGCGATTTCTTTTGGTGATGGGAGCCAGCCTGACTCGAATCGTCTACGCTCCTTGTTTATGCCTGGAGCCCATCTGATTCATGTCAAAACAGATGTCATAGATACGATGGATGTGGAAACCTTCATATCCCGTTTGCTCCAGCAAATTCAAGCTGGTATCTTGACTGAGTTTGTCGAAGCAGAGTTAGCTCGCTGCACCGAAACCTTTGGCAATATTGCTCAAGTCTTCAGCACCTTTGAAACCCGCTTAGTTACCGACTACCGCTCGTCCTCGGCTCGTGGCATTCATAGCATTCAGTTGATGCGCTACGGCGATCGCTGGTGGATTACTAACTTGCTATGGGACGATGAGCAAAGCGACAAACCCATTCCACCAGAGTATCTACCAGAGCAGCAAGTTCCAGAATCGTCTGAGTAATTCCCCCATTCAGATGAAGGCGTTGCCATTAATCCATTCCTAGGATCGTAGATAGTTCTCTTTCCAGCCTTTTAGCTGGTACGGAATTTAGGTTATGGTGTACTTCACATTTTTGATGGAACTGGTAATCCTGTTCCTGCTGACTTGCTTACTGTGTTGGTTGGTGAATGCGTTGTGGATCTTCAATCCCCTGTTCACCCTGGTGTTGTTGCTAGTGGGAGTTTTGGGTTTGGGCTTGGGCGCTTTAGTCGTGGTGGATAATATTTAGGCCAACCCTCCAGGAGAGCACTCAGCCGCGATCGCGATGCCAGTCATTTTCCACATCACCTCAACCCCTCAGTGGGAGCAAGCCCAACTTGAGGGAATCTACCAAGGCGATACCCTAGCCTCAGAAGGGTTTATCCACTGCTCCACACTTCCGCAAGTTGTAGGAGTGGCAAATCGCTACTTCGCAGGACAAACTGATTTACTGCTGCTCTGTATCGTTTCCGAACAAGTTCAAGCCGAGATTAAATACGAAGCGCTGGTTGGCGACGAAGCGTACCCCCACATTTACGGCCCTCTCAACTTAGATGCTGTCAGCCAAGTCTTACCCTGGACAGCGCAACCCAATGGCTCCTTTGCCTTACCCAGCGCGATCGCACCTTCTTGAAGCGGCCATTAGAGTGACAAATGTATCTGAGAACCGGACTCAGTTTTATGCACCTCAATCCGAGCTTGAAAGGCTTCTTTGAAGTGGGGCATGTGGGTGACGGTCAAAATACAGGAAAAGTCAGAGGCGATCGCATTAATCGCGGCAATCAGGCGATCGCAACCTTCACTGTCTTGAGTCCCAAAGCCTTCATCCACAATCAACATCTGCAAAGCGGTGCCAGAGCGTTGCGCTAAGAGTTTGGCCAAAGCAAGGCGAATAGCAAAGTTAACCCGGAAAGCTTCACCCCCTGAATAGGTTTCATAGGGACGGGTGCCCCGAATGTCTGCAATCAAAATATCTAGAGTATCGATTAGCCTGGAGCTAGCTTTGGTGCCCTTACCGCGTCCTGCCCGCTGCGTCACAAACTGCACATGCAATTGATTGGCACTGAGGCGAGCCAGAATCTGATTCGTTTCTGCTTCCAATTGCGGCAAAACATTCTCAATCATCAACGCTTGAATGCCATTCTTGCCAAAGGCTTGAGATAGCTCGTGATAAACCCGATATTGCCGTCGCGCGGTCTGGAGTTGTTGCTGTTGCGCTTCTGCCTGGACTTGCAACGTTTCTAAGTGCTGCTGTTGTTGTTGTAAGCGACCCAAGCGAGCCAATTGACCATTCAGTTGAGCTTGCTGCTGTTGAATCTGTTGCTCCAGGCTGCGAATTTGCTCCGCCGGATCAGCCATTTGCTCTAGTTGCTGAATTAGTTGCTCTAGTTGAGTCGTAGCTTGCTGGAGATGCTGCGATCGCACTTCTAGCAATTCGCTCAATTCGGCAATGCGTTGCTGCACTTGGGGATGCTGCTGCTGTGCTTGGCACAGTGATTGATAACGAAACTGCCACGCTTGCGCTTGACGCACCTGAGTCCGCAGAGCGTTGTGATGATCCAAGTTGTAATCAATTTCCGCGATCGCTTGGTCGAGGTCATTCAGCGACTGCTGTAGTGGTGAGTCGGTTTGCTGTCGCTCTAATTGCTGTTGTAGGGTCGCAATTTGGGCTTCTAGCTCTGGTTGGCGAGCCGCTAAGTTGGCTTGGCGACGTTGCGCTTGCTTAATCTCGGCTTGCTTGATTTCTGCCCAACGCCAGCGTTCTGCCTCTCCTTTAGCTAAAGCATGGTTGCGATCGTCGTAGTTGAGCTGCTGTAGGCTCTGCTCCAATGCCGCTAATTCTTCCTGGAGTTCCGTGGCGTAGTCTCCGGCGCTAAGGGCTTGTTGCAGCTTTTCCTGCTCCGAGAGCACCTGTTGCAGCTTTTCCTGCATTTCCAAACTGACCTGCAATTGCTCTTGCAGTTGCCCCCGGCGCTCTAGCAAACTCTTGTGCTCCGCTAGTTCTCGATCTAAGTCGCGATATTCCTGACGTAGCACATGAATCTCACGGTCTGAGACGGCGAGCTGCTCCCGCACCACCCAAAGCTGATCAATAATTTCCTGATGCTCGGTTTGGTTTTTCTGCTGTACCAGATGCCAGTGATGCTCATCTAAAGGGCGATCGCAGAGGGGGCAAGCCGCGTTGGGTTGCTGCAACAGTTGGACTTTGTTCTCTAGCTCTGCCAATTGCGCTTCGTAGTCGCGCTGATGCACCTGCAACCGTTCCAGAAAACTGCGCCGTTCCAGTCCCTTCTCCCGTACCCGTTGTTGGTAAACTTGCCGTTTCTCTAGATAGTCAATCTGTTCCGCCACTTCCAGAACTGACTGCTGCAACTGCGGTTGACGAGCCTGCTGCGCTTGCAATTGTCGTGCTGTGGTTCGCAACTCCTCCAAACGAGCGGTGAGGCGGTCTTGAGCACGATCGATCTGGCTTTGGAGTTGGTGTTGGCGCTGGAGCAGTGGTGCCACCTGAGTTTGCAGCTGATCCATTTCTGTCAGCCTTGCACGAGCCTGCCGTAGGCGCTCCATCGCAGTTTCTACCTCAGCCGCCTTACTCAAGGTATGCTGCACATCTTGCTCTTGTTGCCGCAACGCCTCTAGCTGAGCTTCCACTTGGCGCAATTGGTCTTTAATTTCACCAATCTGCTGCGCTTGCTGCTGCTGCAACCGTTGCCGTTGAGTCTGAGCCGACTGATGCGCCTGAAACTTAGCCGATTGCTCCTCCTCTTGCACCTGCAAACTTTGAAACTGGGCGTAACCTGCTGCGATCGCCTCCTCTTGCCCTAGAAGCGCTACCAACTCCTGCTCCTGATGCTGAGCACTGGCTAGATCTTGCTGGAGCCGCCGATAATCCTGACTGAGGTTGCGTTGTTGTTGCTGCTGCCAAGTCAGTTGTTGTTCCCAAGTACGGCGCTGGTGTTGCATCGCTTGCAATTGTTGCAACTGCTCTTGGTTCGCCGTTTGTGTCGCCTGCATCGCCGCTAAATCTGCTTCCAGAACCGCTTGTTCCTGAGCGATCGTCTCCCGTTGCTGCAACTGCTCCTGAATCGACTCCAGACTGCGCTCTAGTAGCTCAATCTGCCCCTTAGCTTGCCGCGATAAATCCTTCGATTGCTCCGCCAACTCATCATACTGATCCAGCTTCAGCAAGTCTGCCAAAATCTGCTTGCGTTCACTGGGCCGCTTCAGCATAAACTCATCGGCTCGACCCTGCCGCAAATAAGCAGAATTCACAAACGTCTCATAGTCCAGCTTCAGGTGATCCAAGATCAACTGCTGCGTCGCCCGCATCCCCCGCTCCGTTAAAGGCCGAAACATCGGGGCGGCACTATCACCATTTAGCCCTGCGATCGCCACCTGAAACTCTAAAGAACTCGCCTGCCCCCGCGATCGCGTCCGAATCACCCGATAGATCTGCTGATGATTCTGAAACGTAAAGTCCACCTGAGCTTCCTTCGCGCCCAAGTGAATAATGTCATCCTCAGAGCTAGCACGGCTCTGCCCCCACAGAGACCAAGCGATCGCCTCCAATAGCGACGACTTCCCCGACCCATTGGGACCACAGACACAAGCCGTATGCAGACCCCGAAAATCCAGAGTCGCTTCACGGTAACTGAGAAAGTTTTTGAGGCTAAGTTGCAGCGGAATCATTCAAACGGCAATGCAACACTCATTTACTGGAGAGTCAGAGTACATTTGCACTGTCTCATAGTCTAGCGGTTGCCCAAGCAATTCTGTCTACTTTTTGCAGTAAAGATGGATTTCAGAGTTGGGATTCAAATTACGGTTGAAATTTCCAAAGGCATAAGCTTGATAGTTCGTTTTGACAAACCAGTCAGCTGAACGCCTCAAAAAAGCATTATTTAACTCAGGAAAGACAATGATGCACTGGATCTGGTCTTTGTTTGAGAGCTGCTCTAGCGTTTTTTGTTCGTATATTTCTACTGCCTTCGTAAAGTATTGATCTTTTCGGGGGCTGTAGATTCCTAGATATAAGTTATTGCGCTTAGAAATGTAATTGAGATACCGCTTAATTGATAAATTCCATTCTACATATGCCAAAGGATGAGTAATTAGTAAGATTGGCTCATTGATTTCAGTGTTTTTCTCAATTGTTTCTAGAAGCACTTGGGTGGATTGGCCTTCCGCAGCAAATATACGAGCAGCATTCCATGCCAAGCTAAGATTGATCGCAAGGCTGACTGTGATCAGTCCTAATACAATATCACTTAGGCTTTTGTGATTATTTTGAAAATGCTGATAGAGCAATGCAATTAAGAGCGAATAACCAAGAACTGCGGGCAGTAAATAGCGTTGAGAAATACCAGATTTTGCATAAACAACTAGCTGTGGTACTACTAGAAGAATGAATAATAAAATCGGAGCATAAGCTGTTTTCAGTAATGACCAAGTAGATTGCTGAAGATTAGATTTACGGTTAGCAATCAGAATCAAAGCAATTGCAAGTAAAATGATCCATCCCGAACCATAATGATTCAGTGTTTTGGCTACTAGCGAGAGCTTGGAGAAGTCTGTTTTCTCAACACCAGCGTATCCAGTCCCCCTGAGTCCTAAAAAGTATTTAATAAAAAACAGCTCTGTCAAGCCAACCAAGCCCAGCACCGCGAGGGACAACTGATTATCTTGGATGGCGCGTCGCCAAGTTTTAGCACTGTTCCTATAAGATAGCCAGACCTGAATGAAAGCGATCGCTGGAATGGCTACTACTAAACTTTCCTTACATAAAGACATTAAAACAGTAGAAATTACAAAACCACTTTGACAAAATCTTTTGTGTTGGTTCGTGGTCGCACTTAATCCCGCAAAAAATAGAGATGATGACAATAAAAATAACCCAACTGTTTCGGCGGGTCCAAGCTGCCACCAAATTGCAGACTGAGCACCAAAAGTAGTTAGAAAAGCCAATGCAATTGCTGCTGAAAATGAGAGATTTAAGAATTTTCCGAAGATAAACAGAAAAAAAGTTGTCAGGACAGCTAGCATCCCTGTATATATTGACCATAGGAAAAGGTTGACTCCAAAAAGCCTGGTCTCAACAATACGATGAGCATAATAAAAAGGCCGAAATCTCCCAGATAGGTGATCTGCTAAAAGCCACTGCTTTATAATTTCAAATAAATTAGAGTGATGATGCACAAAGTCATAGTGAATTGCTGTAATCTCATGGTCATCAGTGAAGTGATAGCCTGAAAACAACGAGCCACTCATTATAAATAGTGAAAACCAAAATGTAAAAAAGACGAGTAGTGCCGTTAAGTACTCGTGCTTCTTAGAACTAAATTGGAGCATTTTCTAGAACCGAATACGTGTTTTGTTCGCAGTATCAATTTCTGTTGCTACATAGTCTACCCACTCTCAGGCGATCGCTTCCCTTTAGGCGGTTGGTCTAGATACACGAAATCTCATCGCAATTGTGCAGCGCAATGCTTCCTGGTGAGTAACGAATTGCTAGGTTCTGGAGAGGGTCGGCGGGCGATCGCCCCAAGGCTCGGATTTCAACAAATTCAACACATACCGCCCCAAAGTTCCACCCTGCGAATCCCCCAGATACAATAGTCAACAAACCCTGAACTGACGCAAACCCATGACGGCTCCCTCAGAACTAGAGACTGCATCCGAGCAGCGTTTGGACCTTAATTCAGACCCCGCAGCCTCACAAGACCTGAGCGTTGCACCCAAAACCTCTGCTAGTGAAGATGAAACTGACTATTTCGATGAGTTACCCGATGAAGTCGAAATGTCTTTGTTCGATCACTTAGAAGAGTTGCGACAACGGATCTTCTACTCCTTAATTGCCGCAGTTGTCGGGATTATCGGTTGCTTCGCCACAGTCAAGCCCATCGTCCAGTTACTTGAAGTTCCTGCTCAAGGGGTCAAATTTCTTCAACTGGCTCCCGGTGAATACTTTTTTGTTTCCATTAAAGTTGCGGGTTACAGCGGGTTGCTAGTGGCCAGTCCCTTCATCCTCTACCAAATTATTCAGTTTGTTTTGCCCGGTTTGACAAGGCGCGAACGTCGATTCATTGGGCCGATTGTGCTTGGTTCGAGTGGCTTGTTTGCGGCAGGGCTTGTCTTTGCCTACATTGCCTTGATTCCTGCCGCCCTCAATTTCTTTATTAGCTATGGTGCAGATGTAGTTGAGCAACTGTGGTCGATCGATCGCTATTTTGAGTTTGTGCTGCTGTTGATGTTTAGCACTGGCTTGGCTTTTCAGATTCCTGTGATCCAATTGCTTCTGGGTTTAATAGGCATTGTTTCTTCAGCTCAGATGCTTTCGGGTTGGCGATATGTCATTCTAGGCGCTGCCGTTCTCGGTGCTGTGCTAACCCCCTCCACCGATCCGCTGACTCAGAGCCTCTTGGGGGGTGCAGTCGTGGGCCTTTACTTTAGTGGCATCGGTTGCGTAAAACTGCTCGGTCGTTAAGGAGTTGGTAGTGAGGCTTCAGTAGGCGCGATCGCCCCTAAAACAGCGGCATCACCCTTGACTAAACAGGAATTGATGAGTTAGCACTGTGCCGTCGATTCTATTGGTGCGATCGTTTTGAACTTAAAATTGTCTCAGCTTCACAAATCAGAGCAGCTAGCTCAGCGACTACACCGACAATTGACGTTTTTACGACTTCTCCAGCGACCCGCCGCCCTCGGTACTGTTTCAGCCCTCTTGGTGCTGAGCGGCTGTGCCCTCCTCGATCCGGTAAAAGTAGATTCCTCCCCTGTTCCAATCGATATTGCTCAAACTAGTCCTCAAATTGCCCAAAACTTTAGCAATCTTCTTTGGTCTAGTCGCTTTGACGAAGGCGACTGGCAGCAGCATTGGGGCACTCGTAAACAAAAGGATTGGGGACTCGAAAACATTGAAGTTATTTCAGACCCGACCGGAAAGTTTAGTAAAGTGCTGCGTGTCAAATATCCAGCTCGTTCCGCTAGCCCTACCGTTGCTCGCAAGTACCGTGCCCCTTTGGGTGGTGCTCAGTTTCTCGCGGATCTTAACTTGGCTCCTAGAGATACATTACGACTCAGCTACTCCGTCCGGTTCTCAGACAATTTTGATTACATCCGGGGAGGGAAACTTCCAGGCTTGTTTGGCGGTGACAGCAAGAGTGGCGGGGATACTCCCGACGGCACGGATGGTTTTTCCACTCGCTTCATGTGGCGCAAAAATGGTGCAGGAGAACTGTACGCCTACCTCCCCACCAGCGACAAATATGGCACCTCCATTGGGCGCGGCAAATGGCGCTTTAAGCCGGGAGTTTGGCATCGCCTAGAGCAAGAAGTTGTACTCAACCAACCGGGTCGTAAAGATGGACAAGTCCGCGTGTGGCTCGATGGCAAACAAGTACTCAATCAAGAAGGACTCACCTTCCGCTCCACCGACAAACTTAAGATAGACGGCATCTTCTTCTCCACCTTCTTTGGCGGCAACGACCCCTCCTGGGCCACACGCAAAGACGTATACGTAGACTTCGCTGACTTTGCCGTTGCAGCAGTAAACTAGTCCTCTCCTTGAAAAGTGAGGAGAGAGGGGTGAGGGGTGAGGAGAGGAAGTACGCAACTGAGGAAACAAAGCTATCGAAATACCCCCACCCAGGTTCGTTTGGAGGGGGTCTGGGGGACGCAACCGTCCCTCAGCGGGGGTTTGGGGGCAAGCGCCCCCAAGGGCTTAGTTTTAGCAAATGAAATCTAGCAGCCCCTAAGACAAAGAAGTCGGCAAAGTCACCCCTTTCGTTTGGGTATTGACCGCATCCTGCATGACAATCTCACCCCGATTCAAACTGCCATCCACTGCCACATATTCCACCGTTACATCTTGAGTTGAGTTCAGGACTAAGGGATTGCGGCCACTCCGCTCCAGATGTAAATTCCTCACAGTGGCTTGCTCAACTTGTCGTAAGTAAATACTATCGATCGCGTATTCAGAAACAACCGCAGACTTAGGCAGAATCTGCCGCATCGTGAAGCCACTCAGCTCCACATTTCTCAGCTTGTCTACAACGGCTTTGGCGGTGTGAGATACAGGCTGAGCTGTAGATTTGGTGTTGCGATCGCCCTCTCCTTTCGGCTGAATAGAAAGCACCGCTTCCCCAGCTTCGCGATCGAAATGAGCCTGCAAAATGGTCCGCGACATGCCTTGGCCCTTGAGCTTAATGTCACCCCGATTGATTTCTACAGGCTTGAATAGATCGATTTCACCGATTGGCAAATTAATCTGCACCTGGCTGGATTGGGGCAAACGAGCAATTAACGCCTGTAAAGCGGCAGAATCATCTTGATTGTCGTTAGGAATTATCCCGCGATCGATCGCTTCCACAATTTCCAACGGCATTTGCTGGGCTACTACTTGACGGTTAAGCCACCAGCCTTCCAAATCCCAAACGGGGTTAATAGAGCCAGATAACCATAAGAGGAAAATAATGAAACTAAAAGCTTGAGCTCCCAGCAGGAATCGAGAAGTGCTCAGCTTGGCGACTCTTTCCAAACCAGAGCCTTCTGCCGAAATACTTTGATTTCCCCGGTTCGACCAATTCTGCTTAGCCAGATTCATTAGCGTCCACACCTTGACTACGGCTGAAGCCCACTGAGACAGCAGCAAAATTGGGAAGTGAATCGGACGTAGCTCAGAACTGCGACCCCAGAAAATCAGTAGCAACATCAACGGGCGGCTAAAACAAATCCAAGACGAAATAATGCCAACCGCGACCCAATGACCTTGCAGAAACGAAATCAGTAAAAGACCGGGGGTAATCAGCGAAGTCCAAATACTAATGCGCTGATCGAGCAAGCTGTACCAAGTAGCCCAACCAATCCGATGAGGCCCAAGGGCGATCGCTCGGTTGTTGTTCCGTAGCATGTTGCCGTACCAGCGACGCATATTTTGGTAGGCGCGATCGATAAAGGAACCCGAAATCGTCTCAATTGAGTAAACAATGACATCGGGGATGTAGAGCATTTCGTAGCCGCGTTGCAGTAGCCAGAACCAAGTGCTCTTATCGTCTCCAGACAGAAACTTAAATTGTCCCCACAGCCAGTCATCTAGGGTGTCGTTTTCGAGCTGCATGGCAAAGGTGGGATGCAACGCCGCCTCGGCTCGAAATAGAGAAAATCGCCCTGTCAAGCACATCACCTTGCGTGAGAGCGAGTCTGAGCACATTTGGTTGTGGCGTTGGGCAAATCGTAGGTGAAACCACTCCGAAAATAGGTAAGAGCCTTCGACTACTGGCAACTCGTCGGTGGTTAAGGCTCCCATCTTGGGGAACATGCGGAAAAAGGGTAGACACTGGCGTAGCGTGCCTGGAGCGAGTTCTGAGTCACCATCCATCAAGGCGACAATCGTATCTGTGGGCAGATTTAGCTGGGCTAGTTCTCGCAAGCCGTCAGCCATCGCCTTGCGCTTTCCATCCTTCTGCGTCATTAAGACGAGGCGAACCGTTTTGAGTTCTGGATCTTCAGACTTCAGAATTTCTACAACCGAGGCATTTTCTTCATCGCTGCTGCTACTGACCAGAACGGTGATCGGTTGTGCCATATCTCTGGCTTCTCGCGCGATCGCCCGAAACACCCGCTCTGTAATCCAAGGCTTCTCTTTATAAGTTGGGACAAGCAAACAAACGTGGGGCAAATGCTCGACCGGAACCTTATTGGCCCAGCGCCGCCAACGGGGAAACACCCAATGCAGGTAAACCCGCGATCGCACCAAGCGGAAGAGAAACCAAGCCCAGCGCCATAGACCCACTGCACCTAAGCTGATGAGACCAAACACATCCCAAATCGCTAGGTTGCCAGGGTTTTGTAAGACATAGAGACCCGTCAGACCTAGGACTGGGAAAAACAGAAATGCCAACAAATTAAGTTGAGCACTGAGGGTTTTGGGAGCTGATGCAGTAGATTTCATAATGACTCAAATGATTCCTGCAAGTAAGCAGCACAAAGCTTGAAAGAAACTGACCCCTTGCACCCTGATGCTTGGATTGAAGGTACTGCAAGTTATTGAAGGTATTGCAGGCTACTGGAGTGGGCGATCGCCCATTGCAACCTAAAGCAACCCACTGCCATTCAAAACTACTTAGCGGCAAACAGCTTGGTGCCAAAGGTCATGCGAGCTGACTGCCCTACTCCACAAAATTGGTTAGTCTGCGACTGTTGAAGGGTTGGTGGAATTCGTACAGTTACCTTAGATAAAGGTTGACCGACTAAATTAGAAGCAACCGCAGGAACTAAAGCTTGAGCCTGGTCTTTCGCCAATTCAGCTCGGTTGATCGCCTCAATCAACTCGACCTCGCCCACGAAAGTATCTTCGGCTCCAGCCAGTTGGACTCTCACGGGCTTACTACTGTCAATCTGATTCGCTTGTTGAGTGGAGACCAGCGTTTCTACCCAGAGGTCATTACAGTCCAGCAAGGTCATCAGGGTGTCGGGGCGATTTACTTGCTCTCCTTGGTCATGCTCGGTGCTGTAGACCACGCCCGTAAAAGGAGCTGAAATTTCAATGTCTTGGCGATCGCTATACTCAGCTTGGGCTTTTTTCAGTTGTTTTTGGCTACTGTCCAACTCAGCTTCGAGCGTTTCGATTTGAGTCGCTTGGCCTTGAACGCTACGCATCAAGTTCATCCGTTGGTCAGCTAAAGTTGCCCCTGGGGTCAGTGCTACTCCGTCTTGCAAAGCACTCAAGGAGGCTTGAGCTGAAGACAACTCAGCCTGAGCTTGCTTGACTTCTGCCTCAGCCGCTTTCCAGACGAACTCCAGCTGCTCTACTTTCTGGCGAGAAATCGCGCCTTCTCCCAATAACTGCTGGTAGCGCTGGTAGTCTAGGCGAGCAGCTTTTTCCTTAGCCATCGCTGCCTCAACCGCAGCTTGCTGATGGGTGACTTCTCTTGCCGAAAGCCCTGTGTTGACTGTCTGCAAGGTCTTGTCTTGAATTTCTAAACTGCCTAGCTGCTGCTGCAAAAAGGCTAAGGATTGCTTGGCAGCGACCAATTGTGCTGTTTTAGTTTGCACTTCACCTTGCAACTGCAACAGATTCTGCTCTACCTGGGCGGTGCTTTCTAGGCGAGCCAAAACTTGGCCTGACTTAACTGGGGCACCTGGACGAGCGTAAAACGCTTTGATTTTGCCATCAATGGGAGCCCGCAATCGCACTGTCCGACCGCTGATCAGGCCACCATCTACCGTGGCGTGGGTGAGGCGATAGGTAACTGAGGACAGGCCAAAGGCGATCGCCGTGGCTCCTAACCCCAGGCATGCTGCCCCGACAAGTAACCTTTGCCAAATCCGCTTTTTCTGAAAATCAGGCAACCTGTAATCGGCATCAGGAGGAACTGCAACGAACTCTTGGAGGCCAAGGGGCTTAGTTGGGGTTTTTACCATGGAGGCTTTTTGAGTGACGAAAGGGCAAGACTGGGTGAGCAAATGACTACCGAGGAGCCCTGAGTGTGAGGATTCAGGTTGTCTGCAAGTAGCCTAAACACAAATCAATAGAGGCTTTTTTGGGTTCTGAGATTAGGCAAACACATCATTAAACAGCAGAAACATGCAGCTAAACCTAAGGGTGTTTACTTGAGATTTGATCAAGCTTCAATCAGGAACATTGTTGTTGCTAACCTGATTCGTTTGACTTTTGGAATTTGGACTACAGGATAATTACGGAATAGAAGGTTTGCTACTTACAAACTCTAGTAGAGATGCCTGTAAACTTTCGTATAGAGCCTGTAAAGTGCAAGGAGTAATTCTTAAAGGAAGTATGAATTTATGAATATGAAATAAAACTAGAGCTAAATGAAATACAAATATAATTATCTTCCAGAACAGCCCCTAGTAAAGAATCTCAGGCTAGTTCTGACCTTATAATGCTTTTAATAAAAAATACAATTCTGTAAAAATTAGTACTCTATTAATGCGGGGATTTTTATTAGTACTAACTGTAGTTTAAATAACTAATGAAATAGCTAGGTAAGCCATTATGTTTTAGTGAAACCACTGAGGCGTTGCGGTATTTAAAAACACAATCAAGCTCTAGCTTTAGGCCTAAAGATTGACTTTATAACTAGAAAAATGAGCTTCAGAAACGTTCTAGAAACTATTCAATACTTAGCGTCCAGTAGTTGAGAATATCAATTGATATATTTTCACTACCGATGTTCTTAGTGTTTCGCGATCGCCTTCTCCAGCCATCTAGCCAAAGAGGGATCGAATATCACCCAAAAGAGTGAGATCGAAAAATAAACCTTAAAATTCTTCTAGCAACCACTCAGACGCGCGATCGCCTAGATCGAGGGGAATACTCACAGCCTTACCTAAGCGAGGTCGCTCTTTAGTCTGTTCAATAAACTGCTGCACTTGGCTGGAACCACCCCAAGCCTCTAAGTAACTGCTGATGGTTTCCAGATGGGCAAAATACTCAGCTTCTGTGAGGGGGAAAGAAGCCTGTTCTAAATACTTCCACATAACTTGAACAAAGATTTTGCCCTGCGTCCGTCGCACCTGGACATCGTAGGAGCGGCCCCATTTACGGAGAATGAGTTGATGTAAATCTTGTCCTGTCATGATTTACTCTGGATCAGCCGATCTAGAATCAAGCCTTCTGTTTACATTTCGTATAGCAATGACGCTCCCCGACTCAGATATGATGCTAGCGTCAAGAAATGTAATAATACCCATGAAGCGGTAAAACCGCTGCTTCAAAGGGACTGTAACGCCGTGCCTGTTGCATTAGACTCACTTATCGATATGGTTGCTGTCTAGGCGTACAGACTTAAAAATGCGGGGTTAACAGGGTTCTAAGATTAGCCCAAACTGTTGGCTAAGACACATAACTTAACACATACGTAAGCATAGGTCATGGCTCAAGTCTCTGGATCTGCAGACGTACCTAGCATGGGTCGTCGCCAATTTATGAATTTCCTCACGTTTGGTGCAGTCACAGGCACAGCCTTGGGCGCACTTTATCCTGTGGTTAAATACTTCATCCCGCCCTCTAGTGGCAGTGGTAGTGGTGGTGTTACTGCGAAGGATGCGCTCGGCAATGACATCCTCGTGAGTGATTTCCTAGCCAGCCACAAGACTGGTGAGCGTGCCTTAGCTCAAGGTCTCAAAGGCGATCCCACCTATATCGTGGTAGAAGGCGATCAAGCGCTCGCTAGCTACGGCATCAATGCGGTCTGCACTCACTTGGGCTGTGTCGTGCCCTGGAATAGTGGAGAAAACAAGTTTATCTGCCCCTGTCATGGTTCGCAGTATGACAACACTGGCAAGGTGGTCCGGGGTCCAGCACCGCTGTCTCTCGCTCTAGTTCACGCCACGGTTCAGGATGACAAAGTCGCCTTTACCCCTTGGACCGAAACTGACTTCCGTACAGGTGATGACCCCTGGTGGTCCTAGGAATTGATCGTTTTTACCAATCGTGAGACGTTGAATCCTGTCTTGTGTATTGACTGCCTGATCCTTTGCTATTGAAGACTCACTACAGATGAAGAAAACTTTTTTGTCAGCGATATTCGCTCCGCGATACCTCTGGCGCGTTACGTTTGCCGCTATTAGTGCGATCGCCATTTTCCTGGGGAGTGATCTGGTACTGCCCCAGTCTGCCGCCGCTTATCCGGTTTATGCGCAGCAAGCCTACGAAAATCCTCGTGAGGCCACCGGACGAATTGTTTGCGCCAACTGTCACTTGGGCGCTAAGCGGACTGAAGTAGAAGTGCCTCAAGCCGTTCTACCCGATACCGTGTTTGAGGCCGTCGTCAAAATTCCTTACGACACCAACGTACAACAGGTGTTGGGCAACGGTGAAAAAGGCCCCTTAAATGTGGGTGCTGTGTTGATCTTGCCCGAAGGCTTTAAGATCGCCCCTGAGGACAGAATCCCAGAGGAGATGAAGGAAAAAATTGGTGGGCTGTACTTCCAACCCTACAGTGCTGAAAAAGACAACATTGTGGTGGTGGGGCCGCTGCCAGGTGAGCAGTACCAAGAGCTGACCTTCCCCGTTCTCTCCCCCAACCCCAATACCGATAAGTCTGTGCACTTTGGTAAGTACCAAATCAACGTGGGTGGCAACCGGGGTCGTGGACAGGTTTACCCCACAGGCGACAAGAGCAACAACGCCATCTACAACGCTTCTGTGGCAGGCAAAATCACCCAAATTGCCAAGGCGGAAAGCGGTGGCTATGCGGTCACGATTCAAACCGCAGATGGCAACACAACTGTAGACAATATTCCCGCTGGCCCTGAGCTAGTGGCGGCTGAAGGTCAGGAAGTTAAAGCGGGTGAAGCGCTGACTTCTGATCCGAATGTGGGTGGTTTCGGTCAGGTTGACACAGAAATCGTGCTCCAAAGCCCTGCTCGCATTCAAGGATTGATTGCCTTCTTTGCGGCTGTAACCCTCTCTCAAATCATGCTAGTCCTGAAGAAGAAGCAAGTTGAGAAAGTGCAAGCTGCTGAAATGAACTTCTAAAGCAGCGATTCACAAATCAGGGCTGTGAGATCATGGCTGTGAGACACCTCTGTTTGAGCATTCAGCAGGGGTGTCTTTTTTGTGTCAGCTATTTCTGTGCCAGCTATTTTAATGAGAACTTGAATGCAGGTTGGTGATTTTTGGAAGCTTGAGCGACCTGCTGAGAAACTTCTGGGTTATAGAGCCGTAGATAGTTCCAATAGTTTTCAAACACTGACTTCACGTAGCCCTTAGTTTCGCCATAGGGAATTGCTTCTACAAACTGATCGAGATCGCGGAAGGTGTTTTTATCTACCCAGCCAGCCACCGCACCGGGACCCGCATTGTAACTAGCAACCGCAAAGAGTGAGTTGTTGTCGTACTCGCGGTGAGTATAGGCCAAATACCAGGTGCCCAGCTTGATGTTGTCTTCAGGCTTGTCCAGTTTGTACTGCTTCAGCTTAATTTGAGAGGCGATCCAAGCAGCTGTTTCGGGCATGACTTGCATCAACCCAGTGGCCCCGACGACAGAACGAATTTTTGGTTCAAAGCGGGATTCTTGGCGGATTAAGGCCGTAACTAGTAGGGGATTGAGCTGTCGTTCTTGGGACCACGCCTCAATGGGTTGTAAGAAAGGAAAAGGATAGAGAGCGTGCCAGTAAGCAGGTTGTTGCTTCAAGGTTTGGTATTGCGATCGCTCCTCTGGGGTTTCGCGCCAAGCCAAGCTCGACACCATAAAAATGCCATCTAGATGGTCGCCTATCCCCAAGCGCAACACGCCATCCGTGAATTGCTCGGCCACAGTTGGCTTCGTTGGGGTTTTAAGCTCCACTTGCCACAGTGCCCAAGCATCCTGACTCTGCCCCAGTTGATATAACTCTTGCAAAGTAGCCGAACCTACGGGTAAGGGAGCGGGTTGGCTAGAGCGTACCACTTGAGGCTGGAATTGACGGACGCTGTCAAAATCACCCACATTCCAGCCGAGCTGCACCGCAGAGCGCCAAGCATAGTAGGACTCTGGGTACTTGGCTAATACATACTCATAGGCAGTTTTGGCATCCTGTTCTTGGCCAATTTGGGTTGCCCATTTACCTACCCAGTAAGCGGCTTCTGGAGCAAATTCACTCTCGGAATTGTATTTGGTGATCGGTTCTGCCCACTGCCAAGCTGCTAAAAAGTTTCCAGTAGCGGCTTGACGTTGGGCTTGTTTCCAGCGAATCTCGGCGGCGGCGTTTGATTTAGGATACTGAGTTAAAACGGATTGGCGAGCTTGAGCGGCTGATTTACCGCTATTGAGACTTTCTAGAATATCGGCTTTGACCATGAGTGCTTCTGCCGCATGATCGGGAAATTGGCTAATCACTCGATCTAGATAGGGAATGCCATCAATGGGCTTGGGTGTCAGCTTAGCCATGCGGATCAATGCTGTGGCTGTTTCCTCTGCCTTCGGGAAAGCAATGGCTAGCAGTTGGTAGGCTCGATAAGCCTGAGATTCTAGCCCACTGAGTTGTAAACCACGCCCAACTCGGTAAGCGTTAAGAGGAGTTCGGGGGGCACGGGCATAAGCTTCTGCGGCTTTGCCATATTCTTGCTGTTCCCAATAGTTAAAGGCGATCGCTTCCCAGTCTTCGGGTTGCAGTTGAGCGCTAAAGCTGGTGTTGTCGGTGAGCCGATTTAGCACGGGGACGATGCCTGGTGCATTAACCCCATACTTAGCCAAAATCAACAGGAGTTCTGGCTGATTGGGATTTTGGCGGAGGCGTTGTCGAATAATGTCTTGAGTCCGGGGATAAGTCGGAAACTTGGCGATCGCTTGGTCCCAATACTGCCGATTCTGACGGCCCAGTGCGGATAATGCTTCGGCTGACACTGGGTGATCCGAGTACTTCTGCAACAAGGCTTTCCAAGTGGCTTCTGCCTGGGCAAGATTGCCACTGACGGTATAAGCTTGGGCGCGTTTAAAGACAATGTAGGGCGCGAGCGTTGGATAATCGGATTCCAAGTTTTGCAGCCACTTTAGGGCTGGCTCTCCTTGGCGCTGCTGAATTAAGTCGCTAGCAAGCAAATAGCGAGCCCGAGCGCGATCTAGCCCCTGGCTCCCTTGAGCGATCGCCTCTAGTTTGGTGGCTCGTTGGGCTGGAGATAGCCCCGTCAAGGCAGGGATGGCAGAATCCACGGCTTGCTTTCCCACGGGCGCAGACGAGGACTGCGGTTGAATCCAGCTCTGCCACTTGCGTGTAAACCCGCTGGTCGTCACCGACAACGTTGCCCCCAGTAGCAAAGCACACAGCCCTGCGCCAATGGCCAAAGAAACTTGCGTGCTTCGTTGCTTTAGCATGCGTCCTCGCTTGAAGATTTGGACCGAATCCCATGAGACTCTAGCATTTTTAGTTAAGTTTCCGCCCTAAGTCTTGTTCCTTTAAACACAGAAATCTTTTCAGATCCGACAATTGTGCCAAAGCCCTCAGTAAATCAGCTAGAAATCAGCCAAAAATCAGCACTTTTTTGAGCCTAACTCCAAAAATTTTCCCTCCTAACTAGTAGCCTGAAGAGAAGAGAAATCTTTGATTGATAAGGATAAGAAGGGATGGATGTTCGTGCGACAGATACCTCATGCCTCAACTGGGCAGGAGACATTTTAGCTCTAGGGTTGTTTGAAGATGAGGTGGAACTGACGGGTGATCTGGCGACCCTAGATGAGAAACTCGCAGGCACCCTGAAAGAATTGATTGCTGAAGCTGAGTTTAAAGGAAAAGAAGGGAGCAGCGCCCTAACTCGTGTGGGGGGTGGCAGTGCCATTCGTAAGGTGCTTCTAGTGGGTTTAGGCAAACCAGACTCATTAAAGTTAGAGAGCTTACGGCGGGCAGCAGCGACGAGTGTGCGGCAAGCTCGCAAGGAAAAGGCTAAAATTTTAGCCATTCACTTTCCGGTGTGGAATAGTCAAGCTGATGCTAGTGCTCAAGCGATCGCCGAAGGGGCGGAGCTAGCAGGATATCAAGACAATCGCTTTAAGTCCGAGTCGGAAGACAAAAACTCGCAATTAGAACACCTTGAAATTTTGGCTGTGGGCGACCAAAGCGCAGCCATTCAGCGGGCACAGCAAATCTGCTCCGGAGTGATCCTGGCACGGGAACTGGTCGCTGCTCCTCCCAATGTGGTGACTTCGATTACGCTGGCAGAAACGGCTCAAGCGATCGCCCAAGAATACGGCCTAGAAATTGAGATTCTAGAGCAAGAAGACTGCGAAAAGCTGGGCATGGGGGCCTTCCTCGGTGTGGCTAGAGCTTCTGATATTCCGCCCAAGTTCATTCACCTCACCTACAAGCCCAATGGCGCTTCCCGGCGTAAAGTCGCGATCGTGGGTAAAGGGTTGACCTTCGATTCCGGTGGTCTCAACATTAAAGGGCCAGGGAGTGGCATCGAGATGATGAAAACCGATATGGGAGGTGCCGCCGCCACTTTGGGGGCTGCTAAGGCGATCGCCCAAATCAAACCCGATGTAGAAGTGCATTTCATCAGCGCCGCCACTGAAAACATGATCAGCGGTCGAGCCTTACGTCCTGGAGATGTGCTGACTGCCTCTAATGGCAAAACCATTGAAGTGAACAACACCGACGCGGAAGGTCGTCTCACCCTAGCCGATGCCTTAGTGTTTAC
Organism: Trichocoleus desertorum NBK24; assembly: GCF_030409055.1. Lineage (GTDB taxonomy): Bacteria > Cyanobacteriota > Cyanobacteriia > FACHB-46 > FACHB-46 > Trichocoleus > Trichocoleus desertorum_B. The sequence goes on along the minus strand of NZ_CP116619.1, from coordinate 1,542,328 downwards.
CGAGAAACTAGGGGTAGATGCGATCGTAGATTTAGCCACTCTCACCGGGGCTTGTGTCATTGCTTTAGGGGATGACATTGCAGGGCTGTGGAGCAGCGATGACGCCCTCGCCTCAGAACTCTTAGCAGCAGCGGAGTCAGCAGGCGAAAAGCTATGGCAAATGCCGATGGAAGAAAAATACTTTGATGGTCTGAAATCGATGGTTGCAGACATGAAAAACACTGGCCCTCGTCCGGGTGGCTCCATTACCGCAGCCCTCTTTTTGAAACAGTTTGTTAAAGAGACCGCCTGGGCGCACTTAGATGTGGCTGGGCCTGTCTGGTCTGACAAAGAAAATGGCTACAACAGTGCGGGCGCGACTGGCTATGGAGTGCGTACTTTGGTGAACTGGGTTGTGGCTTAGCTCAAGTCGGTTGGATAGTAGAGCCTAGCAGCCCTATCGAGTGTTGAGCTAGCATTCGGCCTGCGTTCTACGAAGATGAAGACTTTAAGTAAACAGTTTTCCTATCCCAAGGAAGCTGTTTACTTCTTAAGTGTAGTTACCAGGGGCGCAGTGAGCGATTAGAGTTGGGTGGAGAGCTTTCACTCAAGCTTTATATTGCTACTAGAGCGACTCTACAAGTTTAAATTTGAGATGAAGATACAGATTTATGAGTAGCAGCAGCTTAAATATTTGGAATATAGTTACGTTACACATCCGCAGATTTACGTAAGCTTGAATCCACCTTTAGAGGGATCTCCTGCACTTATCCGTACTTAGAACAGATTTATAGCCTATAGCCTCTCAACATCCCAATTTTATCGCTCCAGTCTACGTGTCTGTCGCAGGTTAAGTATAAAGCTATACGGTTTGATCGCGATTTGGTTCAGCCTATTAGTTTAGGGAGCAAGGGGTGAGTCAGGGACAAGCGAGCTTAAGGCTATTCAGGTTCTATTTAAGTTGAGACAGTTACACCTAGAGCGATCGCAAACCATCATGATTGACTTCACTGTCGCCATACGCACTTATAACGGGGAAAAGCGCCTACCTGCAGTTTTGGATCGGTTGCGATCGCAAGTAGGGACTCAAGGTTTTTCCTGGGAAATAGTAATTGTTGATAACAACAGTAGCGACAACACTAAAAAGGTTGTTCAAGCTTACCAAGCCGACTGGCCCCAAGCTTTTCCCATCAGATACGCTTTTGAAGCAGAGCAAGGTGCAGCCTTTGCCAGACAGCGCGCGATTCGAGAAGCCCAAGGTACCTTTATTGGCTTTTTGGACGACGATAATTTGCCGACTCCAGACTGGGTAGCCAACGCCTACACGTTTGGTCAGCAGCATCCTCAAGCAGGAGCTTATGGTGGGCAGGTTCGGGGCAATTTTGAAGTTGCACCGCCACAAAATTTTGAACGGATCGCCACTTTCTTAGCCATTATTGACCGAGGTCAGCAAGTGTTTCGCTACGGTGACAAGGTGCTACCCCCCGGTGCAGGCTTGGTCGTGCGTAAGCAAGCTTGGTTACAGAACGTACCTTCCCGCCTCCTATTACGCGGTCCTGTGGGTACATCACTATCCGCTAAAAGTGAAGATATTGAAGCCCTAGCCTATCTTAGGAAAGCGGGTTGGGAAATTTGGCACAATCCAGCCATGTGCATTTATCACGAAATTCCCAAGTCTCGGTTAGAGAAAGCTTACTTGCTCAACTTATGCCGGGGAGCAGGTCTGGGTCGTCATCACATTCGCATGATTGGCTTCAAGCGCTGGCAAAGACCGTTGATCTTTCCTGTTTACCTAGCGAATGATATCCGCAAGGTAGTTTTGCACTTCATTAAGTACTACCAAGTCATTAAAACGGATGTAGTTGCAGCCTGCGAAATGGAATTATTGCTGGGGATTCTGATTAGTCCGTTCTTTCTCTGGCGAGAAAAGTATTTAGAAGTGAAAGTACCCAGCAAATACTCTGGTTCGCTTTCGACCTCGGTTTAGCTAAAACCACACTTCAAAGTCGATGGGTGGATCTACTTGAGGTGAGCGCCTCTAAGCCATAAGGGAGTACTTTTTAAGCTGACGTTTTGGCAATCGCTTTAGGCAGCTTTTAAGAATGGCGATCGCTCAACCGCTTCATGCAAATCTGAAAGAGGGGGTGGTTTTGTTAAAAGTTGCCAGGCTGACGGGTCAAGTCATAGCCAGTTGCTCACGGTTGCCGATTTAATGGCAGAAGAGGAGCCTGCGAGTTGGAGCCTATGTCATGCAGCGAAAAGTAATCATCTATCGGGATCTGCTACTTCCCTACTCGGAAACCTTTATTCCTGCTCAAGTGGAAAGTTTGACTGCCTATACAGGGTTCTACGTAGGCACCTCACGCACTGCCAATGCAGCGGCTTTAATTCCAGTCAGTAGAAGTCTCACTTTAAGCGATTGCGTCTCCTTTCCCGCCATTTGGAAGATGGCCCTCAAGTTGGGTAGTGTAGTTCAGCCACAATGGTTGCGATCGCTGCAAGAGTTATCGGCTGATCTCATTCATGCCCACTTTGGTATTGATGGTATTTGGGGCCTATTTCTAGCCAGAAAGTTAGGCTTACCTCTAGTTGTGACGTTTCATGGCAACGATGCTACAGGCATGGACCGCAACCCCTCAGGCCAGGTACGGGTTAATCCACGGGACTTTTTATTTCAACGCGGGCAATTCTTTCGAGATCTTTACGTAAGCAGGCGCGGTCAGTTATTTGCCGAAGCAAGTTGCGTGATTGCCGTCTCGGAGTTTATCCGCGAGCAATTGATTAAAAAAGGGTGCCCAGCCGATAAAGTCACAGTTCATTACATTGGTGTGGATGTAAACAAATTTACTCCAAACCCAGCGATCGCCCGAGAACCTGTAGTGCTATTTGTGGGCCGCTTGGTGGAGAAGAAAGGCTGTGAGTATCTAATTCGAGCGATCGCTCAAGTCCAAACTATCCTGCCCGATGTGGAACTTGTAGTGATTGGCGATGGCCCTTTGCGGTCTACTTTGGAGCAGCAAGCAGCCAACTCACTCAAACACTATCGCTTCTTGGGAGCCCAGTCTCCAGAAGCAGTACAAGGCTGGATGAACCGAGCAGCAGTGTTTAGCATGCCTAGTATTACAGCTCGTACCGGAGATGCAGAAGGATTTGGCATGGTGTTTGCCGAAGCCCAAGCGATGGAATTGCCTGTGGTGAGCTTTGCTACGGGAGGTGTGCCTGAAGCAGTCGCCCACGGCGAAACAGGGTTTCTTGCTCCAGAAGGAGACTGGGAGACATTAGCTAAGTATCTGTTGACCTTGTTGCAAGAACCCCAAGTGCGGCAGCGCTTTGCGGCTGCGGGTAGACAGCGCATGACCCAACACTTCAACTTGAAGCATAATACAGCCAAGCTGGAAGCTATTTATGATAGCGTCCTAGCTAAAAGTGGGTAGGGAAGGTTTAGATTTCATGAAGTTGATTCTCGAGAGAAGGGTATCTAAACTTCAGCGATGTTTCTTCAGTATTGATCGGTTGCGTAAACTCAGTTGTCTTGAATCGTGATTGGTGGAACTTCCAATGGCTGACTGGTCTTTAAAAACACCCGTTGCTCTCTTAATTTACAAGCGGCCTAGTACGACGCAGAAGGTGTTTGAGGCAATTCGCCAAGCGAAGCCACCTCAACTATTAGTGATTGCTAATGCCCTTCGTCCCGACCAACCTGGTGAAGCGGAGAAATGCGCTGAAACTCGCGCCATTATTGACCAGGTTGACTGGGACTGTCAAGTATTCAAAAACTACGCAGATAGTTTTTTGAGTTGTAAAGCTCGGATAGCCAGCGGTTTAGATTGGGTTTTTGACACGGTCGATCGCGCCATTGTTTTGGAAGATGACTGTGTGCCCGACCCTACCTTTTTCCGGTTCTGCGATGAGTTGCTAGAGCGCTATCAAGACGACGAAAGAGTGACGAGTATTGCGGGTACCAGTTATCAAGTGCAGCGACAGCGATCGCAGTATAGTTACTCCTTCTCCCACTACAACTTGCTTTGGGGTTGGGCTACTTGGCGGCGCGTTTGGCAGCACTACGATGTGAACATGAAACTCTGGCCAGAAATCCGTGATTCTGGCTGGTTAGTAGATTGTCTAGGAGATGAGCAGACGGCAGACCATTGGAGCCGAGCCTTTGAACGAACTTACAACGGGTTTGACACTTGGGATGATCAATGGGTCTTGAATTGCTGGATTCAAAGCGGTCTTAGCATCGTTCCTCATGTGAATCTGGTCTCAAACATTGGTTTTGGTAATGAATCGACGCATACCAAAGACAGCTTTGATTGGCGGGCGGCAATGCCTGTAGAGCCCATGTCGTTTCCTTTAAAGCATCCAGAATTTGTGATTCGAGATGCTTTGGCAGATAAAGCCATTCAAGAGAAATACTATAACTGGTTGGCCAAGCAGCGCACGTTAGTGGAGCGGGCCAAACGGAAAGTCCGCCGTGCCAAGAAAATCTTGCAAGATTTCCGCCAAGGAGAAACCCAAGGCGATATGCGATCGCTAATTACCCAGTTGATTCGGGAGTAGTTTTGCCTGTAGCCCATCTGGAGTTTCTCACCTACATCTAGCTTTTTAGCACTTGAGAGCAAAGATTATGAACCTCGACTCCGCTCCATTTACTTCTCAGCGATCGTACCGTCAAGAAGCTCTCATCACCACGCTTGTGGGTTGGGTGCCATTATCTCCTGGTTTTGTGCTCCGTCAAAGACTTTATCAATCTATCTTTGCAAAACTGGGCAGCCCAGTCTTCATTCGACCGGGAGCAGAATTTGTCGGGGCTGACTGTATCGAAATAGGAAATCGAGTTAGCATTCAACGTGGGGTCAGAGTAGATAGTAAGGGGCGAAATAATCGCATTTCTCTAGCAGATCGGGTTCATCTAGATAGAGGGGTAGACATCCGTACAACTGGTGATAACTGCCAGATTGAGATTGGCGAACATACCGCTGTGAATCCCTATACCTGTATTCATGGTCCTGGCCCGATTACCATTGGTAAGGATTGTTTGATTGCCTCACATGTGGGTATCTATGCGAACAATCATATCTTTGCTGATCAGAATCATAAAATTCGTGAACAAGGTCTGACTTGTGAGGGAATTGTGATCGGAGATGATTGTTGGCTAGGGACGGGGGTAAAGGTTGTGGATGGAGTTACGATCGGCCAGGGCAGTGTGATTGGGGCTGGCGCAGTGGTAACGAAGGATATCCCTCCTTATTCGATCGCTGTAGGAGTTCCGGCTAAGGTAGTAGGGCAACGCTCGATAGATATAGGAACAGTCACTAAAATGGCACCTGAGACAACTAAAGTCGTACCTGAGACAACTAAAGTCGTACCTGAGACAACTAAAGTCGTACCTGAGACAACTAAAGTCGTACCTGAGACAACTAAAGTCGTACCTGAGACAACTAAAGTCGTACCTGAAATAACTAAAATGGTGCCTGAAAGTAGTTGTGCTATTAGAAGTTAAGGTGAGGAAATTTTTACTCCACTATCCACTTCTCAATTAACTGTTTCCAAACAATGTATCCTTTCCCATTCAAATGAATCCCATCAAATGTATAGCATGTGTCTAGTTTTTGATGAGAATTCATAAAGTGAGAAAATAAGTCTAAATATTGAAAGGAGAAGTCTGCAGCCAAACTCTGAAGTTTAGAATTTAGCGCTCTGATGGCTTTATTGTTAGCTTTAAATGTTTTGCGATCAAAATCTTTATTTATAGGTAAAACACTTTGTACAAATACTTGAGTCGTAGGTGACGTTGTTTGAATCTGCCTCAAGATTTCCTTGTAATAGGATACTACCTGTTCTTGCGTTCGTGCGGCATTCAAGTCATTGATGCCAACCATTAAGAATATCTGGCAAGGATAAGATTCGAGTATCTCATCTAAGCGGCCTAAAATTCCGTCTGTTGTATCACCTCCTATGCCACGATTTATTAAGTTTGTATTATTAAATAGTTCTGACCATTCACAGCTCTCTGTAATGCTATCCCCTAAAAACACTATTTTATTTTTGGATAGATTCAGAGCACCAAAAACGCTTTTGCGGTGAAAATAACTTGGCGGATACACTACAGAACTGTCTGACTCTCCATGCTGTAGTGAAAAGCTCGATTTCATGAATTGATTTAACTTTTTCGCTGTATAACCAATACCACCTTTTTTGATTAGCAGGTAAATTGCTAACGAAGAAAACGCAATGTTTATAAAAATAGAAATTGCAAATACAAAGAAAACAACCCGTTCATTCATATAAACTCCTTTTGATTTGATGTAATAATTTTGTGTCCAGTGCACGTAGCCCTATTGGTTGGGTTTACACACAGATTGCACCTAGGTCTATAGCGAACTTCATAAAATTAGTATGGTTGCCCTAGAAGCTTTGGAGGTATCATCCATCTGAAGTTGCTAGGTCGTAATGAATGTCTTTGAGGTTGAGTTCACTTTTGTGAAGTTGATCTGTCAGATGCTAATTTATGTACGTCATTCTTATTAGCAAGAATGACGTAAACTTACTCACTCTTTTTGATCGTCCACAATTTTCGTTGCGGTCTTCACATTTTCAGCAAATTCATGTAGACAGAAAACTTGATTACTCAGATGTAAATGTAAGTTCCGTAGGATGACTAGCCATTTGCCCCTACACCCGTCTGTCGAATTGGCAGTTGACCAACCCTCCTAACTGCTTGAGCACTGCTTAATTAATATTTGCGACCTTGGTAGCCATGTGTTGCTTGACATGGTCGGCTAGACGCAGTGCCAGCGCAATGATTGTTAGGGTGGGGTTGACGTAACCGCCTGTGGGGAACACAGAACTACCTGCGATAAACAAGTTAGAAATGCCATGTACTTGACAATTCTCATCCACAACCCCTTGCTTGGGGTCATTATGCATACGGGTCGCACCAATATGATGGTGGGCACTAGTGTCAGTTAAGTCTTTCCCTTCAAACTGCCAATCGCTTTCTAATCTACCAATGCCTGACCTTTTTAGCTCTGCATCTAGAATTTCGTAAGTACGCTTGACGCTGTAGACATCTAGCTCGTGCCAGGTCCAGTGCAGTTTTACCTTTCTGCGGCCTAGGCGATCGTGTTCATCACTTAACATGACGCGGCTATCCGGATTCGGAGCCTGTTCGATCATCTGGCTAATCTGGAAAGACGCGAACAGTTTTTCTTTATTCGGAAGATGCGACCAACCGCCCTCAATATCGTTCGGTAGAATTGGCTGAATCTTCCTGAGCCGCCGATAAGCAGATAGGGCTAGCTCATCGGCTCCGCTGACAACATTGCCTAAGTGTTTAAAGGGTTGGAAGGGAACTTTGACTTTTTGGGCGGAGGAAAGCAGTGTTTTCAAGGAACTCACCGCCTGAGAACGGAAACCTTGAGGTCTAGGATGAATCAATGCGCCACTATTTAGCAGTTTCTCCCGCCGCTTGACCTCTTCAGTCAGCACTAGCTTGCCTTTAATCGCAAATCCTTTAACTTTTCGCAGGTCGTACAAGCCTGTGGAGTTAAAGATTTGCCGCTGCTTAGGAAAAAACATGTAGCTGAGACCAGGATGATCCATAAAGAATCGGCCAACTAGGTCATTTTGATTGCCCAATCCTACATTTTGATTCTGGTTGGCAAGCAGCATTAAACGAGCATTCTCAATGCCGCCTGTAGCCAGAATAAATAGTTTTGCTGTCACCCAAAAGCGATCGCCTTCTAAACAAGCAGCCTGCAAGCGAGTCACGGTTTTGGCGACTTCATTAGTCTCAATATCCAGCACATTGGCGTGGAGATAAGTGGTAATGTTATCGGCTCGTCGCAGATCTTCTTGGTATTCCTGCGTGAACACATTACGAGGGGTGAATTGATAAACTGCTGTCGCTACCTTACCTTCAAGGAAAGGCAAGCGAGGACTTTGGGCTTCTTCCCAATCTTCAGCCTGATAGGTAAACGGCCCCATCCTACAGAGCTGCTGCGCCCGTCGATAGAAGGGGTCTAAGTAGGCGCGATCGAAAGGCCAACCAGTATAGGGAATGCCGTCCCGCTTTTCGAAATCGATCGCCTCCAAAGGGCCACAACGCCCCCCAATTTCTTCTGGCGTAATGGTGATATGCCATTCATTGGCCGTCCCGCCGAACTGGCGATGGCGCGACTTACACAAGTCCTGATACAAGTCACCGCTGTTCTCCCCTTGGCAAAGGGACTGCGTGGCTTGATCCGGATCAGCGCCGCCACTCTCCAGTAGACAAACTCGAAAGTCCTGTCCGATAAATTCGCGTGCCAGTGTAATCCCTGCGGGTCCAGCACCAATAATGCAGACATCAGACTCAATCGTTGTGCCTGCAGGCAGGGTACGCGCATCAATTAGCATTCAACAATCACCTTGTGACAGTGTTTCAAGTTAGAGCGACTACTTATAGGTTCTACATAGAATTGCAAGCTCATGTAAATGGTTTCTTTGAGTTTTTACAGAAACCCTAGCCTGATTTATCAGATTTTTACAGTGGATCGCTTTACCTTTGGCTAGTATTACTACGTAGAGGCATAGTGCTTCAGTCCGTGTTCCCGCCTCAACGCTCCTCGGTCTACGTAAAAGCACAAAAACGCACTAACCGTCTCCTTGAAAACTACAGGGTTATCCTATGAAAGCCGTGATATTGGCTGGCGGACTCGGAACTCGTCTCAGTGAGGAAACGACCATTAAGCCCAAACCGATGGTGGAAATTGGTGGTCGGCCTATACTCTGGCACATAATGAAGACTTACTCGGCTCATGGCATCAATGACTTCATCATTTGCTGTGGTTACAAAGGCTACGTCATTAAAGAATATTTTGCCAATTACTTTTTACACATGTCAGATGTCACGTTTGACATGCGCTTTAACCAAATGAATGTGCATTGTGGCTATGCCGAGCCTTGGCGAGTGACCCTGGTAGATACGGGAGAGGAGACGCTTACAGGCGGGCGGCTAAGACGGGTGAGAGAGCACATTGGCAACGAAACCTTTTGCTTTACCTATGGGGATGGTGTGAGCAACGTCAATGTTCAGGAGTTAGTAGAGTTTCACAAATCCCAGAAAACCCTAGCCACTCTAACTGCTACCCAACCACCCGGACGCTTTGGTGCCATTTGCTTAGGTTCGGAGCAAAACAAAATTGAGAGTTTTCAGGAAAAGCCGGAAGGGGATGGTGCTTGGATTAATGGTGGCTATTTTGTTCTAGAGCCAGAAGTGATTGACTACATCCACGGAGACTCGGCAGTTTGGGAAAAAGAGCCGCTCCAGAAACTGGCTTCCGATGGAGAGCTTTCCGCTTACAGACACAATGGCTTTTGGCAACCGATGGATACGCTGCGTGACAAGCAATATCTGGAAGAGCTGTGGAAGAGTGGTAAGGCTCCTTGGAAAGTGTGGTAGGCCACTTCTTACCTTATAGATGAAGACGTTCAAGGCTCAGCTCAGGGGCAAATAGCTTTATGTATGATTTCGCGATCATTGGCGGCGGCATTGCTGGCCTTTCTACCGGGATGGCATTAGGCCGAAAATATCCAGATGCCAAGATTTTAGTTTTAGAAAAAGAAAGTAATTGGGCCTTTCACCAAACGGGCAATAACAGTGGAGTCATCCACTCTGGCATCTATTACAAGCCAGGCAGCTTTAAATCGAAATTCTGTCGGGACGGTAGCCGCTCGATGGTGGAATTTTGCCGAGAGCACGGCATCGCTCACGAAGTTTGTGGCAAGGTAATTGTCGCAACCGACGAGAGCGAGCTTCCTCGGCTGGAAAACCTCTTCCAACGTGGTTTAGAGAATGGCTTGAATGTCACTAAGATCACGGCTGAGGAAGTCCGGGAAGTTGAGCCGCATGTAAGCTGCATCGCTGGGATTCGCGTTCCCACGACAGGCATTGTCAGCTACAAACAGGTTTGCCTCAAGTATGCTGAGCTGATTCGGCTGCAAGGCGGGGACTTACGGCTGAATACCAAGGTGACCAAGATTGTCCAGGCAGGCGATCGCCAAGTGCTCGAAACAACTCAAGGCGAATTCGAGACTCAGTTTGTAATTAACTGTGCAGGGTTACATAGCGATCGCGTTGCCAGAATGGGCCAAGCTGACCCCAAAGCCAAGATTGTGCCCTTTCGGGGTGAGTATTACGAACTGGTGCCCGAAAAGCGTTACCTAGTCAAAACGCTGATCTATCCTGTGCCTAACCCAGCGTTTCCGTTCCTAGGGGTTCACTTCACCAAGATGATCGACGGTACCGTGCATGCTGGCCCCAACGCAGTTCTCAGCCTCAAACGCGAAGGCTACAAGAAAACCGATTTTGACTTGCGCGACTTTGCCGAAGTCATGACCTACCCCGCTTTCTGGAAGTTGGCAGCTAAACATGCCGATGAAGGGATTCAGGAGATTATTCGCTCCTTTAGTAAAGCTGCCTTTGTTCGCAGTTTGCAAAAGCTAATTCCGGAAGTGCGCTCTGAGGATTTGATTCCTACCCATGCAGGCGTCCGGGCTCAAGCCCTGATGGACGATGGGAAACTGGTGGATGATTTTCTGATTATCTCTGGCCCCAATTCCATTCATGTCTGCAATGCACCTTCTCCGGCGGCTACCTCTTCTCTCGAAATTGGTAAAGCGATCGCCGCTCAAATTCCCCAACCGCAACATCTTCAGGCAGCGTTAAGCGTATAGGATTTTCACATGAAAGTATTGGTCACTGGCACAGAAGGATATCTTGGCTCTCTGTTTGCGCCGCTGCTGATGAAGCACGGTCATGAAGTGATTGGGGTAGACACCGGATATTACAAAGTTGGCTGGCTCTACAATGCTACTGATCTCACCGCCAAAACCCTGAATAAAGATATCCGTCACATCACCGCCGAAGATTTGCAAGACGTAGATGCAGTGGTTCACATGGCGGAATTGTCTAACGACCCTACTGGGCAGCTTTCCCCCAACATCACCTACGACATCAACCACAAAGGCTCTGTGCGTTTGGCAGAATTGGCTAAAGCTGCTGGCGTGCGCCGCTTTGTCTATATGTCTTCTTGCAGCGTCTACGGCGTGGCAACAGGTCAGGATGTTACGGAGGAATCAGAAGTGAATCCGCAGACCGCTTATGCCATCTGCAAAACTTTGGTAGAGCGCGATTTGCAGCCGATGGCGGACGACAACTTCTCCCCCACATTCATGCGGAACGCCACAGCCTTTGGTGCCTCGCCTCGGATGCGCTTCGACATCGTGCTGAACAACTTGGTGGGTCTGGCTTGGACCACCAAAGAGATCAAGATGATCAGCGATGGCACTCCCTGGCGACCTCTGGTGCATGCTTTGGATATTGCCAAAGCCTTGCTTTGTGTCCTAGAAGCTCCCCGCGATATTATCCATAAACAGATCTTTAACGTCGGCGATACGGCTCACAACTACCGCGTCAAAGAGATCGCAGAAATCGTGGCGGATATCTTTACGGGCTGTCAGCTCAGCTTTGGAGCCAATGTGGCAGATAACCGCAGCTACCGCGTCTCCTTCGAGAAAATCAACTCTATCCTCCCTGGCTTTAAGTGTGAGTGGGATGCCCCACGCGGTGCCCAACAACTGTTTGATTTGTTCAATCAAATCGACATGGATGAAGCCACCTTCCTATCTAGAGGTTTCACCCGCCTAAAACAGTTGGAATATCTCCTGCGGACGCAGCAAATTGACCAAGATTTCTTCTGGAGACAGTAATGCTATTTACCGAAACGCCACTCAAGGGTGCCTTTGTCATTGACCTAGAACAGCGGAGCGATCATCGCGGTTTCTTTGCTCGCACCTTCTGTGCCAAAGAGTTTGAAGACCACGGCCTCAAGCCCACCGTAGCGCAATGCAATCTCTCCTACAACCACAAGCAGGGGACATTGCGGGGGATGCATTATCAAACCCCTCCCGCCGCTGAAACCAAGCTAATTCGCTGCACCCAAGGGGGGATCTACGACGTAATCATCGATATGCGTCCAGACTCTCCCACCTACTTGGCGCACTTTGGCATTGAATTGACCGCAGAAAACCGTCGCGCCTTGTATGTGCCAGAAATGTTTGCCCACGGCTATCAAGCATTGACCGATGGAGCTGAGGTGATCTACCAAGTGGGGGAATTCTACACTCCTGGCTACGAGCGGGGTTTGCGGTATAACGACCCATTTTTTAAAATTGAATGGCCTTTGCCCGTCACGGAAATTTCGGAAAAAGATCAATCTTGGCCCTTGTTTGAAACGGTAATGGTAGGAGCACAGGCATGATTATTGTCGATCGCGCGTTACAAGCCCGCGCCGAAGCTGGCAACCCCGTCCGAGTCGGCATGATTGGGGCTGGCTTCATGGGCCGAGGCATTGCCAACCAAATTGCTAACTCGGTGCCAGGGATGGAATTGGTTGCTATCTTCAACCGCAACCTGGATGGAGCCAAACGCGCTTACACCGAAGCAGGCATCACTGACTTTAAAGTGGTGAATACAGTGGCTGATCTAGAAGCTGCGATCGCCCAAGGTCAGTATGCCGTCACCGAAGACGCAATGCTGTTGTGCCAAGCCGAAGGCATTGACGCCCTGATTGAGGTCACAGGCACGATCGAATTTGGCGCTCAAGTGGTGCTAGAAGCGATCGCCCACCACAAGCATGTGATCTTGATGAACGCCGAACTCGATGGCACTATCGGCCCCATCCTCAAAGTCTATGCCGACCGGGAAGGTGTGATTCTCTCTGCCTGTGATGGCGACCAACCGGGCGTGCAGATGAACCTGTACCGCTTCGTTAAGAGCATTGGTCTGACTCCCCTACTATGTGGCAACATCAAAGGTTTGCAAGACCCCTACCGCAACCCCACCACTCAAGAAGGTTTTGCTAAGCGCTGGGGTCAAAAAGCCCATATGGTAACTAGCTTCGCCGATGGTAGCAAGATCTCCTTTGAGCAGGCGATCGTGGCTAACGCAACGGACATGAAAGTCGCCAAGCGGGGTATGTTGGGCTACGACTACTCAGGTCATGTGGACGAAATGACCCACATGTATGACGTAGACCAACTGAAAGAACTGGGCGGCATTGTGGACTATGTGGTAGGTACCAAACCAGGCCCAGGCGTCTTTGTCTTTGGTACTCACGATGATCCCAAACAACAGCACTACCTGAATCTCTACAAGTTGGGTGAAGGTCCGCTCTACAGCTTCTACACGCCCTACCACCTCTGCCACTTTGAAGTACCCCTCTCCGTAGCTCGTGCAGTGCTGTTCCAAGATCCCGTCATGGCTCCTCCAGGTGGTCCTGTTGTAGATGTAGTCACGACTGCCAAGATTGACCTGAAAGCGGGAGAAACTTTAGATGGCATTGGCTTCTACATGACCTACGGCCAGTGCGAGAACTCCGATGTCGTACAAGTCCAAAACCTCCTACCAATGGGCTTAGCGGAAGGTTGTCGCCTGAAGCGAGACGTGCCCAAAGACCAAGTGCTCACCTACGACGACGTTGAGCTACCTAACGGAAGACTGTGCGATAAACTGCGAACTGAGCAAAGCTCATACTTTGGCATGAATAAAATTCCCACAAATGTTGGAGCTAGGGCTTAATTACAACAACATTCCGAATAGATTACAGTACGTGAACTCAAACCTCAATTGAAAAGAATTGATTAAAAGTTGCGTGAATGCATTTCAGCAAAGCGGTTTACGCTACGAACTATGTAGCAGTAATCTAAGGATTAGAATAGCTGACTTTCAAGAATTACGCCTTGAAAAACTTATTTTGTAGCGATAAAAAGCTGTGAGGAGCGACTTAATGGATTGGCAGTTAACAACTCCAGTTGTCTTTATTATCTTTAAGCGGCCCAATACTAGCGAAAAAGTTTTTGAAGTCATTCGTCAAGCGAAGCCACTCAAACTCTTGGTGATTGCGGATGGTCCTCGGGAAAATCGTCCTGAGGAAGCGGAGCAATGTGCCTTGACCCGTGCTATTGTCGATCAAGTCGATTGGGATTGCGAAGTCCTGAAAAACTACTCGGACACTAATCTAGGTTTAAGGGAGAGATTTACAACAGGTTTAGATTGGGCTTTTCAAACAGTAGATGAAGCGATCATCTTAGAGGATGACACCTTGCCAGATCTAACATTTTTCCGCTTCTGCCAAGAACTTCTCGAACAGTATAGAGATGATGAGCGGGTTATGACCATTTCTGGAAATAACCAACAAGTTAAAAGTGAGCGAGGTGGATATAGCTATCGCTTTTCTCGGTACGGTAGTTGTTGGGGATGGGCTTCGTGGCGTCGTGCTTGGCTCCAGTTTTCAGATATTGAAATGAAATCGTGGCCAGAAATTCGAGATTCGGACTGGTTGACAGATTTACTTCAAGATCCAGAAACTGTGAAGTTCTGGACCAAGGTTTTTCAATCCTGTGTAGATGGTAAATATAGAGCGACATGGGACTATCAGTGGCGATTCGCCTGCTGGATTCAAAGTGGTCTTAGCATTCTCCCTAATAGCAACATGATCAGAAATATTGGGTTTGGTCCTGAAGCAACTAATACAAGAAACAGTGATGACTGGCGGGCTAAAGTTCCACTCGAAGAAATGATTTTTCCGCTTAAGCATCCAGAGTTTTTAATTCGGGATGCACAAGCGGACAGATTAATACAAAGGAGGCTTGCAAAAGTTTCCCAACCCGGATTGGCTTTGCGAGCGAGAAGAAAAGCTAAAAAGATTTTGCAGAATGTTTTTGCAACCTCATAATATTTAAGGTAGTCAGCTGCGATGAGGATCGGATTTTCAGTCAAATAATTAAAGTATTTTTCATGAAAGTCTCTGTTTTAATTAGTAATTACAATTATCAACAGTATTTACTAAATGCTATAGAAAGTGTTCTAAAACAATCCGTAAAAGTTGATGAAATTATTATTGTAGATGATTGTTCAATCGATAATTCTCAACAACTTTTACAAGATAATTTTTTGGATTACAATAACATTAAGTTAGTCCTAAAAGATAAAAATCAAGGGCAACTTTCGTGTTTTAACGTAGGATTTGAGGTGTCCACAGGTGACATCATATTTTTCTTGGATGCCGATGATATTTATGAAGAAAACTATATCGAAGAAGGATTGAAGTTTTACGAGCAGAACGAAAAGTGCGATTTTTTGTTCTGTGCGTTTGAGCGCTTTGGCGACGAGACCCAATTTGTATTTTATTATGAACGCGATCGCGACTTAGGGTGTTCTGCCATTTCAACTCTTCATCGTAGAAGATGGCTGGGTTCACCCACTTCAACTTTATCAATGAGTAGAGCTACGCTCGAAAAGATTTTACCAATTCCTTATTTAGAGGATTGGCGAACCCGTGCAGATGATTGTTTGGTATTTGGGGCTTCACTGGTAGGAGCCAGGAAGTTTTACTTATCTCAGTCTCTAGTTAAATATAGAGTACATGGAAAAAATAACTTTTATAGCATCAAAAAAGAAAGAAACCTAGAGCATTTGAAGCGCTTGTTTCAATTTCTATCTCAAAAAAATCAAAACGAATGTAACCTATGGGAGCAGATTTATCACGAGTTTAAAACGATTCCTGAACCCCGCTACAAAGAGTTCAGGCTCTATTTGAGTTTAATCAAACACTCAGGTACATCTTGGTTCAGAAAACTTACCGTAGCCTCAATGCTGGTCATACATTTCTTGAGAAAGGGAGATTTTATGGGTAAGGTGCCTAACTGGCACGTCAGTCTCTAACTTAAACTTTCGAGAATTATTTGCCCTAACTTGGATGAGCCGCAAACAGACGCGCCTGAAGTACGGCGCTTAAGCAAACCTCACCCTAATTCGTCGTCCCTGAAAAACTACCCTTAGGCGATCGTGAGGGGTTGAACCAAAGGAGAGGTTGAGAAGAAGCGAAACAGCTTCCGCAAATTGAAACCACAGCTAGCCAGGAAAGCATTCATGCGGTCGCCCTCCTTGCCTTGTAAGTAGTTGCGCTCCAGTGCATGGTCTTGCTTGGTGTGGCTAATGACGGGTTCAATCGCACTGCGACGTTTGACCAGACGCTTGAGGGCTGTCGTCAGTTTGCGGGTGCCTGCAACCAATACTTCTACATCAGCAGGATGATAGGTCGCACCGCGAAATCCTTTGTCTACCGCAGCTTGCTTCGGTTTGGTGGCAGTGAGACGTTCGGTTTGAGCCAGGGCATCCTTCAGGGTTGCTCCGTCATAGGGGTTGCCATGCACCGCATCACTACCCACAATCCAGTTGCTACTCTGGGTCGTCACCAGCACAACTTTACAACCGAACTCGTAGCGTTTGTGAGCTTTGCCTTTGGCGATGCACTCAGTTTCAGGCGCATGCACACTGTAGAGCTTCCTGTGTCCTGCGGCTGTTGTCGGTGAATCTGTTGGGCAATCTCCAGCAGCGCTTGTAGGTCTTTGGGCATCTGCGTCACTTTGCGTTGAATGTCGCGCATGACTCGACCCAAGTACGTGCGGAGTTTGCGAGTTTGTTGCCTTGCTCGCTTGCCTTGTCTAGCTGCCGCATAACGACTTTGCCGAAATAAAGCCTGTTTGTCCAAGCGCACACAGCTCTGCCGCAACTTGAGCTGATGTTTTCGGGCCACCCGCACCAAGGCTTGTCTGGCTTTATCGTACAAGCGTGCATCGGTGGGAAAGGCAATCGCCTTCTCTTGCACTGTCGTGTCCACATTCACCTTGGCAATCTCTGACGGCTTCAAGGCTTGCTGATGCATCGCGGTCCGCAACACTTGCTTGAGCAGTTTCTCCACCCCCTCCACGCCAACCCGATGTCGCCATTTGGGCAAGCTGGTGGGGTGGCAGGGAACCTCATGTTGAAATGTTTATGCAGTGACAATTAAATAGGGCTCTTCTGAGCTTTTGGTGAAGCCGAGAAAACGATTGCTGTACTCCATTGAGCTTGCCGTTATGCAGCCATAATGAAGCGCTTGGCGAGTAGCTCTAAACCAGCCCTGCCGGGTAGAGTCGAGGGAGGCTATTATGCCTCGCCCCTCTCTGTTAGATCTGGACGTGCGCCTTTCGGTGCATCCAGCTCCCGACGTTCTTAGCTTTCGCTTTTGCTCATGTGATGAAGTATGTGGCAGCTCCGGTGGACGGCTAGAAGATTGTTTCTCTTCCAGTTGTGATGATTTCCATCTACGTGGTGTAGATGTACTTTCTCGTCACTGAGGCATTTTAATCCACAGTATCCGCATGTATGGTTTTGCCTTTTTAAGGCACTCGAGGTTTCTCCTGCATAGAGTTTGCTGTTACGTTCACTCCAGTAGGTTAAGTCTCCATCGAAGGGGGATTTGTCTCCTTTGACGTTGACGTGTTTATTTTCGGAGTAGGGAACCGATGGGAACGCTTTATCAAGTAATTTCTTACTCGACTGATGGTTTTGTTTGGGTTCCCGGTTGAACACCTTAAACGCTCTGTGTTGGGTGTGGTACAACGAAAATCGTGACCCATCCATCTTGCAAAAGCGGTGATAGTTCCTCCATCCTCTCACTACGGGTGCTAGCATTCTTGCTTTGTCCGTAGCCCCATAATTCGAGCTATTGACAATGTCTTTTACTTTCTGACGGAATGCTTTGAAGTTGTCCACTGAAGGGACACATCGGAACTTTCCGTTGCTCTGCACCTTGAAGTGCCAGCCGAGGAAATTAAAGCCATCTATCGAAGCGGTTATTTTAGTCTTCTTTTCGCTGACATTCATTCCGCGTTCTGCAAGAAATTGGCTGATTTTGTCAAGTATTTGTTCTGCGTTCTCTTCGGGTTTGAGGATGATCACCATGTCGTCAGCGTATCTAACTGACGGGTGGATTTCCTCTACTCCGTTGAGTGCTACATTCGCTAAGAGGGGACTGACCACTGAGCCTTGTGAGGTTCCTTGTTCTGGATATTCTGGGTTAACTCCTGCTTTCAGACAGCGGGCGATTCCTTGTCTGATCTTTCTAGGAGCGATGAGTTTATTCAGAATTGCGGTGTGGCTGATCCGGTCGAAACATTTTTCGATATCAAGTTCGATGACTCGTTTATCGATTCCTTTTGCTTTGGAGCTTAGATTCAAGAAAAGGTACTTTTGTGCGTCATGCGCCGAGCGTCCTGTTCTAAAGCCGTAGCTTCTAGCGTGGAAGGTTGCTTCGTGTGCTGGTTCCAGGGCATACTTCACCAGGCATTGCCAAGCTCTGTCTGCAATGGTGGGGACTTTGAGGATTCGTTTTCCCTCCTTTTTAGGGATGGGAATTTCCCTTAACTTCTGGTGGTGCCAGTTGTTATAGTGGTTGCTCAGCCATTGGCTTAGGTTTAACCGCTCGAACGGAGTTAGAGAGGCTTTACCATCGATTCCTGCTGTCTTTTTACCAGCGTTTAGCTGTGTTACTTGACGGACTGCCAACATTCTTGCCGCATAGGATTTCAGTATCAGCTTTTGGAGTGACTTCGCTTTCCGCTTGTCTCCTTCCCGAACAGCTTTGTACACACGCATTTGTAGGCGGAACAGTTCGCGCTGGAGTTTCCTCCAGGGTCTCTGTTTCCACAATTCACTCGCTTTGGGGCTGTGTCCAATCATGCTCTACGCTTGTTTGTGTCTTCTGAACACCTTGCAGCAGTTACGCTACATCCTGCCCTAGAGGTGGGGTTTCCGTCGCTCGTCCGACCTACTTGGGTTCGACCTTCCCCACGACCCACATCTAGTTTCTCTTCGTTCCCTCGGTCGATTGTTTTGTTCCTTTAGGTGTAGCCACTTCGACTGCTGGATTCCCTGGACTCTTGCCGTTATTAATGTAGAATACGGCGGGAATGTTCTCCAGCGAAGTCGGGGGTTTTATGTTGCGCCCCGCTCACGACTAAGTCGCTTTTCTAGGCTCTATTTCACCGTGGAAACTCCCCGTTAACCGCAGTGTCATCCCGCAACGGATGTCTGGTTCAGTCCTGTTCCCAGCTTCACCCTGTAGAAACCGAGTCTACTCAGTGTGGGCAGATTAGGAGTCACGCCTGAGTCTGGCGGGAGGGACTTTCACCCTCATCAGACCGAGAGTTCAACCGTTGCCATTTCTGGCTTTGGTTGGTGACAGGACTTGGAAGGTTAGGCTCCCAGAGAACGGAGTACTAAGCAGGCATAATCACCTCCAGGACTTGCTCACACGATCGCCCCTGAGCAAACAACCCCTCAACCAGATGCAGCAATTGCCGGTAGGCCTCCCGAGTCAGACTGTAGAGCCGCTGTCCCACTGTTTGCTGGTCCTTGGCAAACGCAAACCTCTCCGATTTCTTGCCCTGACAAGTTGCCTGCTGGAGTAGCGACTGCGCTACACAACTTAAACGGAAGTGGCGTTTGACCGCTTCCTGATTGCGTACCTGAGCCGCCTCAAAGCCTGCTACTTGTTTGCAAAACTCATGAAAGATCTCGCAAGCCCAGCGGTAGCTCCAAGTCTGAATCACTCGGGCACTTTCCCAATGCAGGGCATCACTGAGCAAAAAGCGCGGAGCGTCGCTAAGGTCGGGTTGCTGATGCACGACAACGAGGCGTTTACGCCCGTAGCGCTTGAGTCGAACCGTTTTTGTGAAGGTCCAGAAGGACTTAACTTCGCCGTTGCGACCGCGCACCTGGAGAGAGCGAAAACTCTCTGGGTGCTCTTGGCGCAGTTCGGTGGCAACCGCATCGACCCGCTGCCATTGCCCGTTCCACAGAATGAGTCGAGAGCATTCAATCTCGCTGACCCAATGCTTGCCGGATGCCTCAATCAGCTGCGTCAATTCCAGGGTTAACACTCCATTGTCAAAGGCATAGTCAGCTTGGGGAAATTGTCCCTCTGCCTCGATTTGCCGCACCAAGTCCACGACCATCTCGGTGCGTTTGCGATAGGCCAATCGGTTCTTGTGATAGTGCAACAACTCCACCAAGCGTTGCTTCACTTGTTCCATCTGCTCGTAACTCGGTTGAGCCGTCATGCGCAGGTAGCCTCTCTCTGCTTCACTAAAATCGGGCAACTGCACCTCAACCGCAATTCCATCAAGCTGCTGGCCATTAGCAATCACACCCGTGACGACCGTTTGGTAGCGGCTCATGCAGTGGTTGACATAATCGTAGGCGCGCTTGACCCCATAGATGTGCTCGCCATCTTCATGATGCGATAGGGTCCAGTCCAGACTGATGATTTCTCTCCCACATCCTTGGTGCCGCAGACCGACTTGCCGCCGATGCTGCTGCATGAGAGCCTCACTATCCCATCGAGCCTCAAACACCGCCTCATGCATCGCTCGTCGACTGACGGCTTTGCCCTCTGGATATACCTGCTGAGCGTGAATGCCTTGCAGGGTCTTGTTCTGGCTCAGCAACAGCCCACTGATGTAGCGACTGACATGCTCGAATCCGGCTTCCCGACAGAACACGTCTCGGTAAGCACTCATCCCTTGGGCAATGGTGGCAGGAACACCGATGAGGGGAATCATTTGCTGCTCCGCTAGCGATTCACCATCACGATACCTTGTTAGCCTCCCCTCCTTCTACTCCTAACCTTCCAAGTCCTGTGGTGAGGTTATTGACGGACTGGATACCGTGATTCGCCTCACAACGAATCGCACTACATCTGTCGCTTTAGCATTTTCAATTTGTTGTTCAAGCCTTCGACAGGGCCGTTGCTAAACTCTGTCATCAGGCTAGCTTTGACCGCAGCATAGTCATCAAATAACCCTTTGGCAAACGTTTGCAAAGGTTTGAGAGTGCAGCTTGCTGCTTTTAGAAGCCAGTCATCGAATGCATCTGCCCGCCGTTGTCTTAACAGTTGCAAGAACTCATCGGCCAACTCAATTAGCAGCGTCAAGTCGGGATGCTCCTGCCTAACGCGCTCTAATAGAGCAGTCTCTTCTGCCTGACGATTCTCTGGACTGAGTACGACCAAGTAGGCGGCTTGACGCGGGGTGAAGGGTGGCGACTGCGGGTCCACGACTTTGGGCAACGCCTGAGCAACTTTAATCCTAACTGGCAGTAGCCCCTGTGCTTTGCACAGTCCACTAATATAGCGTTGTAGGGTACGAAGAGAGCCTTCAAAGCCGCAGGGTTTGAGCAATTTCATCAGGATGCTAGGCTCTCTAATCCCCGAGTTCCACCAGTTCAAAAGCTGTGGCTTGTAGGGATCGAGTAGACTGCGCCCGAACGTGGGACGGCGAGCGGGTATCTCTGGAAAGTCTGGCAAGCGACTGTAGCGTTCAATGGTCTTGAGGCTAACGCCTAACGTCTGAGCAATTGTGGTTCGAGGCCATCCCTGGGCTCGTAAAGATTTGATAGTCCTCTGGTCTTCTATTTTTCGTTGTTGGTTCTGGCGGATTTGTCGCTGCGACTTCTCTGTAGCGGTTGGCTGTGGGACAGCTAAGACGGTTTCTTCAAGAACCTCTGCAATAGTGGCTTGATGCTGCGATTGTTCAGCCGCTTTTAGCTCACTGCGGTAGCTCCCAAAAGCTTGCTCTAAGGTTTCACTTAAGTTCTTGACCAAGTGAAAGCGATCTGCGACTTGGATGGCACCCGGTGCGCCTTCGCTCATCGCACTTTTATAGGTTTTGGAGCGGTCACGTGAGAGCACTTCTATACCAGGGTGAGCCTGTAGCCACTCGACCAAGGTTTCTGCCTTACGGTCTGCCAGTAGGGCAATCGGTTGATGCGTTTCCAGATTAACCAAGATCGTGCCGTAATTGTGGCCTTTGCGGAAGGCAAAGTCATCGACGCCCAATACCTTGGGGCTTGTAAAGCCCGGTAGTGGCAGTCGCTGAAGCTGGTTCAGCACGGTACTGCCGCAGACAGCATAACCCAGACAATTGCCTAATCGAGCCCCTGCGGCACCCCCCAGCGCTAAGCCGATGGACTGTAAGCGCTGTATCAATCGCACGGTCCTTCTCCCCCAAGGGGCGGCAACTTCAGGCAATCGCTCTGTAAAGATGCGACGGCGACACTCAGAGTTTGGGCAGAAAAACTTACATACTTGAAGAATCAGTCTCAGCCTGAAATGGGCGCAGGGTAGGTCAGCTAGCGTCCGCTCATAGTGGCTATGGATACGGTGAGTCAGACCACCGCAGAGCGGACAGGGGACTATCGTTTGCTTAGAGGAAAGATTCAGCAAGAGACAATTGCCTGACTCAATGGCGTAGCTTTCCAAACGTAGCAGACTGGTACTGGGCAACAGAGCTTGAAGGAATTCCATGTGCGGAGCACTGAAAGGGGTATCTCTAGTTTCCTTCCTCCTTCTCGGCTTCACCAAAAGCTCGGAAAAGCCCTATGTAGTTGACATTTGATAAATGTTTCCTCTCCACAGAAGTATTGCCAGTAGGGATTTTCCACCCATTTAGCCACGACTGATTCGTCACTCTCGTCATAGAGCACTTTCAAATAGTGCAACCCCCCCATCAATCAAGTTGGGAGGGCGGGTCGTCCTCCTTAAGGGCTCACTTGCTTGCCAAAGTCGCACTCAAACGCATCCCAATCCATTGCTTGGCTCAGTTTGACGAGTGGATGCTCCAGGTTCAACTGCTCTTGCAACAACGGTTGGAAGTTGGGAGATGACCCTGCTTTGGGGCGAAATCCACGACTCATTTCACCAGGTTTTGCTGTCTTAACTGCATTTTCTGAGTATTTTACAGCCTTGTTTAGACCTGCTTACCCCTGCCCTGCTTAGCTTTGGATAGTTTTTCAGGGACAACTAATTCAAAACAAGGCCATAGCTCTTAGCTGAGCGTGATGGGAGAACGAGCACTTGTCTTACTGGTTGATACCCTATTCTTGGTAAAGAATTTAGTTTGATTTCTAACCTCATCTACGAAAAGATAGCTGGCGATTGTATCTAATATTTGAACAACCTTGAGACCGCTTCTATTAGGAAACAAGCGCTGGGTAAATTTACGAATGGGTCTAAAAAATATAAGACGATGGCGAGTCAACCATCGATAATGTCCAGCAATAAAGGGATCATTTTTCAACAGATTTCTCTTTTGCCGAAAATGCTCAAGGCTGGTTCTATTCCATACATCATTCCAGCGCAAGAAGTACAGGGGCAGGTCATACCACTTAAATGAAATTGGCAGGACGTAGCTCACAACCGCCTTTGGCTCGAAGTACACGCTTTGTCCTAGCTCACGCACTGAAAGACAGAGGTCCACATGCTCTGGCGAGCTTAATAGTTTCTCATCAAATAGGCCAAGCTGCTCAAAAGCTTCAACCCGAACTAAAAGGCAATGAAATTCTACAAGCTCGGTTGGTGAACGCTTTAGCAGAGAACAAACATCTGGTAACTTTTTGCCCGCGAGACTATGTTGCTCAAAGAAAATGCGTCGCTCACCTGCTTGCTTGTAGTGGGCTAAACCACCTGCCATGTGAATGACTTGATCTTCTATTTCTCCCTGAAGATATGTTGGCCCTACAACCCAAGCCCCTGTTTCATCTGCACACTTTACCAAATTTTCTAGCCAGCCTGATGTCACTAAAACGTCATTGTCCATGATGACAACATACTTAGTGTCTACCTTGGCTAAGCCCAGGTTTCGGGCTTGATTAGGAGCAAGCAGTTTTTCCTCGCGGATTAGACAGAATTTTTTCTGCTTAGCTTGTTCTTCCAGGTAATGCTTAATAGGACGAGGAGACTTTCCATCTACATAAATTAATTTGAAGGGGATGGTTGTGTTTGCATAAATGCTCTCTAAAGAGCGCTGAGTTAAGCTGAAACGCTCACGCTGTACCACGATGATAGTAACCTGTGGTTCCGATACAGACATAACAGCCATCCTTTTATACTAAAAGAGCTTTGGACTAGCACACGAATTGTTATGAGGATTCAACGAAATTGCCGGAAACATAACCATTCGTCTTTCCGTGAACGAGAGTGTTAAAGGGAAAATAGAGATCATCTCGCCGACAGAAAGAGGGCACTGTTCCTAATGAAATACTTCCGGCTATAGCGTTTTCTAGGTTCATAAGTACATTCTGTACTCTTGAACAAAGGTCTTAAATCCTCTGGCCTCATTCCAGTAAATAGAGGAAGGTGTAGCTCTTCTAAGAAACTTAAGAAGCTGTCTCTTAAATCACTAAATCCTATAAACTGAAAATTTTCTTAACCAAAGTTTTATTTTTAGCTTTCCTTCTGGATTTACTTGGTAATACTATATGTTTTTATCAATTAGCCTTGTAGTACTTCATAAAAAATTTAAAAATTTGGGGTTCGACCCTAGGATATCGAAAAGATTATATGAAACTACTACCCTTTCTAGAAAATATGGTCTCTTGTGAAATGACAATTATGACTGGTTGCTCACAATTAAAAATCCTGCCCTTTCTCACCAGCGATCGCACAAGGAATATCGTCATGCGTGATCTTCTATTGTTTCAGTACGCTAGTCCAAAACTACCCATTTTAGAAAAAGGTTCTAGCCGCTACACAATTTTGGGCAAAATCCGACGTTGCCTAGAGATGGTAGCTTCGACGTAAAACGTCATGGCCGAACAACGAAAAGGAAGCTACACCATTACCTGATTAAATGTTTACCTTGTCTGGTCACCCAATACCGCTACTACGTCCTCAAAGGCAAGATTCAGAATACGGAGTCGATAACTAATCATCCAAATCTGCGGTGGACATCAAAATTTTGAAAGGAGCGGTGAGTCAGGAGCAGTTAAGCATCAATTATCAAATCCTAAAAAAGACCTCCGACCTGTAGGCTGAACCGGGGCTAAGTAAATTCTTCATCTTCAATTTAAAGATCCGATTTCCAGGTGGGCCAGTCGGGATGAAGTTACAAACTCAGAGCAAAAAGACAGTGAAGCTTTGCTGAATTGTCTAGGAATTGACCAAACTGAACTTGTATCAATTAATAGGGCATTTAACATTTCAGACTTTTCTCCTCTCTAAAACCTCGGCAGGGACCGGGGTTTTTCTTTTAATGCAGTAGGGCCGTTGCAGAAAAAATAACCTCTAGATGGCGTCTAGAGGCTAAATGGTTTTGTATTGGAGAAATCTGGCTAACTGAGTATCTAGTAAGAGGAGGTCTGGGCTCGCTTCCCGTCCCTTTGTTGAATACACTGTAGCTTGACTCACTTCCGGTTTTCTTCTATCCAAGGAAATTGGTCCATAGATGGAGTTATTGATCTAAATTCCTGTGATTTTAAGTACAAAAGTTTTGTTTTCAACCAGGGTAGTTTGGAGGTAAAGAATTGGGAGCGGATAGGATTCCACCAACACGGTACTGGGTTGTTATGAGTAACCTCTCACCCTGGACGCAGGAGATCTACAACCTCCTACAAAAAGTTGCATCTAAGAGGGTACCTGGCTTAGAACAGAACTTCCAAACCCAGGCCAGCATTTTAGGTGGGCTACTGTTGCTAATTTGGGCTTTGGAGATCATTGATTTTCTGCTTTTCCAAGGAGCCTTAAATCGCTATGGCATTCGACCCCGCAGTCTTCGAGGTTTAGTTGGCATTTTTCTTGCTCCGTTCTTGCACGGCAGCTTCAAGCACTTAGCAGCTAATACCTTGCCACTGGTGACTCTAGGGTGGCTGGTCATGCTACAAGACATTCATTACTTCTTTGTCGTGACCGCAGTAACTGTAATAGTCAGTGGCTTTGGTGTTTGGTTATTTGGCGCGAGTCGCTCAGTGCATTTGGGAGCAAGTGGCTTAATTTTTGGTTACTTGGGGTTTCTGCTCCTGTACGGCTACTTTGAGCGGAGCCTCTGGACAGGCATGATTTCGCTCTTTGTCGGTTTGTTTTATGGCGGCATGATTTGGGGAATTTTGCCATCGCGTCGGGGCGTTTCTTGGCAAGGACATTTGTTTGGGTTTGTAGGCGGAATTCTTGCGGCCCGCTTGTTATCTCAATAAACGGCCTCGCGATCGCAACTGTCTCAGTAGAGCGCGATCGCCTTTGGTATTTTTCTTGAGTAAAGGCTGCGGAGAATACGGCTCGTGATTTTACGGGAGCTAATTTTGGGGAGTTCAAGATTTCAGTAAAGGTTCGCATTTAACCTAGAGCTGAAATTTTTACTATGAACTCAACTTGAAGCAGATAACTATCTTCTCAAGCCTCCTCTCCTCCCACCCCCTCCCCCTCAAGCCCCCAGAAGGTAGGTAGGCCATGAAACTGCAACGTAAGCATTGGAAACGGCTATTTGTGGAGTTGATCCTAGAAGCACTGATGCTAGTTGCACCTGTCAGCCTAGACTTTTTGAGTGTTGCAGGAGAGTACCTGTTAGATGCAGGTCGGGAAAAGGTTGAGTTTGCTGCATAAGACTTTGGGTATGGTGCTGCAAATTTACTGCAAGTTGCTAGCCCAAACTATTGATTCTCTTGAACTTGAACTGTGGTAAAAATCATGGACTTCGTATTTAATTCTACAAACTGGCTATTGTTGATCACCTTCTTCGCCACCACTTCCTATGCTTATTGGTTGATTGGTGAGGCTGAGAAGCAAAGCCGTAAACATCGTGGCTAAAGCGATTGTGGCTAAAGCGATCGCGGACTTTTGCAGGCCGTAATGGCTGTGAATCGCGATTATCTGCCAAAAGCGATCGCTGAACTCATCCGCCCAAAGGCATAAAAATTTACAAAATGAGGCGCTTGAATACAGAATGACTCAGTGCAGGTGTTGTATCTACAATAGATATCTACCTGTGATTGGGAAGTCAGAATGAACCTGAACTGGGAGCACTGTTTAACAGTCTTTGCGGGCCTCGGCTGCACCGTTTCAATCACGACCATGCTTGCGATCGCTCTCCAATCTGATGTTGCACCTCAGCGCATTTCTATCTCTCTAGGGCTACCTGTGGTAGAAGCGGGAACTGCAACTGAACTAGAAGTTACGACAGTAGCGCTAGAGCCTTTGCAGCAGAGTGACTTGGCTGATGTTGTTTGGTTTCAGTCTCTAGAGCCGACCGTAGTCAGCCAGCGCTTGACTAACCTAGAAGAGTTGTCTCTGCCCGATATAGCTTGGGAATCGGATCTGAGCACTTGCTCTAATGTATATAACTCCAAGTTGACCTTCTTAGCTGCCTGTGAGCTAGAGTTTTCTACTGCATCAGCCCCGTCAATTTCAGAAGTATCGGCACAATTTTCCATGCCGATCCAGTTTTTGGGCGCTAAGCTCCTTAGCCAAAATCCTCAAGCCTATCAATAGCCTTACGACTCCAGCATTTGCAGTCGGTACAAGCTAGCATACAAACCACCTAGCTCTAGCAACTCGTCATGACTGCCTGATTCCACCAATTGACCCCGTTTGAGCACAAAGATGCGATCGACGTTGCGAATGGTGGACAAGCGGTGAGCAATGATGATCGCTGTACGCCCTACTAGTAGGCGGTCTAACGCTTCTTGAATCAAAGCTTCAGTATTGACATCTAAGCTAGCTGTCGCTTCATCTAGCACTAAGATTTGAGGACTCCGAATGGCAACACGGGCAAAGGCTAAAAGCTGTTTCTGTCCCCCTGATAAGTTGGTACCCCGCTCCCGCAAAATGGTGTCATAACCTTGGGGCAATTGCTCAATTAGCTTGGCAACATTGGTGCGCTCGGCAGCATCTTGGATCTTTGCAAAAGGATAATCTTCGCCTAGGGAAATATTGCCTTTGACATCTCCGGCGAAGAGAAAGCCGTCTTGTAGAATCACGCCAATGTGCTGACGCAGTTCATGTTGGGGCAAATTCCGAACGTCAATACCATCGACTAAAATACGGCCTTGCGTAGGTTCATATAAGCGGCACAGCAACCGGATAATTGAGCTTTTCCCTGCTCCTGTGGGGCCAACCAGCGCAATTTTTTCTCCAGGGCGAATGGTGAAGTCGAGGTCTTTGAGCACGTACTCATCGTTTTTGTAAGCGAACCAGACATGCTCGAAGCGAATTTCTCCCTTGGTAGCTGCATCCGGTAGCTTAGGCGTAACTCCAACCGGATCACGAATCTCGATCGGTTCATTCAAGATGTCGCTGATTCGTTCTACCGCCGTAAAGCCTGCTTGAATCGCGGTGAACTTTTCGGCAAACTGCCGTAGGGGGTCAAAGAGGCGCTGGCCAAAGATCACGAAAGCCGAAAGCGTTCCTAGGGCTAGGTTGCCCTGCAAGATCAAGGTGCCGCCTAACCAAAGGACTGCCGCGATCGCGACTAGTGAAATCCACTCCAAAGTGGCCGAAACCGCTGAGTCGTAAAAAATGGTGCGATCGACTTCTTTGACGTAGCGCTGATTGGTGGTACGAAATAGTTCTGAGTTGAATTTTTCCCGCCGAAACAGTTGCACCACGCCAATCCCAACAATATTTTCTTGTAGGGTTGAGTTGAGGGCCGAAAGTTCTTCCCGGGCTTTGTAGTTGGCTTGGCGATATTCTTTCTGGAAATAAATAATCAGTCCCGTCACGGGCAACAGCATCACCACTAGAATTGAGGCCAGTTGCCATTGCAAGCTGAACATAGCGATCGCGATCGCTACCATATTGAACAGATCGCTAACAATTCCGACCGCTCCAGTGGCAAACACATCACCCAACGCTTCCACATCGCTGGTTAGGCGAGTGATCAAGCGGCCTACGGGAGTCCGGTCAAAAAAGCGCACTGCCAAGGAGGTGACATGATCGAACAAATCGTTGCGGATATCAGCCGTAATCTGCTGGCCCAAGTTTTGCACTAGATAGCCTTGGATCGAGTCCAAAACCAGCCGCACCACAATGGTTAGTAGCAGCAGACCCGCCAGGATATTGATGCCATCTAGTAGCGGCTTGCCTTGGAGGAAATCAAAAGTAGCTGGCTCTTGCTTAATGAAAGAAATGGCCTGTCCAATAATGATCGGTTGAATGGCTCCTGCGATCGCTAGCGGCACCAAAAGCACCATAGAAGTAGCGAGCAACCGACCACTGCGTCGGGCATAGGGCACTAATCTGAGAAACAGCCGCCAGTCATTCTCGCGCGATCGCCGCTGTTCCGTCTGAGGCAATGAACCAGCCATGCTAAGACCTAAACTTTAGTTCCAGAAAAAGGCATATCCTCCAAATTTAGCGCAGTCGGACTTGCCGCGAATTTCAGCCCAGGATAAATCCTACAGATTAGGCGCTAACCAAGCTTGCAGTCCGTAACTTCTCAATCCAATCATGCAGATTGCCTGTATTGGTACGGTAACTGAGGGGATGGGCGATCAGTCGGGATGTGCTTTCAAACAAAATATCGGTTTCGACTAAGCCGTTTTCCCGTAGGGTTTTGCCACTCGAAACCAAATCTACGATCGCCTCGGACATGCCTGTAATCGGGCCTAGCTCTACCGAACCGTACAGCGGAATAATTTCTACAGGCAAATCTAAACTTTGGAAATACTCGTGAGCACAGTGGACAAACTTAGAAGCAACTCGGCTGTTGGGTGGCAGTTCCAAAGCTGATCGATAAGGGCTAGATGCTTTCATCGCCACCGATAAGCGACAATAACCAAACTTTAAGTCAATTAGCTGCGCCACCTGAGGCTTTTTCTCTCGCAGCACGTCATAGCCCACAATGCCTAAATGAGCCTGCCCGTACTCAACGTACACTGGAACATCCTGCGCCCGCACCAGTAACGCTTTGGCTGTGTTTGTTGGGTCTGAAATTTGCAATTGGCGATTGGCCGAGTCAAGAAAGGCACTAAAGTCGAGTCCAACCGATTGCAGCAGACGGATAGCATCCTTGAGCAGGGCACCTTTCGGTAATGCGACAGTAATCATAGAAACGTTCAGCGTGCAGCGGTCAGCAGGATAATAATAGCTGAAAGCTGATCGCGAATCGCTGTTGGTTGCTGATGCGAATTCTATTAGTAGATGATGAAGTAGAACTCACCGACCCGCTGAGCCATGTTTTGCGGCGCGAAGGATACGGTGTTGATGTAGCCTATGACGGAGCCGCAGGAGGAAATTTGGCGACGCAAGGGCACTACGATTTGCTAATTCTGGACTGGATGTTGCCGCAGCAAACGGGTCTGGAAATTTGTCAAAAGCTGCGATCGCAAGGCGACACCACCCCAGTTTTATTCCTTACTGCCAAAGACACTTTAGACGATCGCGTTCAAGGTTTAGATGCAGGAGCCGATGACTACCTCATCAAACCCTTTGAACTCCGAGAACTCCTAGCTCGCGTCCGCGCTTTACTCCGTCGCCCTGTCACCTCAGAACCCGCCACCACCCCATCCCGTCTGCGAGTCGAAGACCTAGAACTCGATCGCGAAAACCAGCTAGCTTACCGTCAAAGCCGCGCGATCGACCTCTCCGAGAAAGAAAGCCAATTGCTGGAATACCTAATGCGGCATCCAGGCCAACTCCTCACCCACCAACAAATTCACGAATATCTCTGGGGTAATACCGAGCAAAAACCAGGCAGTAACGTCCTAGCCGCCCAAATCCGTCTCCTCCGCCGCAAAATCGAAGCCGAAAACGAAATCCCCTTGATCCACACTGTCTATGGTAGAGGCTACCGCTTCGGCTCAACCCCAGAAAACCAAATCTAGCTTTAGACAGCTTTGCACTCTGGAGGGGGTTTGGGGGACGCAGCCGTCCCTCAATCGGGGGTTTGGGGGAGAATCCCCCAAGGCTCGGCTTCAGAGATCTCGAACGTGCCACAAACAAGAGCTTAACCCTGACCGGGAAACCAACCCCGCCAAGCCGACCAACCCTGAACCAACTCTGCCAACTCCCCATAACCCGCCGCTCCCGGATGCGCCCCATCATTCGCGATCGCCTCTGGAATCCAAACCGCAGAAGCTTGCAGCAGACCCGCAATTTCCAAAAATGGCACCTCAAGCTCCTGACAAAGCTCAGCTAACCGTACCGACAAATCACAAATTCTCTGATTTTGCTCAGCATCAGCCACAGGTGCTGGCCCCACCATCAACACAGGAAGCGATCGCTGGGCTTCAGTCAAAATCTCACGCGCATTTTTGATCGAATGACTAGGGTCAACGCGCGGCTTACCATTTTCCAGGGTGGTATCGTTCACACCAAACGAAAAGACCACTCGGCGATCGCAACTTACTGGGAGACGACGCTCTACTTCTTGTTGCCAGCGATCGCGGATATCTTCACTAGTTTCTCGCCGAATGCCTAGGTTGTAATACGTAACGTTATAGCCTTGATGAGCAACCGTAGCGCAAACTCTCCCCGTCCAACCTAAGCAGTGTGGATCACCTGTGCCATTGACGAAGGAGTCTCCTACAAAACAAATGCGAATATCAGACGGTTCAAGCATAAGTCTAAAGAGAAACTTAAAATCTGAATAGGGCCGTTAGAGTACAGAGTAGCTCGAAATATAAAGTAACAAATAATACAGAATTCTTTAATCGTAAGGAGGTTTCTTCAAAGTTGTAGGGAACTATAGAGCACACGTCTTGACTCCAGTGGTTCCTGAGCTATGTTGTCTAAGTCTATACCTAGTGCCGTAGTTAAAGCCTCGGGCAAAGTTCCGCTCAGAACAGTCTTGGTAGTTCCATTTATCTTGCAAATTTTTGTGGCAGTGGGACTGACAGGCTACTTGTCACTGCGAAACGGACAAAAAGCAGTGAATGAGTTAGCAACCCGATTACAAACAGAGGTCAGTAATCGAGTTAATCAGCACCTTGACAACTATGCAGCCGCAACTCGATATCTAACTCAAATCGATGGTGAACAACTTGACTTGGGTTTGCTGAATCCAGACGATGCTGACCATTTAGCGCAATTTTTCTCCAAACAGGTAAAAACCTATAACGTTGGCTACATTCTTTACGGGTCGAAAACAGGAGACTTCATCGCCTCCGGGTACTATCGCGAGTCCAGTATTCCAAAGCACGGCAACCCCGATATTAGTTTGGTTTTACCAAAACGCTTCGGTAGCACTGACCTGTATAACTATGCGACCAATGATCAAGGTCAGCCAGTGCAGCCTTTTCCGGGTACCAAAGATTACCAATTTCAGAAAGAAGGCTGGTATGCCAAAGGTGTAGAAACAGGTAAACCAGGATGGAGTGAAATTTATCAGTGGGAAACCAACTCTTATCCACTGTCGATCGCCACTAGCCGTCCCATTTATGACAAAACAGGCAAGTTAATTGGCAGTGTTGGCGTAGAACAGCGGCTTTCTCAGATTGGAGATTTTCTGCGGCAAATTCGGGTCAGCCAGTCCAGCAAAATCTTCATTTTGGAACCTAATGGCTTCCTGGTTGCGAGTTCCAGCGATCGCCCTGTCTTCTCTGTCGTGAACCAAAAACCGCAAAGACTGCGAGGTGTAGAAAGCCAAGATGCTTTAATTCAAGCCACCTCAAAATATCTAAGCGATCGCTTTGGTGATCTGAAAACGATTCAAAACCAGCATCAGCTAGATTTTTGGCTGGATGGACAGCGTCAGTTCGTGCAGGTGAACCGTTGGCAGGATGAGTGGGGCTTAGATTGGCTCGTCGTGGTGGCTATGCCCGAATCAGATTTCATGGGCCAAATTAATGCCAACACTATCAACACGATTTGGCTCTGTGTTGGTGCATTGGGGTTAGCAACTCTCTTGGGCATTTACACGTCTCGCTGGATTACTCGACCAATTTGGCAGCTCAGTCAGGCTTCAGAGGCGATCGCCAAAGGTGAACTTGACCAAAACATTGAAGTTTCTGGGGTCAAAGAACTTACTGTTCTGGCTCAATCTTTCAATCGCATGGCCCAGCAGCTACGAGACTCTTTTACAGCACTAGAAAACACCAATCAAGCTCTGGAATTGCGGGTGGAAGAGCGCACCGCAGAACTC
This sequence comes from Trichocoleus desertorum NBK24, assembly GCF_030409055.1. Classification (GTDB taxonomy): domain Bacteria; phylum Cyanobacteriota; class Cyanobacteriia; order FACHB-46; family FACHB-46; genus Trichocoleus; species Trichocoleus desertorum_B. The sequence continues at coordinate 1,509,571 of NZ_CP116619.1, read as the reverse complement.
AAAAGTGCCAAAGAAGTCGCAGATAGCGCTAACAAAGCCAAGAGCGAATTCCTCACGAACATGAGTCATGAGCTACGCACTCCCTTAAATGGCATTCTCGGTTATACCCAGATCCTCCAGCGCACCGAATCCATGACGGGTAAGGGGCGTAAGGGCATCAGCATCATTCATCAATGTGGCTCTCACTTATTGATGCTGATTAACGACATCCTGGATTTAGCCAAAATTGAAGCCCGGAAAATGGACTTAAGTTCCAACGAGTTTCATTTTTCGTCATTTCTTCAAGGCATTGCTGAAGTTGGTCGGATTCGGGCCGAGCAAAAGCAGATTGCCTTTGTTTATCAGCCAGATGCAGACCTGCCAACTGGGGTGCGAGCTGATGAAAAACGACTACGCCAAGTGTTGATCAACCTGTTAGGCAATGCCGTCAAATTTACGGATAGAGGTAGCGTTACGTTTCGGGTGGCAGTGCAAGCAAGGCCAGGAGTCAAGAGTCAGGAGTCAGGAGCCAGGATGACTGCCTCCCCGTGGCGAATTCGTTTCCTAGTAGAAGATACGGGTGTGGGCATGACACCAGAGCAAGTTAATAAAATCTTCCTGCCCTTTGAGCAAGTAGGAGATGTCAGAAAGCAGGCGGAAGGAACCGGATTAGGACTGGCAATTAGCCAGAAAATCGTGGGGTTGATGGGTAGCGCCCTAGAAGTGCAAAGTGAGTTTGGCCGAGGTAGCCGCTTTTGGTTGGAGGTAGACTTGCCCGAAGCTGAAAATTGGGCCACTGCTTCTAGAACCTCTCAGCAAGGCACGATTGTGGGGTATGAGGGGGCGAGACGGAAAATTCTGGTTATTGATGATCGCTGGGAAAATCGGTCTGTGATCGCGAGTCTACTAGAACCGATTGGTTTTGAAGTGATGGAAGCGGACAATGGCCAAACAGGATTAGAGACAGCGATCGCTATGCATCCTGACTTGATCATTACCGATCTGGTCATGCCCGTGATGGATGGCTTTGAAATGCTCAGACATTTACGGCGGCTCTCTGAGTTTAAGGATACGGCTGTCATTGCTTCTTCTGCTAGCGCTTTCGAGACGGATGAGTTTAAGAGTGTTGCGGCAGGTGCCGATGAATTTTTACCCAAGCCAATTCAGACAGAAACCTTGTTGCAGTGGATGCAGCGCTATCTGGAGCTGGAGTGGATTTATGACCACAAGCCTGAGCAGTTAGGCATAACCATTGAAGCGTCTGAGGATTTAGATGCAGCTAGCAAGCCACCCTCTCTAAAAGACTTACAACACCTGCACCAACTGTTAGTAATGGGAGATTTGGACGGCATTGTGGAGATGGCCCAGCGACTAGAGCAGGCCGATGCTCAACTGCAACCCTTTGCCCGCAAGATAACGGAGCTAGCTGAAGGCTGTGAACTGAACGCGCTCACGGCTTTGCTCAAGCAGTTAATGCCAGACTAATTACTCAGATGGATTACCCAGACTGAGCATCTAGATTCAGCACTTAAATTCATTTCTCCGCTTTAACAGCTTCACTTTTAAAAAGCACTACTTATTTGCTATGTATGACCAATCGACCGGATTCATTTTGATTGTGGATGATAACTCGACTAATTTGTCAGTGTTATCTCAAGCGCTCAAACAAGTGGGTCTAAAAGTGCGAGTAGCAATGGATGGAGCGATCGCCCTGAATATTGCTCAGCAGCAATCGCCTGAACTCATTTTGTTAGACATTCAAATGCCAGGGATGGATGGTTTTGAAACTTGTGCTCACTTGAAAGCACATCCATCTACTCAATCCGTGCCCGTGATTTTTATGACAGCCTTGGCAGATAGTGAGAGCAAGCTTAAAGGGTTGTCATTAGGGGCAGTCGATTACATCACCAAACCCTTTGAAGAACAGGAGGTGATTGCCAGGGTCAACAATCATTTGCAGTTACGACGCCTGACAAAAACCCTGGAACAGAAAAATAGAGAACTCCAGCAGTGGAATGAAGTTCTAGAGCAGCGCGTCACCGAACGAACGGTGAAACTGACTCAAGCATTAGAAGATTTGCAACGTTTTCAACTGCAACTCGTCCAAAGCGAAAAAATGTCTGCTTTGGGTCAATTGGTTGCAGGCATTGCTCATGAACTTAACAATCCCATCGGCTGTATTGCTAGCAACCTAGCTCCAGCGTTTGAGTATGTGAGCGATGTGACAAAGGTGATTGAGTTTTATCGTCAGGCTTGTCCTGAAGCCGCATCGCAACTAGATCGAACCTTAGGGGAGATTGATATCGACTTTGCCTTGGAAGATTTGCCGAAGCTGCTTAACTCTATGCAATTAAGCACCGAGCGCATCAAAGACCTCTCGATTTCTTTGAGAAACTTTTCCCGTTCTGACGCCACAACCAAGATGCGAGCCAATTTGCATGATGGATTGGAAAGCACCTTAACGATTTTGCGCCATCGCTTAAAGGCGGTAGGGTCTCGTCCCGCGATCGCGATCGTGAAAGATTATGGAGAGTTGCCTGAGCTAGAGTGCTATCCAGGGTTGCTCAACCAAGTCTTCATGAATGTTTTGGCTAATGCGGTTGATGCTTTAGAGGAAGCTTTACCAACCACACCCCAAATCTCGATTCAAACAGCTTTTGTGGATCAACAAATTGTCGTCCATATTTCCGACAATGGCGGAGGGATACCAACAGAGGTGCAGCAGAGAGCTTTTCAACCCTTCTTTACAACCAAAGCAGTGGGGAAGGGTACGGGCCTAGGACTCTCGATCGCTCGACAGATTGTGGAAGAGAAACACGAAGGCCGACTCAGCGTGACATCTGAATTAGGGCAAGGGACAGAGTTCGCGATCGCCTTACCCGTGAGATAAACAGTGAGTTCCTCTAGGGCTTTAGGGGTTGGTAGCGCGGTTAGAAGCAGAATTAAAGGTGACTCGCTCTCCGTAATTGAGGAGAGTATCAATACTTTCTAGGCGGTGTTCCCATGCCTCCACTTGGTAGCGGTGCTCTAGGGCGTATAGATTCATCCAACTGCGGAACTGGGCGCGGAAATTCGTTAATTCTCGCTTGGCTACTTTTAGGCGATCGCGTCCGGGTCGTTCGGCCAGTGCTTTCAGAGATTGATCCAGAGCTTTAGATTGGTTTTGCCAGCGGCTCAAGGTGGGTTCCCGCATCCAGAGTTGCTTTTGCGCTTGCAGAAAACTCCACTCACGTTGCATGGTGGAGTAACGGACAGCAGCAGCGGCAAAGGGTTGACGATAGGGAATAGGCTCTCTTGGAATGCGCTGAACAGGGCCTTGAGTTTTTTGGAAAATTGTTTGCAGGCGATCGTTGAAATTCTCAGCCGCAAATAGAGAATAACCACCAGAAGGCAAATCTCGTAGCGCTTGAATTTGATCGATCGCGACGGCTTCTGGTAAATTCAGCAACCGAATTCCTGGCAGGATTAAAGTGGAATTGAGTTTGCTAGAGGTTAAGTAAGGCTGAACCAGGCGTTGGAAGCGATTGGTGTCCATTGCGTAGGCCATTGGCACAACCAAATTGACATCTCCCCGCTCTGCCCAGACTTCCCAGTGCTGTTGTAGTTTTTGAATGCGTTCATGCTGCGGTAGCGGAAACACTGCAACCGACATGACTAAACTAGGTTTCACCCGACGTAAACTCTGAGCGGCTTCTGCCACAAAGCTGTCAATCTGTTGGGTACGGAAGTTAGTCCAGCGCTGCCATAAATTGCGATCGCTGGGAGAAATCTTTAGAGGGTCAACCCCTGCCAACTGCTGAAATTGCTCCCGAGCCGCCTTGCCATAGCCGTAAGTCCTGCCAGCACTAGGATCTTGGAAAGGATAGCGAATGTAGTCTAACTGAATGCCATCGACTTGATAGCGGCTAGCAATCTCTCCTAAGAGCTGTAATAAGTAGCGCCGAACCTCTGGATTCGCAGGGTCGAGAAAAGGCTTACCTTGGCCTGCGGGGATGATGCGGCCTCGATTGTCATAATTGGCCCAGTCTGGGTGAGCAGAAATGACTGGCCCTGGGTAATCCAAAGGAAGATTCAACAGGGCATTGTGGCGATCGTTGCCAGCCGCAAAAGCCCAAACCCACGCATGCAATTCCATCCCTCTCGCATGAGCCAGCTTCACAGCCGACGCTAGCGGGTCCCAACCACGGGTTAAGGGATTTTGTTGGGGCGCGACTTGACTGGGGTAAATGGTATAGCCAGCATTGACAGTTTCGAAGAAGATCGTGTTAATGCCTGATGCAGCCAAGCGATCGAACAAGGTGCTCAGTCCTTGCTCAGAGCCAGCCCGGACAATGGTGCCTCGATCTAGCCAGATGGCGCGAACTTCGGGTTGGGTGCGTAAGCGCTCAGTGGGATAGTTATCCCAAAGAAAGCGCCGGGTTTGCAGCCATTGAGAGCGAGCATTGCGGTAATCTCCTTGAGCTACTAGCTGAGAAAACTTTCGCAATCCTTGCCGTGCTTCAGCCACAACTTGCTCAGTGGTGGAGATGGCCTTAGAATTGCTTGCTTCAGCGGCAGTTGCCCCAGCCAGTTCTTGGGAGCTAGCGACTAAATTGGGATTCGGCTCAGAGGAATTGGCGGAATTGGCGGAATTGGCAGGCAGATTTAAGTTCGCAGTGGAGTTGTTGGTGCTGTTGATCGCATCCGCAGCGAGCAAAGCACTGGAGACTCTACCGATCAGGTTCTCTAACTCTTGGCGCATCGCGATCGCTTCTAGGGTGGCGATCGGCAGTGCACCAGCCTCCACCTCTATCCCCGGAGGCGCTACCTGCTCGGCTGGGTCGTTAGTAAACGGCGTGCGGGGCTGCAAAACATTGGCAGGTGCTTGACGCAGTGCTGTAGAACCTGTGGGTAAGCCAGACGTGAGAGGAACGCTAAGGGTGTTGCTACCCACCGTTGGTTTAGGCGTGTTGCTGCTCGCTGTAGGTGCGGGGGATGGCGCTGCTGCAACTGGAACTGTCACAACTGGTACCTCCCCATAGCGACTCAAAGCGGCCCGTAACCAGGTGCCATCAAACTCAGGTGACCCTGAAGAACGCCGTCCCCAATTCCAGCCAAAGAATGTGGAGCGCTCGGTGGTGACGATCGCTGGGGGGGTGTCACTCGGAGCGCCAGTGGCAGTGACAGCAGGGGTAATACCTGTGGCATTTTTCCAGGTGGCAATGGTTTGGCTGCTGAGGCTAGAAGGCATAATTACCCCGCCCCAAAGTCCGGTAGCCGCTTGACCTTTACGTGCCCAAGACTGGGGTTGCATTGTGATAGTCTGTAAGCTGTTTGGCTCTGAAAGAGGATAGGCCCAATAAGCCCCCAAGAGCGATCGCAAAGCTTGGCGTACCCCCAAAGGCGACAACCGACCCACTGGGCCACTTACGACCACCCGACCGCCTCGGCTCATCCATTCTTCTAAGGCGATCGCTTGGGTTTCTGTAACGGTCTCTACATTGGGCAAAAAGAGCACGCTGATGCCGTTGAGGTCAGCGGCTCGTTGTACCTGCTGAAAATCCACCACGCGATAACCGACTTTAGCGGCTTGCAGGCGAGTGGTAATACTCTCCCAGTCAGCCGCATTATCTGAGCTACGGACTACGCCGAGTGACACTCGCGCGGCTGCTGCCGGAGAAAGCAGCACGAGACATTGCAGCAACAAGCCCAAACAAACACCAGTCGCTAGCCGACTCGTGCTTGCTAGATTTAGAAGAAAACGAGCTGAACGAGTTGAGCGTCTTTGATGCATCAGATCGGCAACATCCAAAACAACTGACTGAGGGCAAAGCGATCGCTGGAACCAGGGCCACAGCTTCTGTTGCAGATTGCTATGAAAACCACGCATGCAGAAAAATCGGCTCCTAAAGCAGATATGGCAGTGCTAAAGCATTTCTCTCAGCTATTGCAGCCGAGGAGAAACTGGAGCCTTTCAAGAGCAAGATTTCAAGACTTGTTTCAATATGAAGGGTTCCCTAAAGGGGGTTAAAAGCTCAAAAAGATCCCTGCACCCCTGTCCAATTAAACTCTGTATAGAGCTTTACCCTGTCGTTTATCCTACCCTTGCTAGTTCCTGGGTGCAAACCGTAGCAACGACCAAGCTGACCTCTACATAAAACACTCAGGGTTGTGAGCACTTGCCATGCGACTACTAGTGCCATGCGGTTACTAGGCAACTGCCTCATTAACCGGGAAGCGATCGATCAGTTGGATCGCTCGATAGGCATTTTGGCGCAGCGAATTTGGCAGATGGGGGACATGGGGAATTTGAGACAGAAAATCTAAAGTCCGCCGCAAAATCCGCACCACATCGCCCTCATCTAAGCTGGTGTTTTCTCCCAGTTCCGCCCATTCCACTCCCAAAGCCCACTGCTCAACTAAAGCAATTAGCTCGTCTTCTAGCCAAACGGGAAGCGCTACTTGATGCCGTCGTTGTACCTGGAACAACTGTCGTCGTAAGCCCCGCAACCCGCCTAAAGCTTCCTGGACTTCTGGGGAAGCATGATAGCGAGTCCAACTGTCAGGACGAGAAACTTCCGTGACTAATGCAGCACAAGTGGCTGCCAAATGTTGTGGGTCTAGATCATCGAGTTCTCCAGACATCAGGGAGAGACCTAGCCACAGCTCGTTATCGCCCCGAATCGCTGCTGCTGCTTGGCCCAAGGGAGTTGGTATTAAGCCATCTAGACCCCCAAAGGTTTGTAAAATCTCGATCAGATGGACAAATTCTTCCCAGTGCTGATGGGATAGCTGCTCTAATTTGGCTTGGCGCTGAGCAATGTCTTCTTGCAAATTCTGAACTCGGCGCTGCCGCTTTAACAGCGTGGCAGAATTACCCCACTGATGCAGAGGATGGGTTTCTACTTGAGCTTGGACAGCTTGTAAGCGTTCTATTTGGGCTTGGACTTCGGGGGCGGTTTCGGCCAGAGAGGGCACCGGGGGAATTTGCCGCGCGATCGCGCCAGTTTCTTCGTTGCCTTTGCGGTTTTGTCCCGGTTTCAGCGGCATCTCCGCCGGGGGCATCAGGTTGTCTACTGCTTTAATGCGAGGAATCTCTGCTCGCAAGCTGACGACATCTCCGACCGCTACGACATACCAGCGATTATCTTGCCCCAAGCAAACGAGATAAGGGAATTGGCCTGAACCTGGAGTTTTCATTACTAGAGCCGCAGGTATCGGTTCGGCAGTGGGAACGTTCTCTCCTTTTAGCCCTAGTACGGTGCCCGCGATCGCAAATGAAAGTGCGACTGCAATGTCACCCGATTGCATTTCCTGGGCTTGGTGCTGCAAAATTTTGAGCAGGCGGCGTTCTTCTTTCAATCGCTCTTGCAGCTTTTCGTAACTAGAAAACAGTTGTGGGTCTACCAGTTCGAGTTGGGCTTGCAATTGCTCCAGTTCTTTGTTCAAGTCCGCGATCGCCTGTTGCTGAGGTCGCAAAGACAAGGTGGCCAGATATTGCCCGAAACTGCGCTCCACTAGCTCTTGCGCTTCCTCTAAGGTGTGGGTTTGCAGCAAGTTCAAGACCATGCCATAGCTGGGGGTGAATTGGCTGATCAACGGGTCAGCCCCGATGGTTGCCAAGTAAGCCGCTTCTTTAGCCCCCTCAAAGGGAGTTTGCACCGTCACCACATGCCCCAACTCATCCATGCCCCGCCGACCTGCGCGACCTGACATCTGGAGAAACTCCGAAGGATTGAGCAAGCGATGTCCCAAGTCAGTGCGCTTGGAGAGGCTGGAAATTACCGTAGTGCGGGCGGGCATGTTGATGCCAGCAGCTAGGGTTTCGGTAGCAAAGACTACTTTGATCAACCCTTGCTGAAAAAGTTCTTCGACTAAGCCCTTCCAAGCAGGCAAAATTCCGGCGTGGTGAGCGGCAATACCCCGGTAGAGCGGCTCAATCTGCCCGGATCGCCCTGCATCAGGATGCCGCATTAGAAATTCATCAATCAGGTGTTTCAGCTTTGCCGCTTCTGCCTCGTTAACCAGAGATAAATGCTCGACTTGAGTAATGGCGCGATCGCAGTTGCGACGGCTAAAGATAAAGTAGATTGCTGGGAGCATGTCCCGTTGCTGTAACTGGCTAACCACATAAGCCAGAATCGGTTCATCCTCACGCTTGCGCTGTCCCCTACCCCCCTTAGGTTTTAGACGAGGGCTAATTTTTTTCTGGTCTTGGGAGAGGAGGGGAAATAAACCCTTGGGGTTGCAGAAGTGAAAGCGTAAAGGAACAGGCCGAAAATCGGAATAGATCAGTTCTGTGGGGCCATGAACCCGACCGATCCAGTCCGTGAGTTGATCACTGTTGGCAACGGTGGCCGATAGCGCTACTAACTGGACATCTGGTGGACAATAGATGATCGATTCTTCCCAGACCGTGCCCCGCTGGCGATCGTTCATGTAATGGCACTCGTCTAAGACTACCGCCTCTACCCCCACCATTGAGGTGCCGACTTCTCCGATGGGAGTGCCATAGAGCATGTTCCGGAAGATTTCGGTCGTCATGACTAAAATTGGGGCTTCTCGGTTGATGGACACATCTCCCGTCAGTAGCCCAACTTGCTCAGCTCCAAAGCGATCGCGAAAATCTCGCAACTTCTGGTTAGATAGCGCTTTAAGAGGAGTTGTGTACAACACCCGCTTACCTTGGGCTAAAGCGCGATAGATGGCATACTCGCCAATTAACGTTTTGCCTGACCCTGTCGGCGCACAGACCACGACCGAGCGTCCTGCATTCAGAGCTGCGATCGCTTGATACTGAAACGCATCTAATTCAAAGGGAAACAGCTCTCGTAAATTTAGTTCTGGCAGAGTAGAGGAAACGTTCACGCACTAAGTTCCAATCAGGTTGCGATCTATCTCAAGAGGCAAAATTTCTTGCGAAATTGGCCGACAATTCATCTTTTTAATTGTAAACCGCACTCACTCAAGCTGTTTGCTAAGATCAACAGCGTCACCCTACGAGCGAACCAAGCTAAGCCAGCGATCGCATTCAAGAATCTTAATATTTGATTGTGATCAAAACCTGACCATTCTTCAGCTCAATTCAGAGGAATTCAAAGTGCGATTGTTCTTTCCTGATTGAGTTTCTGGAGAATAGCAATCGAGGATACAGCGGCAAATATCCGATTCCTCGTAAACTTGGCTACTGCTTTTAGATAGATGACCGTAGAGTTTAGCGTGAGCTATAGTGGCTCAAGGATGAAGGGTTCAATCAACCTAACTAAGTAATTCCTGATGCAACCGTGTTGATGAAGGATTACTTAATGTTATTCAGATAACATCTGAGCGCAATCTTTGCTCTGAAATCGAACCGTCTTTTGATGACGTTTTCTACATCAAAAAGGCGTTTGGTAAAACATTCAGTGGGTAGCCTAATCCGGCTCAAGAAGCGTCCGAGTGAAAACTCAAAATGCTGTTTGGTCTGGAACGGAGGAACCGATTTTTGGGGCTAATCTCAAAAATTAATTTGAGAGAGACACCTTCCAGTCTTAGCCCGTCAGCTAACTCCGTCGGCAGTGGGAGGAGTACCTAGGACGCAGGCTTTTGATAGCAATGGTCATTGCGGTCTCCTAGCAGATATCAAATTCCCTGGAGAGATTTCTCTCAGAGCTAATGATGTCTGTTTCCTGGCCCACCTCTCGAAACAAGTAGTCTGGAGAGGTTTTCATCGTGAACATTATGCCAATGTTGGTGCGGCTCCAAGGCGCACTGGGCTCAACTGACTTAATCGATCAAATTTTGCTTTTGCCTCAGCGACCCAAAGGCGATCGCTCCTCTGGTAAGCTGCATCTACCAGGCCGAACTCGGCGTGCTGCCAAACGACACGTACAAGCCAACCATGCCTCAGAAGTGGCCTCTGGAGCCGATGCCGAAATTAATTTAGTGGTGGGCTATAATAGCTCTCCCAAGAGTCAGACAGCTCTGGACTTGACCCTTTGGATTGCTCACCAAACCCGCCTAGCAACTCGTCGGCAAGTGACAGTTCAGGTGGTTTACGTCATCAACCCCGCCGATTGTTTAGATAGTATTCCCACTACGACTGATTTTCGTCAAGTCAGAGCTAGCAAAAAATCCGCTGCTAAACGTGCTGCCCAAATGCCTACTTTAGGATCTGGCCTAGCGCTGGAATCCGATAGCTACTCCGATACCTATAGTGATAGTGCAACTTTGGCTCGCGTCGGAGCGATCGCGACTTTGGATGAGCCCACCCTAGAGGATGCTGGGCTACCTCTGAGTAAGTACCCAATGGGACAGGCGCAGCAATTTGAGCAGGCAGACCAGATTTTGTGGCAAGCTCGCTGTCTCGCCAATGAGTGGCGCGGTTCTCTCAAAACACACCTGCGGTTTGGGCAAGTCGCTCAAGAGTTGCGGAGTGTCGCGAAAGCAGAATCGGCAGTGCTGTTGTGGTTAGGTTGCGATTCCCCCAAGAATCCTATCGTGCGGAGTCTCAGTGCGAACAGCCCTTGTCCGGTGCTAGGGGTGCCACCTGCACTTCACCCCGATCGCTACTTTGATGCCTAAGCCTATTAGACCTATTGGCACCTGTTGGTAACTACAGGCGCGGCAGAATTTCGGGTAGCAAATGACCTGGCAATAGAGATAGCGCTAAGTTCTGGCCTTGCAGACCGCACTCGCTGTAAAAAGCCCGTACTGTTTGTAGAACATAGCCTAGCGCTGTCTGGTGAAACTCAGGTTGTTGCTGCCATCCCTGTAAGGCTTGGAGATGGTGGCGCAAAGATGCTTCTAAATGAGCAGATCGAGCCGGGACAGGAATAGCACCTGCTTGGTCTGTTGCTACTTGGTAGTGGGCTAAACCCAGATTGTTGTGAGTTGCATACAAATCAAAGGTGAGCTTAGTGCCAGCCCCATGAGGAGTTTGGTTCAGTTGCTCTACGGTGTTTAAAGCGGTTTCATAAGCTGCGATCGCCGATCGCAACGCTGCCTGATAAGCTTCAGGTTGGTCTTTGGAGCGGTTAGCGAGGTGCCAGTAAGCCGTACCCAAATTGTTTTGTGTCGCAGCATAGGCGGCGGGATTGACCTCAGCAGTGCGGTAAATCAGGGCAATGCGGTAACAACTAATCGCCAAATTGAGAAACTCTTCTGGTTGCTCGTGCTGGGCTAAATTCCAGTAAGCCGTGCCCAGATTGTTCTGGATCATGGCATAGTGCAACGGCTCCTGCTCTGGATTGTAGAAGCTGAGCGATTCGTTGTAAGCGACGATGGCTTGCTTGAGATGCAAGGCAGGTTGATGGTGTTGCGCCAAGTGCCAGTAAGCCGTACCCAAATTATTTTGGGTTGAAGCATATTTTGACGGTTCTGACTCTGGCTTGCGATGGCGTAGTGCTTCCTCGTAGGCCGTAATCGAGCATTGTAAATTCTCGATTGGTTCTCGGTAGCGGGCCAAGTCTCCATAGGCCGCTCCTAAGTTGTTCTGAATCATGGCGTAGGATTGCGACTGCTCCGAACTAACGTGAGTCAGCGCTAAGTGATAGGCAGCAATGCCTTGCTCTAGATAAAGCAACCGTTGTTCGGGGTTGGGAGGAAACCGAGACAACATCCAATAGAGGTTGCCTAAGTCATTGAGAATATCGGGAACTAAAGCCGAAGATTCTTCTAGATGAATTAAAGCTTGTTCGTAGGCTTGAATGGCGATCGCCAACTGTTGGGGAGAATTGTGTCCTTGCTCAATGCGATCGCGATAAAAATTACCGAGAGTACGATAGTTAACTGCTAGGGCTGTAGTTTCAGCTTGTTGCTGATGTAGTTGCTCTAGATGCCGCAACATCCGTAAAGGTGGAAAGTCCTCTAAAGCTGCAACTAAAGGGGCAGGTAAAGCGGTGTGGAGGCGGGAGAGAGAGGGAGCCGGAGTATTAACTGGTAGCGCTGCTGTTCCGCTTATCTCTTGGATCGCCGCTGTCAGAATTAAATTGACAAGTTCGGTGGCAATCCCTGGGAGCAGATCCTCCGGTGCGGAATTGGTTAACTCTGATGGGTTTGCTGTCGGGGCAACTGTAGGAACTGGCTGCGGTTCTGAAGCAGGTGGTTCTGAGTAGAACCCAGAGCGAGCGGGTAGGCTGTTGACTGGGAACTGGCTCGTCGGCGTGGTGCCTGTAGGAACGTGGACACTCCAAGAGTTGGGTGGAGGAGAGACTGGAGCGGCAGCTAAGCGATCGCTTGTCTTTTCTCCTACCGTTGCGTCTGGAGTTGCATCCGACTCGTCCACCCGGTTTCCGAAAGCTAACTCTTCCGTTAATAAATCCCGTAAACTAATCGGTGCATCTGCGGGCTTCTGGTTGGCAGGTGCAACCGGGAGAGGGGTGGCGGGAGCCGCGATCGCGGGTTGGGGATGCTTTGGAGTTGGCTGAGCAGGGAGAGCCGCTGACTGACCTGAATGACTGTGTTTGGGTTGGGAAGCAATGACTGAAAGCGGTGTGGGTTCTCCAACAAACTCAAATACGCCAGTGCGCCAACCCCAAAATTCTGGAGCAGACTGTTGAATTGCCCGAAACCAGGGATGAGGCACCCACAGCAACAAGCTGGCTTCTAGCGTGGGTAAGCTGCGATCGCACCCTTGGAGATAGCTGAGAAACAGTCGCTGTACCGCAGCTGATTGTCGCGTCAGACGCTCAGTCCCCAAAATTTGGAAGCTAGGGGTCGGTGGCTCGGTTCCTGATCCTTTCGGTAAAGGATGACGAGCTAACCACTGAGTCACCTGAGCGATCGGATTGGGGTCGTTGAGATTGAGGTTGAGCGTGACAAGTTGAGGGTAATCTGAAGCAGGCCCAGCTTCTACAGGGTGACGTGTGGCTGCCGAGGCAGCAGGATAGGCGAGTTCAGCATGGAGCCGAGCTGCTAAGCGATTCCGGAGGGCTAGATCATCACAGACCGCCACAAAAATTTGACGGCGTAAGTGTAAACTCAGCGCTCGCTTTAAACGCTGGTAACTTTGCCGATTCAAATGTGAACTGGTTTGATTCGGCCCAGTCATGCGGAGCAATGGGGAGTGGCGATCAGCTAGTTGCACCAACAATACCCTTAATCGTGGCGAGGAAATCTGGAGGTATAACACTCTTCAAATTCCTCAAGCTCGATTCAGGACTAAAGCTTGATTTTGACGAAGTTTTAACGTAGTGCGATCGCGATCATCAACAGACTTGTGGCGGGAACCCATAGCAAAAAGCCAGGTCGCCCAAAATTAAGCAATACCTGACCTATCTTTTATATTTTATGGAAGCTTTGAAGCTTATTTTTTTACTAACTTAGGTTGGATACAGAGAAGGCGACAAAGATTAACCCACCAACTAACACCGTGCCTACAACTCCCAAGATCAAGAAGTTCCTTTGCTGGGCTTTAGTTGGAGGTTCTGCTTGATACATCTTCGGCTCAACGGCGAAGTTATTTAAGCGTCCACCTTCCTCGGTCGTATAACGCATGAACAGAACCCTCAGCTTTTGTATTAACTAACTGTAACAAAAATTAGGAAGATACTCTCGCTCCTAAGTTAGAAACTGAAAAATGCTCAGATTTGCTTCAGATTTACTGAGTAATGGTGCCCGTGAGGGGTGAGCTAGCACTGGCGTGGCTTTTCACCGGAATACGACCTGCTAGGTAAGCTAGACGACCTGCTTCTGCTGCTAATCCCATTGCCCTAGCCATTGCTACCGGATTTTGCGCTTCGGCGATCGCAGTGTTAATCAGTAGAGCTGAAGCTCCCATTTCCATTGCCTGAGCGGCTTCGCTAGGTGCGCCTAAACCTGCATCTACCACTACAGGCACTTGGGCGTTCTCAATAATGATCTGGATATTGGCCGCATTTTTGATTCCTTGTCCGGAGCCGATTGGGGAACCCAGGGGCATTACCGTTGCACACCCTACTTCTTCCAATCGCTTTGCTAGCAGTGGATCGGCATTGATGTAGGGCAACACGGCAAACCCTTCTTTAACCAATTGCTCGGCTGCTTCTAGCGTGCCGATGGGGTCGGGTAGCAGGTATTTGGTATCTGGAATCACTTCCAATTTGACAAAATTGTTGTCTTCCTGGCCCAAGAGTTTTGCCATTTCTCGGCCTAAGCGGGCGACTCGGATTGCTTCTTCTGCGGTTTTGCAGCCTGCGGTGTTGGGCAACATCCAAATTTTGCTCCAGTCCAGCGCTTCAGCTAAACCTTCATGGCCTGGGGCTTTAGTTTGCACCCGCCGTACTGCCACCGTCACAATTTCACAACCGCTCGCTTCCACGCTTTGCTGCATGTCCGTAATGCTGCGATATTTACCAGTCCCCGTCATCAGGCGGGAGCGAAAGGATCGCCCAGCAATCACTAAAGGGCTATCTAGCGTGGTGATATCGGCTTGAGCTAAGGCAGGAACAGCGTGAGTCAACACAGAATTAGACCTTGGGAGAACGTGGGTGGAAGAACTAAGAGCAGCAGGAGTGGAGGAAGCTGCTAACGAAGTAGGGGGAGTCGAGGGTTTCGCTTGATGAAACCGCTGCCAACTAAAATGCTCTAGCAATGGATCGGGTTGTTGGGCGATCGCCTCGGCAATCAGTTGAGCGGTAATCGGTGCCAGCAAAATGCCATTGCGGTAGTGCCCCGTAGCCAGCCAGAGGTTAGCACAAGCACTGGTTCCTAAAATTGGTAGTTCATCAGGCGTTGCGGGCCGAAAGCCCCACCACAACTCTTGTAAAGCAAAATCTTGTAGGGCTGGATACAACCGGATCGCTCGTGCTAATAACTCTTGAACACCCGCGGGGGTGTTGTTGGGGGCAAAACCAACCTCCTCACTAGTGGCTCCAATAATAATCCGACCATCTTGGCGCGGCACAATATACAAATCGGAGCCAAACAAAACTCGTCGTAAGGGTAAACCTTGAGGAGAGTCGGGTGACTGAACAGCTAACATTTGGCCTTTGCAAGGCTGCACCGGAATTGGCAACAGTTCATTCGACCAAGCCCCTGTGGCTAGGACATAATGCTTGGCTTGCCAATCTCCCACTGAGGTTTGGACACTGACCACCTGGCGCTGTTGCTGCTGAATCGCTTGGACGCTGACGCCATCTTGAATATTGACGCCGAGAGTTTGGGCAGCGATCCATAAAGTTTGGGTGAGGGCGCGGTTATCCACTTGACCGTCTTCTGGAAACCACCAACCCCCAACTACCTCAGAACCCAAACCCGCTTGGTATTGGTGAATCACAGATTGATCCAGCCATTGCGCCTCTGTCCCGGAGGCTTGGGCGATCGCAGCCGCCTCTCTCAGATCTGCTCTGGCATCTGCTGCATAGACAGGAGCCAAAATGCCACAGGGCCAATAACCCGTTTTTGCACCCGTTAGCTCCTCTAGCTTGCGAATCCAATTGGGATAAAGTTGGCGCGACCGCAAGCACAGCTCCAGCATTGGCCCTGGAGGAATGCCTTCGGCTTGGGGCGCTAGCATCCCCGCAGCGGCGTGAGCAGCGGCTTGCTTAAAATCACGGCTGAGAATTGTCACCGTGGCTCCCCGCAATTTCAGCTCAATCGCGATCGCAAGGCCAACGATGCCGCCGCCAATGATAAGAACGTCACTGGTTGTATTCATGCAACAAGCTGAAATGGGGTCACAATTACCAAGTTAGGATTACCAAAGCGCTGGAACTGGCTTACTACCTGCACCCGCAGCGCTGGGAGTGGTTGTAGTAGTGCCGCCAGCGCCCGATCCGGCGGTGCCTGTAGTGGATGTACCACTGGGTTGGGTGGTGGTTGTGGTAGTTGTAGTGCCAGAAGTACCTGTACCAGAAGCACCTGTATTAGAAGTACCTGTTTGGCTGGCAGGGACTGATCTGGTGGGTTGATTAGTTGAGCCTTGAGTAGTTTGGCCCACGCTCCGCACTTGACCCGCAGGAGCAGCATTGGGAGGAGGATCTGCTGGTCCCCCAATCTGTTGAGCCGAGTTGCGAGAGCGCAAGGCAATGAATGCTCCCAGCAAGATAGCAAAAACTATCAGTCCAATTACCGCTTTTAGTAGGTCATTCATTGGTGTTGTTCTTCCCCAAACCTTTCTTCAGTCTATCCCTCTGGAGTCCACAGCGGTTGAGTACCTTGGCCCCAAAATTCATCAAACTTGGTGACTCGCACATCCCCTAGCACTTTGGTTTGACAAGCCAGTCGGCGATTTTGGCTAGTGTCATGGGGTGGCAAAGACCGCCGAGTGCGATCGCGCCAATTGGGTTCTGAGACTTCCCCCTCAACCTCAACAGCACAAGTGCCACAGCTACCTAAACCGTGACAGTTGATGAAGCTGGCGTTGCCATTATGCAAAGCAACGTTATTTTGAAGCAAAACCTGACGGAGATTGGCTCCGCGATCGCAGATAAATGTTTTCCCTTGAGCTGTAACCTGCGGCATGATTTTGAGCTATACGAACGGCGATGCCTTACAGCTTTAAAGTTTAAATTTCTTTACGCTTTTTGAAACACTTTATTCCATCTTTCCTCTGCTTTGGCTGCTTCCATGACCTCACCCTCTTCTCCCCAACTTTGGATCTACGACACTACCTTGCGAGACGGTGCTCAACGCGAAGGATTATCTCTATCCCTAGAAGATAAACTCCGCATCGCTCATCAACTTGATCAACTGGGAGTGCCATTTATTGAGGGGGGCTGGCCCGGAGCGAACCCAAAGGATGTGCAGTTTTTTTGGCAAATCAAAGAAGCACCATTGGCTCAGGCGGAAGTTGTGGCGTTTTGTTTTACCCGCCGTCCCGGAAAAACCGCTGCGACTGACCCCATGCTGCAACCCTTGTTAGCCGCAGGCACTCATTGGGTGACAATTGTGGGCAAATCCTGGGATCTGCATGTCACGGAAGGACTGAAAACCACGCTAGCCGAAAATCTAGCGATGATTCGTGACACCATCGAATACCTCCGTAGCCAAGAGCGACGGGTGATCTACGATGCGGAGCATTGGTTCGATGGTTATAAGCACAACCCTGACTATGCCCTAGAGACGCTAGAAACGGCGATCGCGGCGGGGGCTGAGTGGTTGGTTTTGTGTGATACCAACGGCGGCAGCTTGCCGCACGAAATTAGTCAAACTTTGCGAGAGGTCAAACAGCGCTTAAGGGAACGGCAGTCCGCTAGAGGCCAAGATGCGAATGCTCCCTTACCCCCTTTGGGTATTCATACCCACAACGACACAGAGATGGCCGTAGCCAATGCGATCGCGGCAGTGATGGAAGGGGCTCAGATGGTGCAGGGCACGATCAACGGTTATGGCGAACGCTGCGGTAATGCCAATCTTTGTTCTCTGATTCCCAACTTGCAACTGAAGCTAGGTTACGCCTGCCTACCCCCAGAAAAACTAACAACTTTGACTCAACTCAGCCGTTTTGTTAGTGAAGTGGTGAATTTGGCTCCCGATGACCATGCGCCTTACGTAGGGCTTTCGGCCTTTGCTCATAAAGGGGGCTTGCATGTCAGTGCGGTGGAACGCAATCCCATCACCTACGAGCATGTTCAGCCAGAACTAGTTGGCAATAACCGCCGCATTGTGATTTCTGACCAGGCAGGTCTAAGCAATATCTTGGCCAAAGCTCGAAGCCTCGGCATCGAACTCGATCCGCAAGACCCTACCTATCGTCAAATTCTGCAACACCTGAAAAACTTGGAGCACGAAGGCTATCAGTTTGAGGCGGCAGAAGCCAGCTTTGAGTTGCTGATGCGGGAAGCATTGGGCCAAAGGCAACAGCCATTTCAACTTAGAAGCTGGCAGGTTCACTATCACATGATGCCCGACACCGACCCCTCGCAAAGTTTGTCTTTGGCAACGGTGAAGTTGGCAGTAGATGGCCAAGATATCTTAGAAGCAGCCGAAGGAAATGGGCCAGTTTCAGCGTTGGATGCGGCTTTGCGTAAAGCCTTGGTCAACTTCTACCCAGAAATCAAAACGTTTTATCTCACTGATTACAAAGTGCGGATTTTGGACGGTGGGTCTGGAACATCCGCCAAAACGCGAGTACTGATTGAATCGAGCAACGGCTATCAACGCTGGACTACGGTAGGCGTCTCGACTAACATTCTGCAAGCGTCTTACCAGGCCGTGGTGGAAGGGTTAGAGTACGGGCTGCTACTGCAACACCAAGCCAAGTTAGCCCTAACTTCTTCTAGCTGAAGCATCTGGAATGATTAGCCCAAGGTCACATCTAGAAACATCATGCAGACGAACCCGAGGATAACACCAAAGGTTGCGCCTTTCTCGTAGCCGAGGCGGTGGGACTCTGGAATAATTTCATCGCTGATCACAAACAGCATGGTTCCCGCTGCAAAGGCCATCGCCCAAGGCAAAATCGGTTTGGCTAAAGAAACTAGACCCGCGCCGATCGCACCGCCAAAAGGTTCGACTAAACCAGTCATCAGAGCCACCATGAGGGCAGTCCCCTTGGAATATTTTTCACCCACCAGGGCTAGAGCCACTACAAAGCCTTCGGGCATATTTTGCAGGCCGATTCCGGTCGCGAGGGTGATGCCGTTGGCTAAAGTTTCGCCGCCAAAGCCTACTCCCACCGCCAAACCTTCGGGGAAGTTATGAATGGTAATCGCAATAATAAAAAGCCAAATCCGCTTTAAGCTCACCGGATTGGAACCCTCCGGCCCTTTAATAAAGTGTTCGTGAGGAGAATAACGATGGCTGAACCAGAGAAAGAAGGCACCGAGTAGCATACCAGCGCTAACGATTAGGGCTGCTACTACTTCACTGCCCGTCTGCTCCGTTGCGGCTTCAATCCCTGGAATCAACAAGGAAAATGAAGTTGCGGCTAGCATCACCCCTGCTCCAAACCCCATCAAAGCCCCCTGAAACTTCTGGGTGACTTTGCTCAAAAATAGAATAGGTAAGGCTCCGACTCCTGTAGCCAATCCTGCCAAAAGACTGCCAAATAAGCCCAGATAAAACACTGGTAGTTGAGCGAAGCTGTGGAGCATGGGGTAAAGCCAGAGAAAATTAATGAGATGGGCTAAGCCTGGGTATAGCTCCGCCCTCGCCACTGAATTGAGGTTTGAGTAGACGAAAGGAAGATGCGGAGTACAGCTAAGGGATCGGCTAAAGGAGAGAGCCAGAAAAGCCAAGCCGCTTTAGCTTGAGTGAGGTCGTAAGAGGGTGCGATCGCCCATAGCAAGCCTACCCGCATGACTAACAAGCCCAGGTTTAAGCCTAAAGCCGCCACCACAGGTAAAGAACCAAATCCCAGGCTGATCCAGCTCAGCAACATCAGCGTTAGAGGTACTGGTAATCCTTGCACAGCAGCGAGTAGCCAGAGGTCGCCCCAAATTTGACCACGGTCTGCTGCATCCTTGAGGTCGAGCGATCGCCCCCATTCGCGCCAAGTTTCCGCTGCTCCTTCGTACATTCGTACCTTCAGCAACTTCGAGCCATCAAAGAACCCCACCTTGGCTCCTTGGGCAGCCGCATGACGAGCCAGCGTGACATCATCACAGAAGGAGTTGCGCGCGCTGCTGTAACCGCCCAAAGCCGCCAAAACCGAACGCCGACTAAGAAAGCATTGCCCATTCGCCATCACCCGCTCAGCGGAATTGTTAGTTTCGCCAGCGGGACCGAAGCGATACACCAACGTCATCAGCAGAGCAGGTTGTAGCCATAGCTCTCCCGGATACTTGAGGATGAATTGGGGGGCTAGGGAAAGGATGTCGTAGCTTTCCGCGATCGCGGTCTTCACCAAACTGCTAACTAAGCCAGGGTTTAGATAAGTATCAGCATCTACGCCCAGCACCCAGTCGCTTTGCTCCGAGCTTTCGACGAAGCCCGTATGTAAAGCCCAAGGCCGTCCTACCCAACCCGGAGGTAACGGATCATCCGTCAGCAACCGGAAGCGCGGATCAGCTTGTCCCGCTCGTTTAACCAGATCTGGCGTGCCATCTTGGGAACGGCTGTCCACCACCAAAACTTCTCGCACTTCGTAGCTTTGCTGGCTCAAACTGGCGAGACAAGGCCCAATTCGCTCTGCTTCGTTGAGCGTAGGAACGACAATGCTGACCTTTCCCAGCAGTTCTGGGCTAGGTTTCTGAGGCTGTAATGGAGGGTGGCGATTGGGACCGCGCAATAAGCGAGACAGCAAAATTGCGACGGCAGGAACTTGTAGCAGCAGCAGAACAAGGCCGATCGCTCCTGGTACAGAACCATCTCCTTGTCCACTGAATGCTACCGGAGTCAAAGCGAACCCATACAAAACGAAACTGAGATTCACTTCGAGCCGAGTTCCATAGGCGCAACAGACAGTTCACTCGCCAGACTGATCGCTGGTTCACTGACTTCGCCGACAAAAGGCAACACAGCCTCGGTCGTATCCCCAAGCTGGGAAATGCTAGTCGCGGGGGCCATGCGCCACAGAATCAATGCTGGAGCCACGCCAAGCGCCAAGCCCAACAGCACTGGAATCCAGATGCCTGCGGCCAAGCTCATAATCATCGCGAAGGCGAAATTGCTGAGGTAAATCGCCAAAGGTAGCTGTAACTGTTGCCGATTCAACGTGATGGGAGCTTTACCCCATAACAGGGCAGCGACGCTCATAAACACAGCGCCCGTACCCCACCAACCTGCAAAGTTCTGGTAAGGCATGCCAAAGAAAGCGCCTGGTTGCTTCCATTCCCAGAAAGGAACTGCCGTTTGGCTCATGGCAGGGTCTAGCACAAAGTCCCAAGAGGTAAGTAGCAGAGCACCCAGGGCGATCGCCAAACCACCCCGTACCCATCCTGGTAATTTGGTCTGCTGGCTAGCCTCCAAACCCACGCGGGCCAATAAATAAGAAGCACAACCGAGGTAGAACCAAGACAAAGGAATCGTGAACGGTACCAAACCAGCAATCTTGTAACCTAAACCGCTCAGATAACCGTAGTCACCAAAGGGGAAACCAGTGCTGGTGCCCAAAAGCTCACTAGAAAGAGAAATGCAGACAGAAGGCACCATAAAAGCCAGCCAACGCTGCCAGCCTAAAGTCCGATAGGTGTAGATGGCAACGGCGATCGCCCCTAGCAGAATGTAAACCACTCCGCCCCCAGCCATGCTCCACTGAAATAAGGTTTGCCCTGCCGCAGGCAGCTGGAGAATAAACTCTGGATGGGGTAAAACTAAAAGCAATCCGGCTAGTCCAAAGGCCATTGCTACCACATGGCCAATTAAACTGAAGCGCTCAGCAGTCACAAGTTGCTTCATACAGACTCCTCAGAAACCAAAGCACTCTGTGAGTGCATCCTAAAAGTTTACAAACGTTTAAGAAAAATCTATCGACTCAGTTCGCCAGGTTCGAGCTAGCACAGAAGCTATACGGACAAATTTGGATCAACTCCAAGCTCTGCTAGCTATAGCAATTTCCAGCCGCTCAAACTTCATTCACTCATCATAATAAGTTTTGTAAACCTAAGGTGAGAAAAAAGCTGTTCGTTTCGGAACATCTGATACTAGCTTTGAATAATGAGGCTATCCGCTAAAGGCTTAAGTCTATGGGGAAACTTGCCAAAGATTGCGATTTTTCCCGCTGCCAAGAACCCATTTGTTCTATAGACTTAAAGACGCTTGTCTTGAGCTTACGGACTTGGTTAGATCTCAGGTTGCCTTAAAGTGGTTTGATTGCAACCAATTTGCACTAGTTAGTTTTAGTTAGATTTAGTTACTTGATCGAGGGTTGGGCGACTGTGGGGAGTATCGGAATTGGTTTAGGAGCAGCAGCGCTACTCGTTGGCCTAGGAGTCTTAGCGCTAGAGAGTCAATACCGTCGTCGTCCTGGAAATGACCTAGAGCTGACCTCAGGCAACTGGCAACTAGAGGTGTACGAACCTCAACGGTATGTTTTGGTTGGTGAACTTGAGCTGTGCAATCGTACTCGCAGCTTGGAAATTATGGTGCCAGAAGTTCAGGCTCAGGTGAAGTTGCTGTCCAAGGCGAGCCTAGAGGGCGTGACCCACACCACAAGGGTGGTGCCCAATCATGCGGATGTCCCCGCTAGACCTGATGACTACTGGTTTGGTTACATCGTTAAAATTGGCAAGTCTACCCGTCTGCAAGTTGTGGTGGAGATGCAAGGTGAAGACCTGACACCCCTTCAAGTTGCCTGGATTCAAATTCGCTACGTCACCTATGGTCCGGAGGGACGCATTCCTAAAGTGCGGCATGTGATTGTGCCACTGCAATTCCCAACCCCTGAAACCGCTCCCTCGCGCTGGCGACCTGCTACGAATGCCGATGTGTTGCCCATCCGTACGCATCTTCTGACTCACTTAGATGATCCGGTTGAAGTGATCAAGCGCTACGTCGCGCCTTACTCGCAACCCGGAGATGTGGTCACCCTGGGAGAAAGCCCAGTGGCAATCATGCAAGGGCGGTTTCGACACCCCACACAAGTGAAGCCTGGTTGGGTTGCGAAGCGCTTGTGTTACTTCTTCTTGCCTACTTCCAGCTTGGCGACTGCTTGTGGGTTGCAAGCCTTGGTGGATATTGTGGGGCCTGGGCGAGTAGTCTTTGCGTTTGTGGTGGGCGCGATCGCCAAGATCTTTGGTAAACCAGGGATGTTTTACCAACTGGCTGGCGAACAAGCTCGCCTGATCGATGATGTGACGGGTACTCTGCCGCCTTACGACCAATTTATTGTCATGGGGCCAGAAAACCCGCAGCAAGTCGTGGATCAGATCTATCGAGAAACAGGGTTGCTAGCCGCGATCGTAGACGTGAACGATTTAAAAGCAGTTAAGATATTGGCAGCATCCCCTGGCCTAACTCAAACCTTTTTGGAGCAGGCATTAATCAGTAATCCCGCCGGAAATTCTGACGAACAAACGCCAATCGTTTTGATTCGACCCACTGATGCCAACGGGAGCGTCAAGCCAGCAGTTAGCTGAGTAAAGTTAGCTGATAAATTGATGGTTCTTTGGCTGCTTCTATTCGTTCAGTCTGGTTGCCTCGGCGACTTGGAGCCGTGAGTTTGGGTTGATGAAAAAGCTCTACAGGGGTAGATGAAGACTTCGGGCCTTAGCTGTTACCCTAGGCTTAACTGTAGCCTTACCTGTCATGACTTCAGTCTCCCAAAACTCCAACTCTGTGATTCGTCCAGTCCAGCACCAAGACCTGGACGTTGTTGAGCCGTTGTTTGTGGAGGCTGCGATCGCAGACAATCACAGCAACTTGGATGCCTTGCAGCGACGCTTACAGCAAGTGCGGCGTTGGTATGGGCTGTTCAAATTTCTCAGCTTGTTCCCCAATCCGTTTCAATACCGCTTCTGCACCTATGTGGCGGAGCAAGATCATCAAGTGCGAGGTGCCATTCAGGTGTCACCGTTTAATCGCACTCGTAGCACTTGGCGGGTAGAGCGAGTGGGGGTGGTGGAGACAGAATCTCAGACTCAAGGGACAGGCTCCCAACTGCTGCGGTCTTGTTTTGAGGCGATTTGGGAAGCGCGAACTTGGCTCTTGGAAGTCAACGTCAATAACAAAACGGCTTTAGCCCTCTATCGCCAAAATGGGTTTCAGCCGCTGGCTCAATTGACTCACTGGGCGATCGCGCCAGAGTTACTGCAAGAGCTAGCTGAGCGCGAACCTGATTTACCTAACTTGCTACCTGTGAGTAATGCCGATGCGCAGTTGCTGTACCAACTTGATACAGCAGCGATGCCGCCATTGGTACGGCAAGTGTTCGATCGCCACTTACACGACTTCAAAACCAGCTTGTTTGGGGCGCTGCTAGAAGGCGTTAAGCAATGGGTTAATCAGACGGAAGTGGTCAGCGGTTACGTATTTGAACCCCAACGCAAAGCTGCTATTGGTTACTTCCAAATTCAACTGTGTCGCGATAGTTCCCAAAACCACCAGGGACAGCTAACTGTTCATCCCGCCTACACCTGGCTGTATCCAGAGCTATTGTCTCAGATGGCCCGGATTGCCCAAGATTTTCCAGCGCAAGCGCTGCTTTTGTCTTCGGCGGACTACCAACCCGAACGCGAAGAATATTTAGAGCGGATCGGCGCAACTCGCACCGAGCATACGCTGATGATGTCGCGCTCGGTCTGGCACAAATTACGAGAAGCTAAACCAGTTTCCCTAGAAGGGTTGCAGCTATCCGATGTTCTGCAAGGCTTTCAACCTGCGCGTAAGCCAGTACCTGGTCGGATGTCTCTCCCCAACCTGTGGCAAAGCGACAAAACTGCTGAGCCAGCCGAAGCTCCTTTAGCCTATAGTGAGACTCCCGACGCAGAAACCGCAGCGCGATCGCTTTCCACACCAGAGCCATCTGCCGTCACACCTCTGTCTTCACCTGTCTCGGAAGTACCTGCCCGCAAGTTAGGCTTTTCGATCGCTCGCAACTTTTGGGGCAAACGCCGCATCTTCACCAGCAAGAAAGAGCTAAAGCTCAACCCTGTACCGGAAATCCATTTTCCTCAAGGACATCAAAATGATTCCTGGTGCTAAGCTGGCTGAGTTGATGCAGTTCACTCCAGCCAAACGGCTAAGGTTGCTCTAGGAATTAACCAAGCATGGCGAGGATTTCAGCTCTAGGTTTAGACGTCGGTAGGAAGCGCATTGGCGTGGCGGGTTGTGATGGCACTGGGCTAATCGCAACTGGGCTAACGACGATTGAGTACAAATCCTTTGCCCAAGTAGTAGACCAACTCAGAGACTTAATCCAGCAGCGTCAGGTACAAGTTTTAGTCGTAGGTCTGCCCTATTCGATGGATGGGAGCTTGGGTTTTCAAGCCAAGCAGGTACAAAAGTTTGCCAAACGGCTAACAGCCGCTCTGCAAATGCCAGTGGAATATATGGATGAACGACTCACGTCATTCCAAGCGGAGCAGTTGTTGCAGGCTGAAAATATTTCCCCATCGCGGAATAAAGCATTAATCGATCGCAAAGCTGCGGCCCTAATTCTGCAACAATGGTTAGATCAGCGCCGTTCCCAAAAATCCCCAGATTCTGCCATGACAACCCCAAACTCTGCACTGATGTAGTATGCTGGCTTCGCCACTTCTACGTTGCAGTAATTGGTTTTTCAACTCTATTCATAGGGTTGGACTTAAAATGCTGGCGGCTCAATGGCAGTCAACCATGCTGCGAAGTGTCTGCGTAGGCGATACTTTTCAGAGGAAAGCGCGAATAATTGCAGGAGAAATCCGATGACTGAGTCAAACATGGATCGAGAAGGCGCAGGCATGCCCGAAGAAGATTTTGATGCTCCTACTGTCGTTCTTACCGATGACACCGGGCGATCGCTAAACTGCTATATCGAGCATTCGATCGATATTGAGGAACAAGAGTACGTATTTCTTCTCCCCATTGACTCTCCCGTCGAAATTTTTGCTTGGCAAGAAGAAGGAGATGAGGAAGAAGCCATTCCAGTGGAGGACGAGGCAGAAATCGAGCGGATTTTTCCCATCGCCCGTGCGGTTTTGCAAGAGCAGAACTTGGAACTCAAGCGGACTGCCGTCACTCTTACAGTTGAGGGAGATTTGCCCGAACTCAATGAGGAAGATGTAGAGGTGGCTGACGAAGGGGATTCGGGTGAGCACGAAGAGTTGCAGTTGCTTGCTAGCTTCTATGATGAAGAGCAAGAGTATGCCATTTATGCACCTCTTGACCCATTTTTTATTCTGGCTAAGATGGATGCCGAAGGGCAACCCAAATTACTCTCCCCAGAGGAATTAAGCAAGATTGAACCGATGTTGCCCATGATCGAAGATCAACTCTTTGATGAGATGGAATAAGGCTGAGTTGAGCCTTGCACGCACCTACCGGGAAACGTGATTCACTCAACCAAACCATGAAAGCAGTCCAACGCATTTCCAAGTGGTCATTTTACTTATTACTCCTGCCCGCAGTTCTAGGTTTGTCTGCGTGGCAGGGGTGGTCATGGTGGAGTTGGGCCAGCGCCCCACCCTTGAAGGTGACGGCCTCAGCCCCAACTTCGGCTACAGCTGTAGAAGGTAATAAAGCGGTTCGAATCCAAATTCCACCTGGCACGCCAGCGCAACAAATTGGCCGCGACTTAGAGGGGGCGGGATTAATTCGTTCGGCCACTGCTTGGGATTTATGGACGCGCTGGTTATCTTTCCAAAATCGTCAAGGCGGCTTTCAGGCAGGAACCTATGAGCTGTCGCCTGCACAGCCTTTGCCCGCGATCGCCGACAAAATTTGGTCTGGGGAGGTAGTACAAGCTAGCTTCACCATTCCTGAAGGCTGGTCACTTCAACAAATGGCTGCTTACTTTGAGTCGCAGGGCTTTTTCAAAGCTCAAGAATTTCTCACTGCTGCTAGCCAAATTCCTCAAAATCAATATCCTTGGTTGCCTGCAGGGTTGCCTCACTTGGAAGGCTTTTTGTACCCTGATACCTATCAGTTGTCGGACGACCAAATTACGCCTCAAGCTGTGTTGGAACAGATGCTCAACCGTTTTGAGCAAGCTGCCTTACCCCTCTATCAACAAAATCAGCAACAAACCAAATTGAGTTTGCTGGAGTGGGTGACTTTAGCCAGCATTGTGGAACGAGAAGCAGTGATTCCTGCCGAACGGCCCCGAATTTCTGGGGTATTTACTCAACGTCTGCAACAAGGTATTCCCCTAGGCGCTGATCCAACGGTGGAGTATGGCTTGGGAATTCAACAAACACCTGACCAACCCTTGACTCTAGCTCAAGTCAACACTGCTTCGCCCTACAACACTTACCTCAATGCAGGACTACCACCCACGCCCATCGGTAGTCCTGGCTTAGCCAGTCTAGAGGCAACTCTGAAGCCTGAGAAAACGGAGTATCTCTATTTTGTGGCTCGCTATGATGGCACCCATGTGTTCAGTCGTACGTTAGCAGAGCATGAAGCTGCCCAAGCTCAAATTCAGGATGGGCGCGCTGCTGCACGGAATGCCGAGGCAGAAAATCCCTCAAACGCTCCTCAGAATCGTCAGTAGCCTTCTCACACGTCGTCGGTTAGGTTGGATCGAGTTAAACGCTGATTAAAATCTGTCAGTCTGCTCGTTCATTTTTAATATCTATATTTTAGTTAGCGCTATCCTGTTTTGATTTATGTCCTGGGGTTCCCTGTTACAGCCTGATTTGGTCTTAGAAGGCTCAATTTTGACGCTGACACCGCAAATTTTGCAGCAGTACAGCCTCAAAGGTTTGATTCTAGATGTGGATGAAACGCTTGTACCGTTCAGAATGACGCAAGCTTCGACAGAATTGCTGAATTGGGTAGAAGATATCCAAGAAGTCGCCACACTTTGGCTGGTAAGCAATAACCTGAGCGAGAGTCGCATTCGTGGCATTGCTCACTCGCTGAAGTTGCCCTACCTGTTTGGAGCGGGTAAGCCCTCTCGTCGCAAGTTGAGGCAAGCTGTGACAGCGATGGATCTGCCTGTGGAACAGGTGGCAATGGTGGGCGATCGCTTGTTCACCGATGTTCTAGCGGGAAATCGATTTGGTATGTTTACCATTTTGGTAGAACCGATGGTAGACCCTACTCAAGTCGCCCGTCGTCATCCTGTGCGTACGTTTGAAGTTTGGCTGTCGCAAGCCCTCGGTGCTTCTCTAACGTCGAAACAATAGCTGTTTACGAATCTTTGTAGAGCGTGATAAATCTAACAAATCAAAAATATAAAGAAAACATTATGAGATCCGAGCTCTGCTAAAAAGTTCTGGCATTCTATATAAAGTTCAATTGGGGTCAGCGAAGATAAAGACCCTAATCCATAAATCCCTGTGAATACTTATGTAGAGCGCCAGCCTCATGAATAGAGGACCTGGCGCTTTACACTTTCTCTAGTGACGCCCGCGAAATTCGGCCTGCTTCCATGCCTCAAACCGTAGTAATCAAAATTGGAACTTCGAGCCTGACGAATCCCGATACTGGGTATTTAGCTCTGTCTACGATCGCGGCTTTGGTCGAAACGTTAAGCCAATTACGGCAACTGGGCCACTCCGTGATTTTGGTATCTTCGGGGGCCGTTGGGGTGGGCTGTGCGCGCTTAGGGATGACAGAGAGACCCCGCACGATCGCGCTCAAGCAAGCAGTGGCTGCTGTGGGTCAGGGCCGATTGATGCGGGTTTATGATGACTTTTTTACGTCGCTACAACAGCCGATCGCTCAAGTGCTGCTGACTCGGACTGACTTAGTGCAGCGCAGTCGCTACCTGAATGCTTACGGCACTTTCCAGGAACTGTTGCGGTTGGGCGTGATTCCGATCGTCAACGAAAATGACACTGTCGCCGTGGACGAGTTGAAGTTTGGTGATAACGACACCTTATCGGCTTTGGTCGCTAGCTTGGTAGAAGCAGATTGGCTGTTTTTGTTGACCGACGTCGATCGCTTGTACTCAGCTGATCCCCGTAGTAATCCAGATGCCCAACCAATTAGTTTGGTGCAATCGATCGAACAACTAGAAGCGCTACAGGTGCAAGTCGGCGATCGCGGCTCTCGTTGGGGAACCGGGGGAATGGTCACTAAAATTACCGCAGCTCGTATTGCCACAGGCGCAGGGGTGCGGACGGTGATTACAGAAGGGCGATCGCCCCAGAATCTACTCAAAATTTTGCAAGGCGAACCGATTGGCACCCATTTTGAGCCTCAGCCTCAAGCGGCCAGTGCTCGCAAGCGTTGGATTGCTCACGGTTTATTACCTGCAGGCAAGCTCTATTTAGACGATGGTGCTGTCAAGGTGATCCGTCAGTTAGGCAAATCTCTACTCGCCGCTGGGATTGTGGAAGTGGAAGGGGAGTTTCAGAGCCAGGATGCGCTGCAGTTGTGCGATCGCAATGGCCGCGAAATCGCCAGAGGGTTGGTCAACTACAACAGCACAGAACTACAGCAAATTCGGGGCTGTCGTTCCGAAGCGATTCCTGGCATTTTGGGCTACGCTGCACCGGAGACTGTGGTACATCGCGACAACTTAGTGCTGAGTGGACAACCCAGCGATCGCTCCCCTTCGCTTAGTTCGCTAGTCGAAGAACCGGATATTACCCTTTAGCGAATTAGGGCACTTCTATAAAATGCGAGGAAGAAGTGAGGAAGGGCGAATGGTAATTCGCCCCTACATAGCCCTGTGCCTGTGGCTGTGGTAAGTGCTGATGAGTATCAGTTAGAGAACGCTTCGGGTGGGGCAATATCTGGTCCAGCCACAACCCCAATCTTGCTCGCTTTTAGACCAGGAGTAGTCTTAGGCGTTTGCTGACGAGCGGAAGGCGTCACTGAAGCTTGTTCTGGAAAAACCTGAGTGGTGTCGATAGCCGCTTCTGGGGCATTTTGGTGTGACAGCCAGGTTAAGCCACCCACTGCACCCGCCATGAGCGCTGCGTAACCCACATATAAGTGCACTGGACGCAGGCATAATCCGCCGGACTCAGCTTCCGGATGATACCAGGACGGTAAAACTGCCTTGACGGGATCAGGGGCTGGGATCGCAGCTACAAGATTATTGCCATCTAAGCCTAAGGCGTTGCCAATGCGCCGGATGAAACCCCGGACATAGACATCTTCGGGCAAACGCTCAATGTGGCCTGTTTCGAGGGCTTCGAGTTGATGAATCGGCACCAAGGTTAGATTGTGGAGTTGGTGCAGCGAGAGCGATCGCGCCTGCCGAGCCGTCCGAATTTCGTGACCAACTTGGCGCAGGCTTTCCTCTCTCTCTTGAGCAAACTTCTGCGCTGCCAACTCTGCCTTGGTAAGTTTCTTCGCTGGCTTACCCATCAGTCCTAAAAGGATGGGTGCCTCTTCTACAGGAGTCGATTTAATGCTTTCAATGGGCGTTGCTTCTAGAGGAGCGTCCTCTACGACCACAATCGTATCTTGGTGGGTAGCGTTCTCGTCAGTGGTGGTAGAAGTTGCTAAGGCTTCAAGTTCCATAGGATTGGCAATGGGGTCAGTAGAAGTAACTGTAGAGGGTAAGTCACTTACTGTGTCTGCGGCTTCATCTGGAATAGCGTCGTCTTGCTTGAGCGAAGCAGAAATGGCTCGATATTGCTTAAAAAATTGTCGGAATGCAAGTCGAATGGCTTCTCTGCTCACTGCTTTGACGAGGGTCTGTGCCCCGCCAGCAGTTTCGCCCAGCATGGTCTGTAGGCCAGCTAATACTCGACGATAGACTTCACTGTGATAGAGTTCGGACTCTATTTGGCTGAGGATGGTTCGCAATTCTTCTTGGGAAATCTCAATTGCGATGTTTCCAGTAGCGTCTGAGCAATACACAGGTTTTAGTACCACGATGTCTCGAATCTCCTTGCTTAAGTAGAGATAGGGCTGAACTGACTAAGCGATCAGGATGCAGCAAGGGACTCAGCCCCCGTGTGTTGGTCCTGTTGATTAACTTTTTGCAGAAGATATTTGCAGGGGAACAATCAATCTTGGCAAAAGGTTGATTCAATCAGTCACAGGTGTCAGTGCATCGACCCTCTATCCAATCATTTCTTCGCTCAGCTGGTACTAATTCCGGACAAGCCTTGAGATTATTATCTATTGTGAGATCTAGGTGAGATTTGGCTGTGAGTTTGGCTGTGGAGTTTGATTCTGAGGTGGGCGATCGCGACCTAGCAAAATGCGAGCCCTGAGATCACTAAAGACCCAGAACTCGCATTGCTGTTATCTATAAACCGCATCCCTAGTTAGGGAGTGTATGAATGATGACAATCAAAATCTGGCAGATGCGGCGATTTTAATCATAAGTAAAAAATTATGGCTGCTCGGAAAAATGATGAGTTCCGGAGAGCAAACCCTTCTAACGACGGCCTTCTGGCTCATAAGCTCTAGACCAGCAACGCTCTAGCACTTCGACTTTATGCACATGCCAGAAGCGCTGGGGATTCAAAATCACTTTATGGCTAGAGGAGAAGACGGGCTGATTGAGGAATTGCCAGAAGGGAAAACTCATGTTCATGGGGTTGTGCTCTTGAGGTGTAGGGCGGAGGTAAGGAAGCAGGTGTCAGAAGATACCGACGTTTTATTCTGCCGCGCTGTTTGGTGTTGTTATAAACATGCCAGAAGTCACTACTAAATTTCCTAGTGAGGATTGCGGAATCTTAGAGGCTATTTTTTCAGGCTCCGTATTTTCACGAGGTAAAGAACGCGACAGTACTGAAATATCGGTGGTGGGTAATGCTGTTGAACTGTGCCAACTGACCTAGCTGTAGTCATGTCGTGGGGGCTCTATTTCATGAATCGCTCCAAAGGAATCGAAACAAAATCTCTATCTTTAGATTCCGCAATGGTAAGAGCTAATCCGCACTGTTATAGATGAAAAGTTGATGTTTAAATGCACTTTAAAGAGATTTCTTTATGTAGTTGAGGATGTGGCTAGGGGCAGCGATCGCTATAGCGCCAAAGTTGAGATTTCCTCAAATCCGCTTGGGATGCGTCCGCCCGGATTCTTCCCAGGGTAAACTGGTGAAATTGGCTGGTACTTGGCCGCTTGACGTTTGAAATGGGGCGCTATGGCGACGTTTTTGTTAGAAGTAGGCACGGAGGAGTTGCCTGCAAGTTTTGTGGATTCAGCTTTGGAGCAGTGGCGATCGCGGATTCCTCAAAGCCTGACTGAGCGCTACTTATTTTTAACTAAAGACTTAGCGACTGAAGCGGTTGAGGTCTATGGCACACCCCGGCGCTTAGCTGTATTGATTCAGGATTTGCCGACTCAACAACCAGACCAAGAAGAAGAGGTGAAAGGCCCTCCAGTTCAGGCAGCTTTTAAGGATGGCAAGCCCACCAAAGCCGCAGAAGGTTTTGCCCAGAAGCAAAGGGTGTCTCTAGAAGCGCTAGAAATCCGGGCGACGGAGAAGGGAGAATTTGTTTTTGTCCAAAAGGTGATTCCAGGACGACCCACGGCTGAGCTGCTCACAGAACTGGTGCCGCAGTGGATCAACAGTCTGGAAGGTAAGCGATTTATGCGCTGGGGAGATGGTGACCTGAAATTTCCCCGCCCGATTCGCTGGCTAGTGACTTTGCTAGATGAAACTG
The DNA here is from genome assembly GCF_030409055.1 of Trichocoleus desertorum NBK24. Classification (GTDB taxonomy): domain Bacteria; phylum Cyanobacteriota; class Cyanobacteriia; order FACHB-46; family FACHB-46; genus Trichocoleus; species Trichocoleus desertorum_B. The sequence continues at coordinate 1,477,609 of NZ_CP116619.1, read as the reverse complement.
TATTACCCCTCCAAATTGTGAGTGGTTCGGAAGTGGTGACGAGCGATCGCATTTCGCGTGGTCATCGGGTACTACATCCTCAACCTGTGACAATTCAGCAAGCGGGGGATTATTTAACGACCTTGCGGGCAGCATCCGTAGAGCCTGAACCCGCTCAGCGCCGATCCACAATTCAGGAACAGGTACGGGCGGCGGCTCAGAAGGTGGGGGGTTGGGCTTCAATCTCGCCTAGCTTGTTGACAGAAGTGATGAATTTGGTGGAGTGGCCTTCTGCTGTCGTCGGTAAATTTGATGCGGAGTTTTTGGAGCTACCCCCGGAAGTTAGCATCACCGAAATGGAGAGTCATCAGCGCTACTTCCCGGTGTTTCAAAGTGAAGGTTCGACTGAACTTCTGCCTTATTTCATTACTGCTTCTAATGGGGACCCTGCCAAGGCTGACATTATTGCTGCGGGAAATCAGCGGGTGATTCGGGCGCGACTCTCCGATGGCAAATTCTTCTTTGATGCTGATCGCGCTAATTCTTTAGAGAGTTATCTACCACGTCTGGAAACTGTGACTTTCCAAGAAGCCTTAGGCTCAGTCCGGGATAAAGTCACAAGAATTTGTCAAATTGCCGATCGCATTGCTGAGCAGTTGCAGGTTTCAGCGGGCGATCGCAGCCAAATTCAACGGGCAGCGCTTCTGTGTAAGGCAGACTTAGTGACACAGATGGTGGGCGAGTTCCCGGAACTGCAAGGGGTGATGGGCGAAAAATATGCCCTAGCCAGTGGTGAACCTGAAGCAGTAGCGACGGCGATTGTGGAGCATTACTTACCTAAGGGGGCAGGCGATCGCTTGCCGCAAACTCTGGCGGGTCAAGTGGTGGGTTTGGCCGATCGCTTGGATACGCTAGTAGGGATTTTTAGTTTGGGTATGGTGCCCAGCGGTTCCTCTGACCCCTTTGCCCTCCGCCGAGCCGCGAATGCTGTGGTGAACGTGACTTGGGCGGCTAGCTTACCTCTGAACTTGTTGCAACTACTGGAACAAGTTACGGCTGACTTTGCGACCAGTCATGCAGCGGTTTTGAAAATGAGCGCGTCAGAACTGCTGCAACAGCTCAAGGACTTTTTCTTGCAACGGATTCGGACGCTGCTGCAAGAAGACCGCCACATCGACTATGACTTGGTGAATGCGGTGCTGGGAGAAAATGACCCCGAATACACAGAGCGGGCGTTGAAGGATTTGCTGGATGTCCGCGATCGCGCCCTCTTCTTGCAATCTCTCCGCAACGATGGCACGCTGGCCAAGATTTACGAGACGGTAAATCGGGCTTCGCGTTTGGCGGCTCAGGGAGATCTGGATACAAAGTCGCTAGACCCAGCATCTTTGGTCAATTCTGATTTGTTCAAGCAGCCCTCGGAGTCAGCTTTATACGAATCATTGGTGCAGTTGGTGCCCCAAACTCAAGCAGCTCAGGCGGAGCGAGATTACCAAAAGTTGGTGGCTGGGTTGAGCCAGATTGCGCCGATGGTGAGCAATTTCTTTGATGGCCCGGAGAGTGTGTTAGTGATGGACCCTGACCCCGAAGTTAAGCGGAATCGGCTGAATCTGTTGGGGCTGCTGCGGAATCATGCGCGGGTGTTGGCGGATTTTGGGGCGATTGTGAAGGGGTAGGTGGTTTTCTCTGGCTGAGTTTTGTGGAAACCGAGCCTTGGGGGCGAGTGCCCCCAAACCCCCGCTGAAGGACGGTTGCGTCCTCCAGACCTCCTCCAAAAGGGGAGTGGGGGTTGGAGGTGAATGATGGGGTGAGTTGGGGGTAGGTTTATGGGTGCTTCTGAGTTTGAGGGTAGAGGGCGATCACGGTGGCGGTTGTGGGTGTTGATTGTGGGGAGTGGGGTGTTGGTGCCTGGGGCGATCGCGCTGACGGATTCTAAAGCGGTTTTGCTGGGGGCGCTCCTGGGTTTATGCCTGTATCAGGTGCGCCAGTATTACTCTTCATCTCCGGAGGGACTATCTGGAAGAAAACCGGAAGACTTAGACCGTATTTAGGTCTGCTTTAGGTCTGCCTGCCGGGTTCCGTTCCGCAGTACCATAAGGATTGCTCTATTAGGAAAGCTGATCTACTGCCAATATGCCTAACGCTTATGTGATTGGTTTGGGGAAATCAGGGATTGCTGCGGCAAAACTTCTACAGCGTGAAGGTTGGCAGGTAACGATCAGCGATCGCGGCAATTCTTCAGATTTAGAACAACAGCGGCAAGTTCTTGTCAGTGAGGGGATTGCGGTCGAGTTAGGGAGCAATTTTGATCCGGATGCTATGGCTTCTGAGTTGGTGGTGGTGAGTCCTGGTGTGCCTTGGGATGTACCTGCGTTGGTGCGAGCCAGAGAATTAGGGATTGATACGATTGGCGAAATTGAATTAGCTTGGCGCTATCTACCACAGCCTTGGGTTTGTGTCACGGGCACCAATGGCAAAACGACAACGACGGCCCTGATTGCAGCGATTTTTCAGGCGGCTGGGTTTAATGCGCCTGCGTTTGGCAATATTGGCTATGCAGCCTGTGAGGTGGCGCTAGCTGATCCGCACCCTGATTGGGCGATCGCTGAGTTGAGTAGTTACCAAATTGAGTCGTCTCCCTCGGTGGCTCCTCGGATTGGGGTTTGGACGACCTTCACCCCCGATCATTTAGCGCGTCACAAAACTCTAGAGAATTACTACGACATCAAAGCTCGCTTGCTCCGTCAGTCTCAGCATCAAGTATTTAACGGGGATGATCCTTTTCTGAGGCAGATTGGGCTTAGTCAGTGGCCCCATGCGGGTTGGACAAGTGTGACTGGAAAGGCTGACTTGATTGGTGATCCAGCTCTAGGCACCTATATTGAGGATGGTTGGGTAATTGCTCAAGGAGAACCGATTCTCCCTGCTCACACTTTACGGATGCCCGGAGCCCATAACCAACAAAATCTGTTGATGGCGGTAGCAGCGGCTCGGCTGGCAGGAATTAGCAAAGAAGCGATTACTCAGGCGATCGCAAATTTTTCTGGTGTCCCTCACCGCTTGGAGCATATCTGCGATTGGCAGGGCATCGAGTTTATCAATGACAGTAAAGCCACGAATTACGATGCGGCTGAGGTAGGGCTAGCTTCGGTGGAGAGTCCGGCGATTTTGATCGCAGGTGGCGAAGCTAAAGAAGGTGAGGACAAAGGGTGGTTGCAAGTCATCCAAGCGAAGGCGGCGGCGGTGCTGCTGATTGGTACTGCTGGCCCTACGTTTGCTCAGCGTTTGGAGCAAGTGGGTTATACCCAATTTGAAATTGTGGAAACTATGGAGCGGGCGGTGGTGCGAGGCGCAGAGCTAGCTCAAAAATATCAAGCTAAAGTCGTATTACTCTCACCTGCCTGCGCTAGTTTTGACCAATATGCCAACTTTGAGCAACGTGGCGACCACTTCCGCCAGCTCTGTGAAACCTTCGTCGCAGAGCACCCTACACTCTAAACCCCCCACTCTAAGTTGAGGGTGCAGCTAGCATACCTTCGCTAAGGCCCGCATCGCAGAGCCGTTGGGCTCCAATATTGCGGCTCAGCACCGCCAATCCTGCCAGGTGAGCTTGTAATCCGGCGGTACTAGCGCAGCAATCGGTGAGTACGATTGGTTCAATGCCGCGATCGAACAAATCCATTGCAATCTTCAACACACACATATCGGTGTCAATGCCTACCACATTAATTCGTTGGATCTGGCGCTGCTCCAAGCATTGAATCAAGTCATTGGGCAAGCCACAAAGCCCCGGTTTTGTGTAAACACATTCCGGTTTGGTGTAAGTTTGCAACTCTGGAACCAGGCTGGTTTCGGGTTCGCGATCGCAATTATGCCAATTTAGTAACTGAGAGTAAGGCCCATCAGCTTGATTTACAAACCGAGTGAACAGGATGGGAGCATAATCTCCTTGCTTAATCAGGCGAGCGACACGCTGCGGAATATGGTGTGTAAATTCGTTGATAAACCCTTGCTGCACATCAACGACAAGTAATGGCACGGACATGGTCAAACCTGCTGAACTAACTACCAATCAACCTACTGCTGAGGTTAGGGTGATACATCAGTCAGGAGATGAGTTATGAGTTAGCCTTGGCTGGTTTCGCTTTGGAGCGATCGCGCTAGTTTAACAATTTGGTCAAAGCGAAAATCTGAAACCAACTCAGCTAAAGTGCAACTAAGCGCAGCATGCTCTCCAGGAATTTGCTGAATGAGTTTCAGGATGAGGAGATCGCTTCCTTGTAAAGCCGCAAGATGTAATTGTTCTACCCAATCCGGCGGCATCATTCTGAGGCTATTGAGGCTGAGTTGTCCCGAAGAAGCTAAGTGAATGACAGAGCCATCTGCCTGAGTTGTGCAAGGAAAAGCTATTACAGAATGACTATCCGTGGGGTTCGCGTAGAGGTATTGCACGCCTAGATATTGGCTGATTTTGCCTAATAACTCTTCTCGATTGAAAGGTTTGCCCATAAAGTCATCGCATCCAGCCGACAAGATTGACTGGCGCTGTTCCTCAAATGCACTGGCAGTCAAGGCAATGATTACCGTTGCTTCTCCTTTCAGCGAAGCCCGGATATATTGAGTGGCTTCATAACCATTCATCACAGGCATTCGCATATCCATCCAGATCAGATGTGGAACCCAGCTTTCCCATAAAGCGATCGCTTCTTTGCCGTTAGTCGCTTCCTTGATCTCAAACCCTACAGAACTGAGGAGTCTGCTGAGCAGAAGCCGATTAGTGCGTTGATCCTCAGCAATTAGAATGCGGTAAGTGGGCTGATTGGGTGCAATGCCAATGACTCTATGAGGAGTTCGATGAGAGATAGCTACCTGATCAGCCCGTGCTGGATACACAGGCAATGTAAAGCAGAACTGAGAACCCTGAGCGATCGTGCTACTAATGGTAATTTCTCCGCCCATGAGTTGCACAAACTTCTGACTAATAGCCAAGCCTAAACCCGTTCCCTGCCGGGACTTTAGGCCAGTGGTGGTTTGGGCAAAAGCTGTGAACAAATTGCTCAGTTCGCTAGACCCTATCCCAGGGCCTGTATCGATGATTTCAAAAGAGAGTGCTAAGGGCCGTTCGCTGCTCGCATTCCCGCAGTCTGAGTTTAGAAAAAACGTGGCTTCAGTCTCTTGACTTCTGCTTGCTAAATCCTGGCTCCTGATGCCGACTTCCTGCCTCCTTGCTCTCCTAACTCGCAAGGTCACACTGCCTTGCTGCGTAAACTTGATGGCATTGCCTAAAAGATTGATTAAAACCTGGCGTAGTTTGCTCTCATCAGCTCTGATGTACTGAGGGACTTGAGGATCGCAGTCATAGATTAGCTTTAAGCCTTTAGCGGTGGCGGCAAGCTGTAGCATCTCTTGGAGGTTTTGCAGCAGATAATGGAGATCGAAGTCGTTGTCATTGATCGTCGATCGCCCTGCTTCAATCTTCGACATCTCCAAAATGTCATTGATCAACCGCAACAGATGTTCGCCACTCCGATTGATGATGCTGAGATGCTCCTGATTTTGAGCTGAGAGAGCAGTGTCGCCACTCATGAGTTGCGTGAAGCCAAGAATGGCATTGAGGGGCGTGCGTAACTCATGGCTCATGTTGGCCAGAAATTCACTTTTGGCTCGGTTTGCCTTATCTGCTGCTTCTTTGGCCTGTTGTAAAGCTTCCTCGGCCCGCTTGCGCTCGGTGATGTCGTTAACGATGCTGAGGAGACAAGGTTCCTCTCTCACGTCGATCATTTCAAAAGAACAGAGTCCTTCCCGAATTTCGCCTGAACTCGTGCGAAAGGGAGCGTCTACCATTTGGGCTGAGCGATCGCGTTGCAGCATTTGAATCACGCGATCGCGGTCTTTGAGATCGGCCCATATCTGTAACTCCCTCGAAGTACAGCCAATCAACTGTTCGCGGGAGTAACCAAACAACTTGAGAAAACTGCTGTTGGCATCGACAAAGCGGCCTTCGGCGACAGTCGTGATGCAACTCGCGACAGGGTTGGAGTGAAACGCTTTGGCAAGTTGGTCTTGGCTTTGCTGAAAGTCTTCTTCCGCTTGCTTTTGCTGAGTTATATCGCTAAACGTACAAACAATTCGCTCTAGCGTTCCATCTTCTGTAAATTGCGGATCGGCATTGACTAACATCCAGGTGCGATCGGAATCCTGGGTCTGCTCAATGCCCATCACCACATTCCGGATCGGTTGGCGTTGAGCGATCGCCTGCTGTACAGGTAGCTCTGCCGTGGCGAAGCAAGTGCCGTCTTCGCGCAGCCAACGCTGGTTGGTTCCAAATACAGTCCGGGAATCATCGCTTTGCTCCAAGTGCAGAAGTGCAATCGCGGCTTGATTACTGATGAGAATTTCTGCATCAGCATTCAAGAACAGCACACCCACCTGCATCTCCCGAATTAGAGTGCGAAACCGCTTTTCGCTTTCTAACAACGCTTGTTGGCGGTTCAATTGAATTGTAAATTGTTGATCAACCAAAGACGCAATCAAGCTCAAGCTCAGAACCAATAACGTGCCAATGACAACGGCGATCGCCACTGAGGACGCATGAATTGTGGAAGCAGGATTGTCGCTAGCGAATACGGGTTTGGGCACAAAGCGTGTTGCGGTCATGCCAGTGTAGTGCATACCGCTAATGCCAATTCCCATGACAAAAGCACTGCCTAACTTCTGCCAGAAGGGTGCTTTGAGGGATTGGTTATGCAGTCGAAAGGCTAGCCAAAGGGCTATGAGGGAAGTAAAAATGGCAACTGCTACTGATACACCCACTAAGCCAGAGTGATACTCAATCTTGGCTGGAAGTCGCATTGCGGCCATCCCTGTGTAGTGCATCCAAGCGATCGCACCGCCCATGCAAACACCGCCGCACAGCAGTAACGGTAGCTTGGAATCAGGATGGCTCCAGAGCCACAAAGCAATGCCAGAAGCAATAATGGCATAGAGCAGCGACACCAAGGTGCTTAGGAGATCGTAGCCAACGACTACAGAGAGGTGAAAAGCTAGCATGGCCACGAAGTGCATTGACCAAATGCCAGTGCCCATTGCCACAGCTCCACCCGACAACCAAATCCAGCGGGTCGGTCTTGTGGTTGGCCGTACCCGTCCAGACAAGTCGAGTGCTGTGTAGGAAGCAAAAACGGCGATCGCGAACGAAAGCGCAACTAGGCTAAAGCTATAGCTGCCAGTCAAGCCATGATTCATGGGGCTGCAAGCAAGTTTTTATAATGACTTTTTCGTTCTCTTAACTCTAATGAAGAAGTGTGAGAAGCTCTCGACTTCTTACCTGTCACTTCTTAACTATAAAGTTCCCGTTTGTTAAAGTGGTTACACCCTGAAGCGCCCTTTTAAACTAGCGGAGCGGGCGTCTAAAGCGGGAAAGTTGACAAATTTTAATTTTATTTGGAGGTATGACTGCGATCGCCTTGAAGTGATACTGGCGATCGCAAGTCGCACTGCCCTTGTCAGAAGTCAAGCATTCTTAAAAGTCAAGCGGCCTAATTGTTATCTACGTAACAGCTACAGGGTTTCGATTCAGGAACTGCAAGGATCTAATGTACTTAGCGCATTTCCGGGTGGAGCTTCTTGGCTAACCCTTTTAAGATGTGGACAGGGTGAGTAGTTCGCTGCACGCTCTTTGTCAGTTCCCCAGGCACCGATTTCCATGGAAACCAAAACTAAGAAACCGCAAACTCCTCCCGATGAGGCAGTGGCAGATAGCAATGTAGAAAAGATCGGCTTTGACTCTTGGGCCGCTCAAGTCAGGCAGCAAATGCTAGCTTCATTGCGAAAACGGGGAGTAAACTCAGACGAAATTGAATGAATCTAAAAAGCCCAGAATTGCTAATTTGGCCCTATAGGTTTCAAAAATCTATAGGGCTTTAAGTTTTATTAATACCCTAATTTCGAGTTCGGTAAAGGTTGCGATCGCAGCTCATCCAATCCTTCCGCACATGCTTAAACACAACCTCAAGCATATTTAAAGAGTCAACCAACCAAATACCTGATTCACCTTTAGCTCCAATTCGATCCCGCTGAGAATTGGTACTTGGCTCTCTCCTTGCAAGATCTGGACTCTTTGTTGCGGCAAGATAACCAGGATGCTTTCGTCTTCCGGATCAATCAGCCAGCCTAACTCAGTTCCGTGCTGAGAGCAACGTAGCAGTTTGCCTAGCACCTTGGTTTGGCTTTGTTCAGGTGAAAGGATTTCAATTGCCCAGTCTGGATGCAATTCAAAACGGTTGGCAATGCGTCCAGAAGCAGTGCGGGGAATACGCTCCCAGCGAAACACAGCAACATCTGGAACGATCGCATCACCTTCAAACACACAGCGCAACTCTGGGAAGGCGTAAGCGATTTTCTGCGATTCTGTTACCTGGTTGATTTCTGCACAGAATTTACTTTGAATTCGGCTGTGTTCTCCTTGTGGCATTGGCTTTTGAATCACAGCTCCATTGATAAACTCTGAGGCGGGTTGGGTTTCTGGCAGTTGCAGAAACGCTTCCAGGGTCATTGGCTGGACAATTGTACTCATGGCATTCCTTTCGCAAATTGCCTTACGTCGATTTTACCTATGACCCGATGGCAGAGTTATTGTGTTTTGCAGCCAGACAATTAACGTTGATGGAAGCAGTTTAAGCTCTTAGCTTGCGATCGCCTTTGACGCAAGCTCTCAAAGCTAAAAGATCAGGCAGCAAATGCAAGCTTTATAGCGGAATCGGAGAATGACTCAAGTGGCTGGAGGGGCAAGCCATTTTCTCAGATCGGCTTAATAAAATTGCTGTTGGCACGGACGAAGCAATGGCCTTTGCTAGTGTTGACAGCTAGCCATGGTTTGCCTTGTTGATCGGTCAACATGATGTGATTACCCCAATTGCCAGTCACCGCTTGTAAACGTTGACCTTGCTTGAAGGCAAACACCACAGACCACTGAGAGATATTGTGTTTGTTTCGCGCAGATAAATCGCGTGGTGCATCGCTGCCATCTACTGCGAAGCCTTGGAACTGTCTAGCCATGCGGCAGTTGAGTCCCTTGGGGTCTGAATCGACGACTTGCCAATTGACATGCAGGCCTTGGGCTTGTTTTGGAGGTGGAGCGGGATAATCTCCTTGCCGGTTAGGTGTAGGGATGGCTAAGGCGATATCAGCACCTAAGCCTAATAGAGCGCAGGTCAGGGAGAGCGTAATGGTTGCAAGCTTTTTCATTGAGAGAGAGTCCTTAATGGCAATGCTGAAGTGTAAGATTTGACGACAGAACATCAGCTCATAGCTCACTCCCATTGACTTGCCGGGAAATTAGCCAGAGCTGTTAGTCGCTGATAAAAACTACACAACTCATCGCCCCATTTCGGAATTGCGATCGCAACTTATGCACTCCTTAACTGGGTAGGGGGCGATCGCCTAGCAGGAATGGAGTTTAATAGAGCAGATCGGGAATTTTGAGTGCTAAAGGTTCCTTGAGAATCGTAACTAGCGATGAAAGTTGAGGCATGAGTAGGCGATGAATCCCAATTTCTCGCAGTTCAAGTTGCTGGAAGGTCAAGTCATTGATGGGAAATATCGTCTAATCAAGCTGTTGGGTGCTGGCGGTTTTGGGGCTGTATTTCAAGCTGATGAGGTGGTGCGCGATCGCATTTTGCGGCAAGTCGCAGTGAAGCTGATTCCTCCAGCGGAGACTGCGGCGGCACAGGCTAAACAACTGAATGAGTTGTATGCCGCAGTGAATTTAGATCACCCTCACATTATTCGCTGCTTTGCTGCCGGAGAGTTTGTTGCCAACTCGAATAACCCCCAAAAGAATTTCTGGAATAAGCTTCAAGAGCTATTTAGCTCGATACCAGACTCAAACCAAGTTGGCAATGGCTCATTTCTATACTTAGTGATGGAATTGGCTGATTACAGCTTAGATAGCCATCTTCAAGACGATTTGCTATCGGGTCAACGGCTGTATCAGATGATTGCTCAGGTAGCTAGTGCCCTCAATTATCTCCACGCTAACCGTCTGGTACATCAAGACTTAAAGCCAGGAAATGTGCTGTGGGTCAGAAATGTTTGGAAAGTGTCTGATTTTGGTACGGTTCGTAACCTAGATACTCGAAGCTATGTCCAGACGGTACACATTGCTGGAACCCCTCTGTATATGTCACCGGAAGCATTGCAGGGTCTTGTGGCACCCGCTTGGGATATGTGGTCTTTGGGTGTGATGAGTGTGGTTGCTGCGACGGGAGATGTACCTGAGGCGTTGTCAGAAAATTCGCTACCTTTAGAGCTAAAACTGCTAGTCCAAGGCTGTTTACTTCAGGACTGGCGAAAACGCTGGACTGCGAAGCAAGCGTTAGATGCAATGGTGACGCTCAAGCATTCAGCTTCTCCGGTTCCCCAAGTGCAACCCCAGCCACAGGCTTCTGTTCAACGTATCCCACCCACTGCTCCGAATACAGCCCCGACTGTTCCGGTTAATCTCCGTCCCTCTCCTGCTCCTCAGTCAAAAGCCCCAAAGCCTCCTATCGTTACACCTCCCTCTCCGGCTCCTGCGCCTCACCAAAACTATCAGGAGTTGCTGCCGAGAAAGGTGCCTTTGGAGATGATTGCTATTCCCGCAGGTAGCTTTTTGATGGGTTCTCTTGATGGCGAGGGAGGTGATCGGGCAGGACTTGGAAGGTTAGGAGTAGAAGGAGGGGAGGCTAACAAGGTATCGTGATGGTGAATCGCTAGCGGAGCAGCAAATGATTCCCCTCATCGGTGTTCCTGCCACCATTGCCCAAGGGATGAGTGCTTACCGAGACGTGTTCTGTCGGGAAGCCGGATTCGAGCATGTCAGTCGCTACATCAGTGGGCTGTTGCTGAGCCAGAACAAGACCCTGCAAGGCATTCACGCTCAGCAGGTATATCCAGAGGGCAAAGCCGTCAGTCGACGAGCGATGCATGAGGCGGTGTTTGAGGCTCGATGGGATAGTGAGGCTCTCATGCAGCAGCATCGGCGGCAAGTCGGTCTGCGGCACCAAGGATGTGGGAGAGAAATCATCAGTCTGGACTGGACCCTATCGCATCATGAAGATGGCGAGCACATCTATGGGGTCAAGCGCGCCTACGATTATGTCAACCACTGCATGAGCCGCTACCAAACGGTCGTCACGGGTGTGATTGCTAATGGCCAGCAGCTTGATGGAATTGCGGTTGAGGTGCAGTTGCCCGATTTTAGTGAAGCAGAGAGAGGCTACCTGCGCATGACGGCTCAACCGAGTTACGAGCAGATGGAACAAGTGAAGCAACGCTTGGTGGAGTTGTTGCACTATCACAAGAACCGATTGGCCTATCGCAAACGCACCGAGATGGTCGTGGACTTGGTGCGGCAAATCGAGGCAGAGGGACAATTTCCCCAAGCTGACTATGCCTTTGACAATGGAGTGTTAACCCTGGAATTGACGCAGCTGATTGAGGCATCCGGCAAGCATTGGGTCAGCGAGATTGAATGCTCTCGACTCATTCTGTGGAACGGGCAATGGCAGCGGGTCGATGCGGTTGCCACCGAACTGCGCCAAGAGCACCCAGAGAGTTTTCGCTCTCTCCAGGTGCGCGGTCGCAACGGCGAAGTTAAGTCCTTCTGGACCTTCACAAAAACGGTTCGACTCAAGCGCTACGGGCGTAAACGCCTCGTTGTCGTGCATCAGCAACCCGACCTTAGCGACGCTCCGCGCTTTTTGCTCAGTGATGCCCTGCATTGGGAAAGTGCCCGAGTGATTCAGACTTGGAGCTACCGCTGGGCTTGCGAGATCTTTCATGAGTTTTGCAAACAAGTAGCAGGCTTTGAGGCGGCTCAGGTACGCAATCAGGAAGCGGTCAAACGCCACTTCCGTTTAAGTTGTGTAGCGCAGTCGCTACTCCAGCAGGCAACTTGTCAGGGCAAGAAATCGGAGAGGTTTGCGTTTGCCAAGGACCAGCAAACAGTGGGACAGCGGCTCTACAGTCTGACTCGGGAGGCCTACCGGCAATTGCTGCATCTGGTTGAGGGGTTGTTTGCTCAGGGGCGATCGTGTGAGCAAGTCCTGGAGGTGATTATGCCTGCTTAGTACTCCGTTCTCTGGGAGCCTAACCTTCCAAGTCCTGATCGGGAACGTCCGCAGCATCGTGTGACTGTGCCTCAGCTTTGTATGGGCAAGTACCCGATCACAAATGCCCAATGGAGAGCGGTAATGCAAACTGATCCGTCGGCTGAGTATGGTGAAAAGTTTCGGGGCGATCGCCAACCTGTAATTAATGTGAGTTGGAGCGCTGCCCAAACCTTCTGTCAAAAGCTAACTCAACTGACAAAACGCGGGTATCGCTTACCCAGCGAAGCCGAATGGGAGTATGCCTGTCGTGCCGGAAGCCAAGCGAAATACAGCTTTGGTAATGATGAGAGCCAGCTAGGAAACTATGCCTGGTATGACGGTAATTCTATTGGTCAAACGCATCCGGTGGGAGGGAAGAAACCAAATGCTTTTGGCTTATACGACATGCACGGGAATGTCTGGGAGTGGTGTGAAGATCGCTGGCACAGCAACTACAAGGATGCTCCAACGGATAGCAAAGCTTGGTTAATTGGTGAGAATGATAATCGATATCGAGTTATACGCGGCGGCTCCTGGCACGCCGATCCGGGGTCTTGCCGTTCTGCCTATCGCTTCATCCTCCCGCCCGACGCCCGCTACAGCGTTATTGGTTTTCGAGTAGTATGTAGTGCCCCGAGGGTTCTTTGCTAGCCCTTTGCTCTTTTGCCCTCTTGCCCTTTACCCTATTTTCTTTCTCCCTTTTCCCCGGCGCGTAGCGCCTCAAATTATTAGAGCAGTTGGAGGGCAATGTCTTCAAGGTTCACCAAAAGCCGCGATCGCTGTACACCCAAATCACACCCAAAGCTGTTCCTACTACCCCAATTTTTACCCATTTTTTAGAACGGGTGTACTTTGCTTGGAGCTTAAGATGCGAATTAAAAAAGCTCCGAAACTCTATGGAATCAGAGCTTTAGCTAAAAGCGGGTGATGGGACTCGAACCCACGACATTCAGCTTGGGAAGCTGACGTTCTACCACTGAACTACACCCGCAACAGGCTCAGCTGATTAATCGCTGAACGCTTATTATAGACCGATCGCGATCGCAGATGCTAGAGGTGGGCGGAATCTGAGGTGGAGGCTAGGAAGTTGTGAGCTGTTGCAACATCTGCTCGATTTGTTGAACTGCTTCTAGATTGCCTTCGGTTTGATAGAGGGTTTTGGCTTTTTGCAAGGCTGCGATCGCCTCTTTGGTTTGCTTTTGCCGAGCGTAAGCAATGCCCATATTCAGATAAGCACTGGCATTGTTGGGTTCTAGTTCAATAGCTTTTTGATACGCTGCGATCGCGGGTGGAAATTTTCCGAGGTCGTCTAAAGCATTGCCCAGACTGATGAAACCTGAGACAAACTGTGGATCAAGTTGGGTGGTTTGTTCAAAAGCGGTCACAGCCTCGGCGTAATTGTTGAGGCGGTAATGAGTAACACCCAAGTTGTAGTGGGCGATCGCATCTTTGGGGCGTAAGCGTAAAGCTTGTTGATAAGCAGCGATCGCTTGTTCTGTATCTCCGTTGTCATCCAGGGCATTGCCTAAGCCGACATAAGCTTCCACATACTTCGCATTCAGCTCAATCGCTTTACGGTAAGTGGCGATCGCTTCAGCTAGCTTTCCTTGCTGATAAAGTTCGTTTCCTTGCTGATAGTAAGAAGCAGCATTGTTAGAATCCAATTGGGCGTTCTGATTTTGATTGGGTGTAGAACTGTTTTGTGCAGCCAAAGTTGGTTCTATCGCGGTGGCCCAAACCAAGCTTGCTATCCCCACAGTAAGCAGTTGCCTAGCGTAACGAACTGGGGCGTGCCTCATGGGGATTACCTACTCTTGAGTGGAAATAAATAGAAAAAGTCTGTGCTAAGACTCGTATGCCACCACCATAACCGGGAAAACTAGAGGTGATGTCCAGCGGATTATAGATATTTATGAATCGAGTAGCTGGCTCAAGATTTTGTGATCTTCAATCATGCTCAGCTTGGGATTGGTCTATCTAATTGATCTACCTAGGTGACAACTAGGTGACAATCTCATCAAAAATCGGCACAGTTACATTACTGGTTTAAGTGTAGTGCCCTAGAAAAAATAAGCATTCGTAGATGTCCTGACCACCCCACTTCACCCCTCTTACCCTGCAAGGCAGCAAAAGCGAGTATCTAGCATGTTTAATGCCACTGAAATCCTGATCGATAATTTTGTTCAAAGACTTAAAGAAGGCTATCGACGGACCTATGGCGGGTGGAAGCCAGACTACGAAGACATTATTGGTTGGGCAGGCAGCATGGCCTTGGAGAATATTGCCAACAGTGATGCCCTCTACCACAACGTCGAGCACACTATCCTCGTGACTTTAGTGGGTCAGGAAATCTTGCGAGGTAGGCATATTCGGGAGGGAGGTGTTTCTTGTGAAGATTGGCTGCACTTCATTATCTCGCTGGTCTGCCACGACATTGGTTACGTCAAGGGAGTCTGTCGCCAAGATAAAGATGGCTATTATGCTACGGGTAAAGATGGAGCAATGGTGCCCTTAGCACCGGGATCTTCGGATGCGGGTCTGACCCCCTACCATGTCGATCGCGCCAAACTCTTTATAGATGAGCGCTTTGGTGGGCATAAGCTAATCGATGCCGATGTGATCAAGTACAACATCGAGCTGACTCGTTTCCCGGTGCCTTCGGTGGAAGATCATCAAGATACAGTCAACTACCCAGGCTTAATCCGAGCCTCTGACTTGATTGGGCAACTCAGCGACCCCCGTTATTTGAAGAAAATTTGTGCGTTGTACTACGAGTTTGAAGAGACAGGGGTTAACAAAGCCTTGGGCTATCGCAACCCTGCTGACCTACGCAAAAACTATCCCAAGTTTTACTGGCATGGCGTCCATCCTTATGTCAAAGATGCCTTGCACTATTTGTCCTTAACTCAGCAAGGTAAGCAGATTATTGCCAACCTGTACTCTAATGTCTTTGTGGTAGAACACGAAGACCCAGTTCCGGTCGGCTAGTAGAAACGAGATAGCTCTAACACTCATGAATCGAGTTTTTTCCCCTGTGCAACAACTCCTAATCACCTGGTTACTGGTGCTGGCTGCGGGTTGGGTTACACTCAACGCTCTTAATTACTTTGGCGATCTAATTAGTATTTTGGTGACAGCAGGTTTAATCGCCTTTTTGCTGAACTACGCGGTGGCTAAGCTGCAAGCTTTTTTACCACGAGGTTTGGCCGCAGCATTGGTCTACTTGGCGGCAGGGGTTGGGGTGACGTTGATTGGTCTGACGATCGCGCCTCCTGTCTCTGAGCAAGCGCGGCAACTAGCAACTAATTTTCCTAGCTTGCTGGAATCGGGACGCAATCAGCTAGATCAGTTCCAGTTTTGGAGTGAGGCTCACAATCTCCCCTTTGATGTCCAGATTTTAGAGCAGCAGTTGTCGGCAGAAGTGAGAGAGCGGGCACAGGCGATCGCAGCTCAAGGGTTTGGCTTAGTCTTAGGGACAGTCAACTGGACGCTAGATCTAGTTTTGATTTTGGTGATTTCGTTTTACATGCTCTTGGATGGAGAGCGGGTGTGGCGAGGACTGGTCAGCCTGTTTTCGCCCCAAATTCGCACTTGCTTAACCGATTCGTTACGACGAAATCTGCGGCAATTTTTTGCGGGTCAACTCCTATTAGGGTTGTTTATGGCTGTAGTGCTGTCCCTGGCCTTTTTGTGGCTGCGAGTGCCATTTTTCTTATTGTTTGCCGTGTTTATTGGGGTGATGGAAGTGATCCCGTTTATCGGGGCGACCTTGGGCATTGCCACGGTGAGTGTAGTAGTAGCATTTATTGATTGGTGGCTGGCGCTGCAAGTGTTGGGGGTGGCGATCGCGACGCAACAGATCAAAGACAACTTGCTAGCTCCCCGATTGATGGGCAATTTAACGGGTTTAAGCCCAGTGATTATCTTTACGTCGTTGCTGCTTGGTGCGAAGGTGGCGGGCCTCTTGGGGGTGATTTTGGCGATTCCCCTGACGGGAGTTGTGAAAAGTATTGCCGAGGTGGTTCTAGACCCCACCCTGCCGCCGCAAACGGGTTCATTTTTCTACAATCCTCTCAACCCTGATCCGCTGGTTGCTCCAACGCTAGAATTGGCTAGCTCAGACTCTACGGTAGATGTGGCTGGAACTGGGGATGGGGAAGCGGCTCCTGTTATGGTGAGTGCTACAGGAACCCAGCGCGATCGCTAAGTCTTATCGCTAAGTACGAGAGTTTTCGTCAGTTCGCATTAGGTAGCAGTGTTATGGATTGGTGGCAGAAACTTAAAAAAAATCCTTTGGCTCGATTTGGAGCTTTGGTGCTGTTGGTTTTCTATCTCGCGGTGCTGGCTGCTGATTTTGTTGCCCCCTATGACCCCTACGCTTCACAACCCGATGGAGCGTTGCTACCCCCGACTCAAATTTACTGGCGTAATCAGGCAGGTCAATTTATCGGGCCTCACGTTTATCCCACGGTTCAAGGGCCAGTGGATTTGAATACAGGCGATCGCCAGCTAGTGATTGACCGTAGCCAGCCATCACCGCTGCGCCCCTTCGTTGCAGGTCATCCTTACAAAATCTTGGGGTTGGAGTTGAAGCGGCATCTCTTCGGCGCAGTCGGGCCAGCCAAATTCAATCTACTCGGCACGGATGAGCAAGCGCGAGATCAGTTTAGTCGGTTGCTATACGGCGGACGTATTAGCCTCAGCATTGGTCTGGTGGGAGTCGCAATTTCTTTTCCCCTGGGCATGTTAGTCGGCGGCATTTCTGGGTTTTTTGGGGGCTTGGCTGACAGCTTCTTGATGCGTCTTGTAGAAGTGTTAATGACCATTCCCAGCATTTATTTGTTGGTGGCACTCGCAGCAGTGTTACCGCCTGGGCTGACCAGCGCCCAACGATTTCTCTTGATTGTGTTGATTACGTCGTTCATTAGCTGGGCAGGCTTAGCACGGGTGATTCGAGGGCAAGTGCTCTCCATCAAACAACGGGAATTTGTCCAAGCTGCTACCGCAATGGGCGGTCAACCTTTCTACATCATTGTGCGTCACATTCTGCCGCAAACCGCGACCTACATAATCATTTCAGCCACGCTCGCTATTCCTAGCTTTATTGTGGCGGAGTCGGTGCTGAGCTTGATTGGCTTAGGGATTCAGCAGCCTGATCCCTCTTGGGGCAACATGCTCTCTGCCGCGACGAATGCTTCTATCTTGGTGCTGCAACCTTGGTTGGTCTGGCCTCCAGCGTTGCTGATTATTTTGACGGTGCTCTCGTTTAACGTCCTGGGTGATGGCTTACGGGATGCCCTCGATCCTCGGAGTTTGCAGCGCTAATAAGGGAGTAGGGCAGTAATTTTCCTGAGTTGAATTCGGGAGATTTACGTAAAGATCTGCCTTGTCTTGATTTTTGTCACATTTTTGACTTTTATTTTCCTGGCTCTTCTAGAATTAGCTCAGTATATTCTCTATGTGACTGTATCGGTCATGCAAAGCTGCCCAGAAATACTACTGGGTCGCAATTCGTGAGCTGACTGATAGGGCAAATACTGGGTGAACAACAAAGGCAGGAAGCAGGCACTTCCTGTCTTTTTTATTGTTTAGTTACTGGGTGTTGACCATAAAAAGGCAGGGCTTCTGACCAATGCGATTGCACCCCTTGGTTCCAATCCTGTTCAGCCAACGCTAAAACTCCTAAAACCGATTCACCCAGTCCCCCCTCTGCTTTGACTAACTCATAGGTCGTGGGCCAGCTAGCTAAAGTTGCTTCCCAATCGGCTAGGGGCTGGATGGTGTCTGCTAAGAGAGTTGTTAAACCAGCCTCCGGGCCTACTTGATAGATAGCCCCGTACACTTCTCCCCGCTGGGCTGGCATTTGCACAGCAATTACTGGGTGCGTCAGGGATGGTTGAGGGTGCTGGTAGGCAGAAACCCAAGCGGAGGCAGCGAGTGACGAAACTGCAAATAGGGGAATGTCGAGTTGTTGTGCCAAGGTACGAGCCGTGACCATGCCGATGCGGGTACCTGTAAAGCCACCGGGTCCCCGCGCTACTGCAATAAAAGCTAAATCTGACCAAGTTTGTGGTGGCATGAACTCACCTAGATAGTGGTGTAGGTGAGTAGACAGCCCACGGTCTAAGCTCCAAACTTGATGGCGGCGATCGCCCGCGAAGTTGCTCAAAGCTACGCCTAGCTCTGGGGTGGTGGTATGCAATGCTAAGCCATATTGGGCGGTGGAAGAAGGAAGCTCAGGAGTCAAAGTTAATTTAGGAATGACAAATGCCAATAGTTATTTAATCACGTCGCCAAATCTTGATGGTGCCGTCATCACCAGCACTGGCGATCGTTTGGTTGTCGGCACTGATCGCGACTGACCAAATCCAAGCTACATGCCCCACCAATGTTTCTAGCAGGGTGCCGCTGTCGAGTTGCCAAATTTTGACGGTTTTATCTTGACCAGCACTCACCAGTAGTTGTCCATCTGGGCTGAGCATGACAGCATTCACTGCGTCTGTATGTCCTGTCAGAGTGTAGAGGAGAGTTTGGGTGCCGAGTTGCCAAATTTTGATGGTTTTGTCTTGACTCCCGCTCACTATGAGTTGTCCGTTGGGGCTAAGTACTAGAGAAGTGACAGGTTCAGTGTGCTCTGTCAGGGTGTGGAGCAGGCGTTGGGTCTTCAGGTGCCAAATCTTTATGGTAGTGTCGCGGCTACCGCTCACGAGTAGGAATTGTTTGGTGTTTGACGTCACGATTCCTGTCGCTAGAGCGATCGCTAGTACCCAGTGCTCATGTCCCACCAGCGTCTGGAGCAGTTGACCTGTTGTAACCTGCCACAGCTTGATGCTTTTATCTTGACTGCCACTGGCTAGATACTGGCTATCGGGGCTAAAAGTTACGGCTCGAACCCAATCGGTATGGCCGCTCAGTGTTTTTAATAAGGTTCCGGTGCTAAGTTGCCAAATTTTGACTGTTTTGTCATTGCTAGCACTGGCAACTAATTGACCATCCGGACTGATCGCCACCGATCGCACCCAGTGCTCATGACCCAATAAAGTGTGTAGCAACTGTCCAGTGGTTAAGTCCCAAATCTTGACAGTACGATCGCCGCTACCACTCACCAACATTCGGCTATCGGGACTAATGGCTAGCGATCGCACCCAGCGAGAATGTCCAGTCAGAGTTCGCACACAACGCCAAGTTGGGGATGTTAAGGCGCTAGGTATGGTTTGGGCTGGAATTTCAGGTGGTGTTGAGTCTATTTGTTGGGTGGCGATCGCTGGGGTGGCGATCGCTATAGTCGGGACTGGTGTGAGTGATAATGCTGGAGCCTGTAAGTCCTGCAAGGCGGCGATCGCGGATTGATAGCGTTTCTTGGTTGCACTCTGAAGCAAGCGATCGAGGATTTGGCCCAAATTTCCACTAATGGACTGTTTGAGATGGGGTTGCCACAGCCAAAGGCCTTCTTCGGTGTCGAATAAATCTGATGGATGGGTGTGAGTCAACAAATAAATACAAGTGACCCCCAGACTGTAGAGATCGCTCGCAAAAATAGCTTTACCCATTGCTTGCTCTGGAGCCACAAACGCAGGGCTACCAATGCTTGTACCTGTGCGAGAGAGATCAGCGCTGCTAGCTGACTTTGCCGCCCCAAAATCCACGAGTACCAATTGCTGGTCAGCACGACGGCGAATAATATTGGTGGGTTTGATGTCGCGGTGAATGACATAGTGTTCGTGGACAAATTGCAGCACTGGCAACAAATCACTCAGCAACTGGCGAATTTGCGTTTCACTAAACACACCGTTCTGAGTTAGTTCTTGCTCCAGAGTGGCTCCATTAACAAACTCTTGAATCAAATACTGAAACTGGTCTTGTTGAAAGTACGCCAGCAGTTCCGGAATTTGGGGGTGATGGCCTAATTCTTCTAGCCGAACCGCTTCTAAGCGAAATAGCTCTGCTGCTTTAATGGGGTTACGAATGCTCTGCGGCAAAGGAAAGCACTGCTTGATCACACAGCGCGGTTTGGAAGGCTTGTAATCGTCTAAAGCGAGAAAGGTTCGGCCAAAGCCTCCCTGCCCAATGGGTTCGATGGCGTAGTAGCGATCGCCCAACACCAACTTAAACCCGCAAGCTTCACAGAACTTAGCGAATTCTGCATTTTGCGGACTCCGACAAACCGGATTGAGGCAGTAGCGCATACCCATAGGAACCTAAGTCCATTGAGTTATATCCTACGCCGTCCCCCTAGATTTCCTGGTAGCCGCATGAGCTTTTGCGTTAGCAAAAAATTAAACTGAACGCAAAATTTAGGCTGCCAAGTTAAGTTGGGACTAACTCACCTGGGCGCAATTTGGCCCACTTGCCTGTTTCTTGCTTAAAGCTTTGACAGCCAACCACATCCCATTCCATCTGGATTTCATCCTCTGACGAACGGATGTTTACGTTAATAGTTGGTTCAACCGCTTCAAAATCTGGTGTATTTGTGAGGTGAGGCTGTTGATGCTGCCCTTCGACTGCATGATAGGTAGTGCAGCGATCTACGTAGTGGCAGTTCACACAAATGCACATGATCAGAACCTCTCCGTAGGTTGACAAGGTGGGTTTACCAGACCCCGCATGTCTTTCTGTTACTCTAGCTTAGGCGAGTCAATTCTTGGCTAGCCGCTCGATTGATTTTTGTTTCCATGCACGCTTCTTCAATTTCTTTATCTGTTTTATCGCCCCAAACTTGGCCTTTCGGTTTGCAGTGGTTGCCACAGCCTGCCTATTTGGTCGGGGGTATCGTTCGTGACGCGCTGCTCGGTCGTCATGCCGACTACCTAGACCTCGACTTTGTTATGCCCGAAAAGGCAGTAGAAACGGCTCAGGCGATCGCTCACCACCATAAGGCAGGCTTTGTTTTATTAGATTCGGAGCGCCAAATTGCGCGTGTCGTGTTTGAGCAAGCCACCGCAGATTTTGCTCAGCAAATGGGGTCTAGCCTAGAAATCGATCTACAGCGACGAGACTTCACGGTCAATGCGATCGCCTACAACCCGCATACCGAAGAGTTGATCGATCCATTACAAGGCTTTGTGGACTTGAAACAAAGCTCAATTCGTATGGTGGCTTCCGAAAACTTACGGGAAGACCCCTTACGTCTGTTGCGGGCTTATCGCCAAGCCGCCCAACTGAGCTTTACGCTAGATGCGGAGACGCGGGCTGTGATTCGCCAGTTTTCTCCTTATTTAAGCCAGGTTGCTGCCGAACGCATCCAGTCAGAACTCAACTATTTGTTTGGCAGTGCCCAAGGAACTCCGTGGTTGACTGCCGCTTGGCAAGATGGACTACTGCAAGCTTGGTTTCCTCAGGCTACTGCCGAAAGTTTGGCTCAAGTCGCTGCGATCGATCAGTCCGTGCTCAGTTTAGTGGCAGCTTGTCCTAGCTTTAAAGTTGAACTCTATGCTTCGCTACGGCACACAACCAAAGCTAGCCGTAAAGGTGGTAAAAACTCATCTGGCGCTACAGGAAACAAGCCTGCTAACGGCAACTGTAGTCCTGAGGCTGGAGCTGCTAAAGCCAAGCTCGCAGGCGATCATCGCACCTGGATTACGGTGGCGAAGTTGGCTAGTTTGCTATCTCCAGACCTAGCGCAGGCTGAGGTAGAGTTATTGAACTTGAAATACAGCCGAGCTGAAATTCAAGCTGCGTTAACAATCCTCAAGTTTTTGCCTAAGTTGCAAGCAGTCAGACCGATGACAGGTTTGTCTTGCCGAGAGCAGTATTTTCTGTTTCAAGCAGTGGGTCCTGTATTCCCAGCCCTGATGGTACGAGCTTTAGCTGCTGGTGTGTCCATATCAGTGCTATCGGTCTTGATTGAGCGTTTTCTCACGCCTGACGATCCGGTCGCCCATCCTGTACCGCTTGTCAGTGGACAAGACTTGATGACGCACTTGAAACTAGCGGCTGGCCCCCAAATTGGGCAACTTTTAGCTGAGATTCAATTGGCGCGAGCCGAGGGATTGATCACGACTCCAGCCGATGCGCTAGAGTTGGCTGCTAAAATTGCCAAACGGTAACTCTGCTTGATTTTGGTAGCCCAACTTTTTTTGTTAACCGCTCTGCCAACAGCAATCCAGTAGTAATCCAGCAGCAATCCGGCTAAATTTAAGGCGGAGCTGCTTGGGCGAGAGTCACAGATTAGGTTAGAGTAAACATCTGACCTATTTTTCTAGGCGTTCTGGTTTTTTAGATCGCTTGTCTGAGATCGCTTCTCTTAAAAATTTGGGAAAGCGATCGCTTTTCGCGTGGCAGATAGATTCAACGAGGTAAACATGGCTAAACGCCGCAACTTAAAGAAAGAAAAAGCTCTCCGTAACGAGGCCTACGCTCGCAAATTCCGTAAGCGCACCAACAAAGGCCGTTTTGGCAAGAGACGCTACGGTAATGACAACCGAGCTGAAGAAACTGAAACCGATCAAGAGGGCGCAAGAGACGGCGCTGAAGCTACAGACTAGTCTCCCAGGGTTTCCCATTGAGATGCAGTCAAGATTGCTGACAGCCTAGGCATGAGTGGCTGGCGGCAAGACATTCCGGGTCATTGCTGAATGTGGCTTCAGCCTGTGAAATCGACAGAGTGACTGGAAATGGTATGCCAAAAACTGGTTTCTGGCAGGGGCAGATTCCGAAGCTGACGATTAATTTCGGCTGCTGCTGCCAGCCCAGAGTCCAAGGCACTCCCGATTTGCATCCCCCCACACCAATCGCCACTGCAAACGAGTGGTGGAGTGGTTGGAGCAATCAAACAAGGTGCTGGCCAAAACTGATCAGGAAGCGCATAGGGCCAACGGTGAACTTGTAGCCAGTCGGGGGCGTCAAGCCAAGGCCAAAACACTTGAGCCGCGTAATCTAAGAGTTGACGCCCTATCGCTGGTAAATCAGAAGTTTCTAGGTTTTTCTGGGCAAAGCTAGCACTGCTTTGGAACACAAAAGTAGGTGGTGCCTGTTCTGGGCTTTTGCTGGGTCGTTTACTATTCTCTAGGCTAATCCAATCGAGGATTGAGTCTTTAGAGCCTGTAATGGCCTGCCAAGCTGGGGTTCGACTTGCCAAATCAGCGTGACGATCGCGAGAATAACCTGCGATCGCGGTGATGCAAGGATGATATTGGACAGTGCGTAACGCTTGAAAAAACTCACCAGCAAGGATTGCCTTTTCCAAAGGTTCTAGTAAGGTCAAGGCTTGCGGGGCAGGAATCGCTACTACTACCGCCTGTGCCGCTAAAGTTGTGAGGTTTGCCGCAGGGCCGCTGCTGGCTGCTAGAGTCAATTGCCAAGTATTTTCGGGAGTCAAGGCGATCGCTTCTACTCGTTGACTCCGCCAAATTTCTAACCCAGTCGCTAAGAATTTGGCGATCGTACTCATTCCGGCTGGAGCTGTGTAACGCGGGTAAATATTTTGAGGTGACGGTGAGTGCAGGAGGCGATCGCTTCCCAATTCATAAACCTGATCTGTCCAGGTTTGCAAAATTTGCTGTTCACATAAAACTGGAATGAGTTGGGCTAGATGTTCTGCCGGAGTGCTGAGATAGCGATCGCTGAGATAGCGGGCTCCATGATCAGCGCAAGTGTCCTGAAGCCGACGAGTCGCAATGCGTCCACCCAGCCCGCGCGACTTTTCGACTACGACAACGTGGTAGCCCAACTGCCGCAACTGCTGAGCGCAACTAATGCCTGCAATGCCAGCTCCAATCACAGCTACATCAAACACGAATGTGGAGCCTCCTAGAGAATTTGCATCGAGCTAACAGCAAACAAAGCAACAGCGAACAGCCGATCGCTAAGAGTAGAATATGGGACAGCGGGGTTAATAGTGCAGTTGTGGAGGGATTTATGGCGGACGAGCTAAGAGCAGCCTTAGAGTTAGCAACCGAAGAAGAATTGGGGGAGCTAACTGAAATTTTGTTTCGCCGTAAGTTTAACCCAATCGATTACCTATACACCCCAGACCCAGTGGATGTGCAAAGCCAAGGGCGAAAAGCTTGGTTAGATGCCTTAGAGCAACGCTTTCGGTTTTTAGCCGCAGATGGCATCACAGTTTTGCAAGGGCAAGCCGATCGCGTTACCTATCGTCAGTGCTTAATTCAAGTCTGCCGCTATTTGAAACTTCATTACTCCCAAGAATTTTCTACCACTGACCTGGAAGCAGAAATCTTCCTCAATTTGCTAGGCCGTGCTTGGAAACAACTATCAACTAAAGAAAAAGGGGCTCTAACGCTACGGGTGCAACAATCGCTGGCTTGCTCGGATATTCGGGAGCAGTTACCTCTGGCGGTGCAGCAAGATCCAATGGGATTGTTGGTGAAGGGAGGTAGTGCTTTGGCAATAAGCTCGATTGTGCGTCCGATGCTTTTGCAACTGATCGCGCGACAGTTTGCCTACCACTTTGCAACTTACCAGGTAGCCAAGCAAGCGATTGTCAAGGGTGGAGCGGTGGCAGCGACTCAATTTGAAAGTTATGTGGCACTGCAAACCGCGAAACGAGGAATGGCTCTGACTACAGCTCGTTATGGCGTGACTCGCAGCGTTTTAGCTTTTGTGGGGCCAGCCATGTGGGCGTTGTTTTTTGCGGACTTAGGCTGGCGGGCGATCGCGACTAACTATGGCCGAGTCATTCCCACGGTATTTGCTTTGGCGCAAATTCGCCTGACTCGGGCAGATTGTCTCGAAGCTGCTTGGGAACCAGTCTAGGGAGCGATTTTGAACAAGTTTTTTCAGTTGCAGTCCCATCCCCAACGGTCTCTGCAAACGCCTTGGATTTGGGTTCAAATTGGTTGGCTGCTGTTGCCTTTCAGCCCTTTAGTGGGTGGCTTAAGTTTATTGGGAGCTGCGATCGCCACGTGGGTTAAACGAGCTGCCTGGATCAAGCGGCGTCGGTTTAATCAAGTCTTGGCAATTCTGAGCTTGTGGTTTCTGGTGTCAGCTCTTCTAGCCTACGATCGCACCGCTGCGCTTTTGGGCTTGGCTAACTTTCTACCACTGTTCTTTTTGTTTACTGCCCTGAGTGCGCTGATTCAAACTCCTGCTCAGCTACGGCAACTGGCTTGGCTCCTAGTGTTGACCTCGGTGCCTGTAGTCGTGATTGGCCTGGGTCAGCAGTTTTGGGGTTGGGCAGGGCATTTACGCCTGCTGGGAATTGTGGTTGATCTAGCCCTAGAGCGAGGTGGCAATCCTTTAGGTCGGATGTCTTCGATCTTTGCCTATGCCAACGTCCTCGCTAACTACCTGGTCATTGTATTTATTTTGGGACTGGGCCTCTGGATTGAAGCGTTTCCAGGTCGCCGCAGCCCGTTGGATCAAGGCGTAGAAGGGATGGCGATAGAAACATCCTCTGATTCTCAGCCTGCCCTTAATGCTCTATCCACTTCTTCTAGCGCCTCAACTCAAACATGGTGGCGTTGGTGGTTTTTAACTTTGGTAGTGCTGGGGAATGCGATCGCCCTTCTCCTAACTAATTCGCGTAATGCCTGGGTTGTAGCGGGCTTGGCTTGCCTAACTTACGCTTTGTATCTTGGTTGGCGTTGGCTGGTGATTGCAGTTGGGGTTGTTGGCGCTAGCATTGGCGGCGCAGCATTTGCTCCTACGGTCATCAAGGCTCCCCTGCGGCTGATTGTTCCAGCATTTCTCTGGGCGAGGTTATCTGATGAGTTGTATCCCAATCGCCCCGTAGCCACCCTCCGCGCGACTCAGTGGCAATTTGCCTGGTCTCTAGCTGAGCAGCGCCCTCTTACGGGTTGGGGCTTACGCAACTTTACGCCGCTGTATCAAGCTAAGTGGCAAGTCTTTATGGGGCATCCTCACAACTTGCCGTTGATGTTGATGGCAGAGACAGGTTTTCCTGCCACGTTGCTATTCTTCGGTCTGGTGGGCTGGATGGTGTATCGCGGTGTGCGGTTATTGCAGTCTTGGACTCCTGCTTCCGAGCCGCTTCAGGAAAGCGATCGCTTGATCTTGTTCACCTACCTAGTGGCATTTTTAGGTTGTAGCTTATTCAACTTATTTGATGTGACTTTGTTTGATATCCGCATCAACGTTCTCGGTTGGTTGCTGTTAGCTGCAATTTGTGGATTGGTGGCTAAGCATGAGAAATTGAAGGAACCTGGTTAAAATAATCAAAAGCTAGGTAAAGTAGGAACTCGCGTGACTCAAGACGGAGCAACGCCACATCAAGCTAATTCAGGAGTGCCCCCTCTTAAGTCTGCGGCTCCAAACTACTATGCTTTGCTGGGGCTGCATCCTTCGGCATCTCCCCAACAGATCCGTCGCGCCTATCGAGAACTCAGTAAGGTGCTTCATCCCGATACCACGACCCTACCTCCCGCGATCGCGACTGCGAAATTCCAGCAACTCAATGAAGCCTACGCCGTCGTCAGTAATCCGGAGCGTCGTCTCGCTTACGATCGCAAAATCGGTTACTCGCGTCTGCATGTGATGCAAGCCCCTGCTGATCTCAACGGCCCCGTCTCTCAATCTCGGCGTTATTCCTCCTCTGCCTATCTGGACCCTACGGATCGGCCCCTATCCCCTGGAGAAATCTTTGCCTTGTTTATTTTGGGTGTCACCTTTGTAGCTTGTTTAGTCTTGGCGATCGCGATTGGTTTAACTAGAGGAGATGCTGCCTTTCAACCTTTAAAGTTACAGACCCAGACCGCTCCCATTGAGCGAATTGAGGGGGTTAGATCAGAACAGGTTGCCCCATCTGCTAAGGCTTTAGATTCTGACGCCAATCAAAAGTTCGCAGCAGATTTTGTCTCTAAACCTAAGCTGATTCCCCCTGTATAGTGATGGCTGATTCCTAAGCGACTCTCAGTGCAAACTTTTGGTTTACGCAATCTTTGAGATTTATGCCTCTTCCTTCTAGCGATACTCCCCTTTATAACCACTCCCTACCCGACATTGAGACTTGGCTGACTGAACAGGGTTGCGAACAAGACCCCGCAGAACTCCACTGCTGGCGTCTAGCCAGACCTGCATGGAAAGCGGAGTTGTGTTTAGACGTAGACCAACTAACAGTGCGCTACTTGACAGAAGGAGAAGAGATTCAGCGCTCCTTCAAATATTTGCTCAGTCGGCAAGATATTGAAGATGCTGTTTTCTCTGGGCCTTAGTGAGGTCAAAACTCCGTTTGTCGAGCTAGGAACTTAGACTTTACCAAAGCGGCGATGTCGTTGCTGGTAGGCACATAAAGCTTGGTGAAACTCGGCGCGATCGAAGTCAGGCCAGAGCGTCTCTGTCACGTAAAGCTCAGAGTACGCCATTTGCCAGAGCAGAAAATTGCTCAGCCTCATCTCGCCGCTGGTGCGAATCAGTAAGTCAGGATCACCGACCCCGGCTGTATATAGGTGGCGTTCAAACACCGCCTCATCAATATCTTCTGGTTGCAAGTGCCCCTGTTGGACTTGAGTAGCGATCGCCCGACAAGCTTGCACAATTTCCTGCCGCCCTCCGTAATTGGTGGCGACTGTAAAGTGAATTCCCGAATTATCCAGAGTTTCAGCCATAGAGCGCTCAATCTCGGCTCGGAGAGACTGTGGCAAAGCGCCCAAGTTACCCACAAAGGTAATACGGACATTCTCCTCCATCATTTCGCGGAGTTCTTGCCGCAGCACCCGCTCAAACAGCGTCATTAAGAAGTCAACTTCCTCAAAAGGTCGGCCCCAATTCTCGGTAGAAAAAGCATAAGCCGTGAGCGCTTGCACCCCCCAATCTCGACAGCAGCGCAGCAGATCCTTGAGTGCGTCAACTCCTCGGCGGTGCCCCATAATGCGCGGTAGGCCCTGGCGCTTGGCCCAGCGACCATTACCATCCATAATCACAGCGACATGCTTAGGTAGCCGCTCTCGCTCTAGATCAGTGGGCAGATCTTGTAAGATGGTTGGCTTTGCAGTCATTTTTTCTCCCGAGGAGCCGACGAGGGCAGACGAAATAAACGTGAAATGATGGCCAATCCTTGAGACCTGATTTGGCGACCAAAGTTGCGTAAATCTGAGGCGACTGCTTCACGATCAACTGAGGGAGAGAAGCTCGCTTCTAATAATTCTTTCAGTTTACTGCTGGTCAGAGGCCGATTCAGTGTTCCCCGTTCCGCTAACGAAATTGAACCTGTTTCTTCAGATACAACAATACACATACAATTTTCGATACGCTCTGTGATCCCCATTGCGGCTCGATGGCGTGTCCCCAACTGCCGAGAAGCAGTGCGCTCAGAAATTGGCAAAATGACACCCGCTGCGACTATGCGAGAGGCTCGGATTAAAACAGCCCCATCGTGGAGCAGGGTGGTGGGTTGAAATAGAGTTTGGATCAGTTCTTTGGAAACTTCGGCGTTCAACCTCACCCCTGGCACTGAGAAATCACGCTCATCAATCGGGCCACTCGTTTCTAGAATCAGCAAAGCACCAATGCGGCTCTGAGACAGCTCCTTCACAGCATCAACAATCTCATCAATCACGTTGTCAGGTTTGGGAATGGCCCGACGTGAAGGCTGGAATAGTTGCAGGATCTCACCTCGCCCCAACTGTTCGAGGAGACGGCGAAATTCTGCTTGCAGAATAAATGCCATTGAGACAGCGGAGCCAATCACCAAACTGTTTAAGACAAAACTCAAGAGCTTGAGCTTCAAGTTGGTGCTGACGGCTGCGGCGAGCATAAGGATAATGAATCCCCGTACCATCCAGAGTGTCCGGCGCTCACCAATAATGATGAGCACCATATACGTCAGGATGAGTACCAATCCAATATCAATAATCTGAAGCAGCAAAGACTGAGTCCAACTTGGATCGGTCAGCCATTGCTTCCACAATTGTCCCATCAGAACCTGAATGACGCTTGCGCCTCAACGTGGAGAACTGAGAGGCTTGCAGCCTTCTAGCCTCCCAGTTGCCAGTCAAGAATATCTCGGTTGAGCCTTGTGTAACTTACTGCGTGGTCTCCTGAGACTGGAAGAACTAGCCGACAAGCTAGCTCCTAATCAGGTTTGCGGGGTTAGGCCGTCAATCCGCCTAGGCGCTCTGGTAGGCAATCCTGTCGAATTAAATCTTGGTAAGTTTCCCGCTGCAGAATCAGGTTGGCTTCTCCAGCCCTAACTAAAACTGCTGCCGGACGGGGCAACCGATTGTAGTTAGAAGCCATGCTGTAATTGTAGGCTCCTGTGCCCATTACGACGAGAGTGTCGCCCGGTTCTGTTTTGGGGAGGCTAGCTTCTTTGATCAAGATATCGCCTGATTCGCAATGCTTCCCTGCGATCGCCACTGTCTCAGACATGGCTGCTGACATTTTGTTCGCGACCACAGCCCGATAAACCGATTGGTAGGTGATCGGTCTGGGGTTATCAGACATACCACCATCTACGGTGACATAAGTGCGAATGTCAGGCACAGTCTTCTGGCTACCCATTGTGTAGGCTGTGACGCAAGTGGGACCAACCAGCGATCGCCCTGGTTCGGACAGGAGTTTGGGGAGAGCAATATTTTGGGCTCGGCAAGCCGCTGCGATCGCCTCACTAATCACTTTTACCCAAGCGTCAATACTGGGGGGATCATCCGATTCGGTGTAGCGAATGCCTAAACCGCCACCAATGTTGAGTTCCTCAATGGAAAGACCATAGCCTGCGGCCTTACTCAGCCACTGCACCATTACCCCTGCCAAATCTTGGTGAGGTTGCAGTTCAAAAATTTGGGAGCCAATGTGAGCATGCAAGCCAGCGCAATTTAGGGTAGGTTGCTGACTGACAAAGGTAAAGACTTCATCCAGTTGGTTGGGATCAAAGC
The DNA here is from genome assembly GCF_030409055.1 of Trichocoleus desertorum NBK24. Lineage (GTDB taxonomy): Bacteria > Cyanobacteriota > Cyanobacteriia > FACHB-46 > FACHB-46 > Trichocoleus > Trichocoleus desertorum_B. The sequence goes on along the minus strand of NZ_CP116619.1, from coordinate 1,447,707 downwards.
CGAACTTACTATCTAGGTGCCCAGTGCGGATGTATTCGTGGGTGTGACACTCAATTCCAGGTGTTAAGCGCAACAAAATGCGGAAGGGTGTTTCTCTAGCTGGCATGCCTGCAAGGGTTTGCAGCTCTAGCCAGTTATCGACCACGATGTTGCAACCCGATTCCACAGCAAACTCAAGCTCTGCAACCGACTTGTTGTTGCCATGAAAATAGAGCTTGTCCGGGCTAACTCCTGCTTGCAGTGCCGTGTACAGCTCGCCGCCAGAAACCACATCAATGCCCAAGCCTTCGCTGGCTGCGATCGCGCAAATGGCTAGACAACTCCAAGCTTTAGAGGCATAAAGAACCTGAGACTCACCAGGATAATATTGCTGAAAAGCCTCGCGGTATTGACGGCAAGTGGTCCGCAGCGTTTCTTCGTCCACAATGTAAAGTGGCGAGCCAAACTGCTGCACCAAGTTTGTAACGTCACAACCCCCAATTTCCAAATGATCTTGCTCGTTGACTTGAGCCGTGAGGGGCAAAAGAAATTGGTTGGGGGATCGGGTTGCCGCAGCATCTCCAGGGGCAGGTAAATACTGACGGCCAGAGTTCTGAACCTCCACAGAGTAAGTCGATACCATTGCGTAATAGTTGTCCTTGGCTTAGTTGACAGGCATGAGTGCGTCCTGTCTCTCAGTGTACAATTGAGGGCTGTGCATCCAGAGCTTTCAACCCAGACTTCTTGTGAATTTCCTGGATCTTCAACCTCTAACCTCAGAATTGCTACCTGCCACCTTAGTGCTTGACCAATTGTGCTTTGGGGGCTTGTGGACTTTAGAAGGCTACCAAAGAGAATTAGATAGTCCGAATAGTGAATTAGTAGTGCTGCGAACCAGAGCGCCTCAATCCAGCCAAGCCAGTCAAGCTCACCAAACTTTAGAGAAAAAGCAAAAGCCTCCGGCACTGGGCCCAACAGATACTCCTGCTGCTCTTGTCGGTTTGGGCTGTTTTTGGGCGATCGTGGATGAAGCTCACATTACTATCGTGGCGGTGCATCCCGACTTTCAAGGTCAAGGATTGGGGCAAGTACTCCTCTATGCGTTGTTGCAAAAGGCTCAGCAGCGCGGCTTAGAGCGGGCCACCTTAGAAGTCCGCGCCTCCAACCAACCTGCATTGTTACTTTATGAGAAGTTTGGTTTCCGAGAAGCGGGGCGGCGGCGGCGTTATTACGAAGAAACTGGGGAAGATGCCTTGATTTTGTGGCGAGGTGGGCTACAATCACCTGAGTTTGCTCAAGCGCTAATAAATTGGCAGCACCAAGTTCAAACCCGACTAAACCAAGCGGGTTGGTGCTTGTCGGAATCTAGCAACTCTTGAAGTTAGGAAGTTTGGGCTTAACTCTTGGCTTTGTGGCTTGACTTCATAGTAAATTTTTGTCGAAAATCTCCCCTCGGAAGTAGATATTAAAAAAATTGGGCGATCGCAACCTGATTCGGGATCGCTCTGTCTGTATTGCTGCTATCTTGCGGATGATAGCAGCAAAATTTCCCTATGCTAAAATCAGCGTACCGGCAACGCAGCAGGTGATGGATACACGCCATGTTTGAACGCTTTACAGAGAAGGCCATTAAGGTAATCATGTTGGCCCAAGAAGAGGCTCGCCGCCTTGGGCACAACTTTGTAGGTACAGAACAGATCCTCCTGGGTCTAATTGGAGAAGGGACCGGCGTCGCCGCCAAAGTACTGAAGTCTATGGGTGTCAATCTCAAAGACGCTCGGATCGAAGTAGAGAAAATCATTGGTCGAGGTTCTGGCTTCGTTGCTGTAGAAATTCCGTTCACTCCTCGCGCCAAACGTGTCTTGGAACTGTCCTTGGAAGAAGCTCGGCAGTTGGGACACAACTACATTGGCACTGAACACCTGCTCTTAGGTCTGATTCGGGAGGGCGAAGGCGTTGCAGCTAGAGTGCTGGAAAATCTTGGAGTTGACCTCTCCAAGGTACGGACTCAAGTCATTCGCATGTTGGGTGAAACCGCAGAAGTTTCAACCACGCCAGGGGGCGGTCGCACCAAGACTCCTACCCTGGATGAATTTGGCTCTAACCTGACCCAAATGGCGGCGGAAGGAAAGCTTGATCCCGTCGTGGGTCGTCAGAAAGAGATTGAGCGCGTCATCCAAATTTTGGGTCGTCGTACTAAAAATAACCCCGTGCTCATTGGTGAACCAGGGGTTGGTAAAACGGCGATCGCCGAAGGTTTGGCCCAGCGCATCGCGAACAACGATATTCCAGACATTCTGGAAGACAAGCGCGTCGTCACGCTCGATATTGGTTTGCTGGTAGCAGGCACCAAGTATCGAGGTGAATTTGAAGAACGCTTGAAGAAAATCATGGATGAAATCCGTTCTGCCGGAAATGTCATCCTGGTAATCGACGAAGTTCACACCTTGATTGGTGCAGGTGCGGCTGAAGGCGCGATCGACGCAGCCAACATCCTTAAGCCTGCCTTAGCAAGAGGTGAGCTGCAATGTATTGGTGCTACTACCCTGGATGAATACCGCAAGCACATTGAGCGGGATGCTGCGCTAGAGCGTCGCTTCCAGCCTGTGATGGTGGGTGAACCCAGCGTGGATGAAACCATCGAAATCCTACGCGGTTTGCGTGAGCGCTACGAACAGCACCACAAGCTAAAAATTTCTGATGCTGCCTTAGACGCTGCGGCTAAGCTGTCGGATCGCTACATTTCCGATCGCTTCCTGCCTGACAAGGCGATTGACTTGATTGATGAGGCGGGCTCTCGGGTTCGTTTACTTAACTCGCAATTACCTCCTGCTGCTAAAGAACTCGATAAAGAACTGCGTCAAGTTCTGAAAGAGAAAGATGATGCAGTGCGGGCACAGGACTTTGATCGGGCGGGTGAGTTGCGCGATCGCGAAATGGAAATCAAAACTGAAATCCGGTCGATCGCTCAAACCAAGAAGGCTGAACCTGGCAATGAAGACGCTTCTCCAATGGTGGATGAAGAAGACATTGCTCATATCGTGGCTTCTTGGACAGGTGTCCCTGTTAACAAGCTCACCGAGTCCGAGTCTGAAAAGCTACTGCACATGGAAGACACCTTACATGGGCGCTTGATTGGACAGGACGAAGCGGTTAAGGCCGTGTCTCGTGCCATTCGTCGGGCACGGGTTGGTTTGAAGAACCCCAATCGTCCGATCGCCAGCTTTATCTTCTCTGGCCCTACTGGGGTTGGTAAGACTGAGTTGACCAAGGCATTGGCGGCTTACTTCTTCGGTTCTGAAGATGCCATGATCCGTCTTGACATGTCGGAATACATGGAGCGTCACACCGTTTCCAAGCTCATCGGTTCGCCTCCAGGCTACGTTGGCTACAACGAAGGCGGTCAGTTGACTGAAGCGGTGCGTCGTCGACCTTACACAGTGGTGCTGTTCGATGAAATCGAGAAAGCCCACCCCGACGTGTTCAACATGCTGTTGCAAATCTTAGAAGATGGTCGCTTGACCGATGCCAAGGGCCGCACAGTTGACTTCAAGAACACGCTGCTGATCATGACCTCCAACATCGGTTCTAAGGTGATTGAGAAGGGTGGCGGCGGTCTTGGCTTCGAGTTCTCAGCAGAGAGCCAAGCTGATTCTCAGTACAACCGCATCCGCTCTCTGGTTAACGAAGAACTGAAACAGTACTTCCGTCCAGAATTCCTCAACCGTCTTGACGAGATTATTGTCTTCCGTCAACTGACGAAGGACGAGGTCAAGGAAATTGCCGACATCATGCTAAACGAGGTTTTCCGCCGTCTCGGCGAGCAAGGCATCACGCTGGAAGTCACGGAGCGGTTCAAGGATCGGTTAGTGGAAGAAGGCTACAACCCCAGCTATGGTGCTAGACCGTTACGTCGAGCCATCATGCGGTTATTGGAAGACAGCCTTGCTGAGGAAATCCTCTCTGGCCGAATCCAGGATGGCGACACCGCCGTTATGGATGTGGATGAGGGTCAGGTGAAGGTGCTGAAAGGTGAGAAGCGCGAGCTACTGCCTCAAGCGGCTGAATAGCCTCTGGTTCTGAGCAATAACTGACTAATAATTAAGCGGTAGAGCGTCAAATCCTCTACCGTTTTTTTGTTTTTGTTGAAGAAAGAAAGGAGAATCTGTGAAAGTTGCAATTATTGGCTGTGGATATGTCGGGATGGTAGCCGCTCGACACTGGCGACAAGCGGGCTGGACTGTCACGGCTACCACAACCAGCGTGCCGCGTTTGTCAGAACTGGAGGCGATCGCAGACCATGCCGTTTTAGCCCAAGGCAATGATGAAACCTCACTAGCTGAGGCTTTAGCGGATCAACAAGTCGTGCTGCTGAGTGTGGGGGCGCGTAGCCCTAACAGCTATGAAGAAACTTATCTGCACACCGCCAAAACCTTAGTCAAAGTTCTAGCTCAAACGCCAAGCGTACAGCAACTCATCTATACGGGAAGCTATGCCGTTTATGGCGACCAGCAAGGCAATTGGGTAGATGAAACTTCTACGATCGCCCCAGCCAATCGGAATGGTGAGATTTTGGCCGAGACTGAGCAAGTCCTCCTCAACGCTGCTACTGCTCAATTAAAGGTGTGCGTACTGAGATTGGGTGGTATTTACGGGCCAGGACGAGAACTGAATCGAATTTTTGGGAGAGCGGCGGGTACCACTCGACCGGGAACAGGGGCAGAACCGAGTAATTGGATTCACCTGGATGACATTGTGGGCGCGATCGCCTTTGCCCAGGCACACCAACTCCAAGGAATTTATAATCTGGTGCAAGAAGTGACCCTAACTAGTCGAGAACTGATTGAGCAGGTGTGTCAGCGCTACAACCTAGCACCTGTGAATTGGGATGAATCGCAACCTAGTGCTCGCCCCTACAATGCGAAGGTATCTAACCAAAAGCTCAAAACTGCGGGATACCAATTCATCTATCCTGAATTGCAAGTGTAAGGCGCGCCCATTTAACGCTGTTTAACATTACAAAGAGGGTAATCGGTTTAGCACTCATTCCGATAGAGTGCTAAATTCTAGTTGGAAGCGTAGGGAACGAAATATGGCAAAAATTGTTGCATTCAGCGAAGAATCTCGGCGAGCGTTGGAACGAGGTGTGAATGCGTTAGCAGATGCCGTTCGGATTACTCTAGGACCCAAAGGTCGCAACGTGGTGCTAGAGAAACAGTACGGGGCACCCCAGATCGTCAATGATGGTGTCACGATCGCCAAAGAAATTGAACTCGAAGATCCTCTAGAGCAAACGGGAGCCCAGTTAATTCGGGAAGTGGCTTCCAAAACTAAAGATATTGCTGGGGATGGCACCACAACTGCCACAGTGCTGGCCCAAGCCCTGATCCGAGAAGGCTTAAAGAACGTGGCAGCAGGTACTAATCCGGTGAGCCTGCGTCGGGGTATCGAAAAGGTAGTCGCTCTCTTAGCCGAAGAAATCAGAGCGGTCGCGAGACCAGTCGAAGGAGACGCGATCGCTCAAGTCGCCACTGTTTCTTCCGGTGGTGATGAAGAAGTAGGAGCCATGATTGCCGAAGCCATGAACCGGGTGGGCAAAGATGGCGTTATCACCGTAGAAGAATCTAAGTCTCTGTCTACCGAACTCGAAGTGGTAGAAGGGATGCAGTTCGACCGGGGCTATATTTCTCCTTACTTCGTCACCGATGGCGAACGGATGCTGGTGGACTACGAAAACGCCCGCATTTTGATCACAGACAAGAAAATTGGTTCCATCCAAGAGCTAGTACCTGTTCTGGAGAAAGTTGCTCGCTCTGGTCAGCCGCTATTGATTATTGCTGAGGACATTGAGGGAGAAGCTCTAGCGACCTTGGTGGTCAACAAAATGCGGGGTGTCTTGAATGCTGCCGCTGTGAAAGCTCCCAGCTTTGGTGAACGCCGCAAAGCCATGCTGCAAGATATTGCCGTGGTGACTGGTGGTCAGATGGTTTCTGAAGATGTCGGTCTGACCTTGGATGCTGTCTCTCTAGAGATGTTGGGTACAGCTCGGAAAGTGACGATCACCAAAGACAACACCACTATTGTGGCTGAGGTCAGCGATCGCACCAAAGCTGACATTGAAAAGCGGGTTAGCCAAATTCGCCAAGAGCTAGAAAGAACCGACTCCGACTACGACAAAGAAAAGCTGCAAGAACGCCTCGCTAAGCTAGCAGGTGGTGTGGCTGTGATCAAAGTCGGTGCCGCAACTGAAACTGAGCTGAAAGATCGGAAACTGCGGATCGAAGATGCTTTGAACGCTACCAAAGCAGCCGTGGAAGAAGGCACAGTACCTGGTGGTGGGGCTACCCTAATTCACTTGACTAAAAAGGTGGAAGAAATCAAAGCCCAGCTAAACGATGAAGAGAAGATTGGCGCTGATATCGTGATTAAAGCCTTGGAAGCACCTTTGCGTCAAATTGCTGATAACGCAGGGGTTGAAGGCTCTGTCATCGTGGAAAAAGTGCGTGACATGGACTTCAACATGGGCTATAACGTCATTTCTGAGAAGTTCGAGGACATGATTGCCGCTGGGGTAATTGACCCTGCTAAAGTTGTGCGATCGGCGCTGCAAGATGCGGCTTCTGTAGCCAGCATGGTCTTGACCACAGAAGCTGTGATCGTCGAAAGACCTGAGAAGAACCCCCCTGCTGGCGCTCCCGATATGGGTGGTATGGGCGGTATGGGTGGTATGGGCGGTATGGGCGGCATGGGTGGTATGGGCGGCATGGGCATGATGTAAGCTTCCTATCTGTCACAACCCTAAGTTCAAGCCTCTAACAACCATCTAAATGGATTGGAGCAGTAGCTGTAACAAGCTGCTGCTTTTTTGATGCTATAAAACTACTCAATTGCCATGGGATTGCTTAATACCAATTTAAACAGCGTTCAAGGCAGATAGAGCCTCCAAGATAAAGGGATAACCTGTGATGGAAGCAATCACTTCAGGCCTTAACTCAGCCAAGAGTTGATCGACTTTGGTTTGGAGTTGAGCCAACGTCTTGAACGAGGCCCATTTGAGATCTGCCTTGAGATGTTCCCACAATCGCTCCACCGGATTTAGCTCTGGACAGTAAGGCGGTTGAAACAACAGAATGATGTTCTCTGGCACCACTAGACCCTGGCCCTTGTGGAACCGTCCGTTATCGACTTGAACAATATTGAGGCTATCGGGATAAGCCTGAGAAAACTCATCCAAGAAGCGCTGATAGCACTCGGTATCGACATGGGAAAATTGCAGAAAAAAGGATTCTCCGGTTGCAGGTTCGACCGCTCCATAGAGCCAGAAGGCTTTGAACAACCACTGCCACTGTCCAATCGGCTTGACTCCACAAGCTGTAATCAAGCGTCCAATGAGCGTGTGCAGTCCAAAGCGGCTCTCATCTTGAGCAAAGTAGCGAATCGGGCGCTTGCCCTCCTGCCCTGGGTCAGCGTACTGACTCAGCAGGCTGAGGTCGTCTGCAAGGTTTGCTTAAACGCCTCTCGCTGCTGAGGGTCTTGCCGACAATTTTGAGGACGGGCCACTTTCAGTTTGGCTTGAAGTCGATAGCGAGTCATTTGATAGACCGCGTGATACTGCGCCTCTATCCCCAGCGTCTGAGCCAACCACTGCTGCACTGCTCCGTAACTTTGAAATCCATGATTAGGTTCTTGTAGGCGTTTGGCTAGGGCCGCTTCCGCCCATTGCGGAATCACCCGCGCCCTTCCAGATGATTTCTTCACGTCCAGCATCGCTGCGAGTCCCCCTTCTCGGTACATCGATAACCAGGTTTGTACCGTATTTCGATGCTTTCCCACCGCTTGAGCGATCGTGCTGATACTCGGTGCCTGCTCTTGTTTGAGCCAGTAGAGCACTTGCAAGCGTTCTTTGGCAGTTGGCGTCGCCGCTTGGCGCAACTGTTCTACGAGCTCATCCAAACTTTCCTTCACGTCGATTGAGGTGACACCAGCCATCAGCAGAGCAGACGAAACAACTCCTCTCAGCCTAGCTTATCTCCCCTCTGCCTAATTTAAATTGGTATAAGATGGCGATGCGAGTCTTGCCAAAAACCCTCCATGCCTAGCCAACCCAATCAGCCGCTTCGCAGTCTTAATCCTCAAATTCCTAATAATGCCTCTAGCAGGTCCGAAGTCACTGCTTTAGCTGAGGAGCCTTCGTATGTTGATTATTTCTATGATCAACCTGGAAGTATGCCAGGAACCCTCAAAATTGAGTCAGATGCGCCGCTACCCACCATTGTTCTAATTGACTACTGTGAAGCTAAGGCAACCAAAATACATCTTGAAGCACCAGAAGACTGTGTACCTTACTTAGACACAGAATCGGTGTCTTGGGTTGATGTGAAAGGCTTGGGCAGCGAGGATATCTTAAATCGTTTAGGTCAGGTATTTAAGCTACATCCGCTGGTTTTGGAAGACATTGTCAATGTACCCCAACGCCCAAAAGTAGAAGAATACGAAGACCAACTGCTCATTGTGTCTCGGATGGTGACCCTGACAGCGGACGGTCAAAATTTTATCAGTGAACAAGTGAGCTTTATCCTGGGGCAACACTACTTGCTAACTGTGCAAGAAGAACCAGAACATGACTCCTTTGGGCCTGTCCGAGAACGAATTCGCTCCAGCAAAGGAGTCATTCGTAAACAAAAAGCTGATTATCTCACCTATGCCCTCCTCGACTCCATTATTGATGGGTTCTTTCCAGTGCTGGAAGCCTATGGAGAAAGAATTGAGGAGCTAGAGGATGAGGTTGTGGCTAACCCCACGCGACAAACCCTAGAAAAAATTCACGGCATTAAGCGAGAACTGCTAACTCTACGCCGTTCCATTTGGCCTCAACGAGACGCCATCAACATGTTGATTCGCGATGGCAGCGACCTAATTAGCCATGACGTGCAGATTTATTTACGCGATTGCTATGACCACGCGGTGCAAGTGCTTGACATGGTGGAAACTTATCGAGAATTAGCCTCTAGCTTGATGGATGTCTATCTCTCCTCAGTGAGCAACCGCATGAATGAAATCATGAAAACTCTCACTGTGATTTCAGCTATCTTTATTCCCCTTACCTTCGTGGCTGGGATCTATGGCATGAATTTCAATACAGAGACATCGCCCTGGAATATGCCTGAATTGAATTGGTACTGGGGATATCCTCTTTGTTTAGCCGTAATGGTTGTGATCACAGGGGGGCTTTGTACCTTTTTCTGGCGGAGAGGTTGGTTCGAAAATATTTCTACGCTTAAAGATGATTAGGCAATGAATCAGTTTGATCTGCTGATTTTGGCGATTTATATCATTTGTGTCACCTATGTGATCAACGAGGCGATCAAATCGCTGGATGCTCGATTCACGGTGCGATTTGAGTCAGATGATTTGAAGCAGCAACTGCAAGACCAAAATTTACAAGACACTATCGGGGTTGGTTTTGGCTTAGCTTCGCGTTATACCAAGCCAGATGAACTGCAAAAGCTGCCTATCATCATTAGTAACCGTTCTAGCCGCTACTCCATTTATGTGGATTGGGACCATAGCTCTTTTACAGATTTTGGTGGGCGATCGCGACGGGTGATCCGGTTAATGCCGGGATTAACGACTGATTTATTTCAACCCCAAGTCTTTAGCGTCATTGCTCCGGGTAAAACGCTCCAAGAAGCCGTGACCGCAGAAGATGTCCTGAAGCGAGAAGCGGATGCCGTGAAAGTTGGTGGCCCTTTAGTGAATCTAGGAAGCCTAAAGACTGCCGCCGATAAAAAAGAGTTTTCCTTGAGATTAGTCCTGCGAGTGTTTGATCCCGTTGGCGGTGGTGGGGGCGATCGCTTTCACTCGCTGTCGTGTAAATTCGCTGCTAGACGGTTGCCCTGGACAGATGCCCTTCCCTGGAAGCACCTGAAAACATGACCTGAAAACAGGAGGATGGTTTTGCTGGCTCCGCTGGTTGGTAAACTGAATGGTAAGGAAGAGTTGGTGTAGGTGGTTGCGGATTTGGTGGGCATGAGAGATCATGCCAGCGTGTTAAGGCATCACGCTTAAAGCCAGTCTGAGGAAAGTCCGGGCTCCCCAAAGACCAGACTTGCTGGGTAACGCCCAGTGCGGGCGACCGTGAGGAAAGTGCCACAGAAACATACCGCCAACGGAGATCTTTTTATTTTTAATGAACAAGTTCATTAAAAATAAAAGAAATTACGGGTAAGGGTGCAAGGGTGCGGTAAGAGCGCACCAGCAGCATCGAGAGGTGCTGGCTCGGTAAACCCCGGTTGGGAGCAAGGTCGCGGGAACAAGGGTTGGTCTTTTTCCAGTTCCCAATGCAAATACCGCTTGAGGCGTTTGGTAACAAACGTCCCAGATAGATAACCGCCTTCTGAGGTGCATGGCGCTAAGGAAAACAGAACCCGGCTTATGTCCAACTCTTCCGCTTCTTAAAAGCTTGCCTACTGAGCTTGTGATTGATGGGCTTGTGATTGAGTTAAGGTGGATCGATTTCTGATGAAGCTTGTGTGTTTTGTTGAAGTTGGGTGGCTTCCTCGCTATTAGAGCGATCCCCATCTCAAAGCCCTGGGCTTGGGAGTTTACGGATTTTTTAGATTCACTAAGCCATTGTGTAGATTGCTAGAAGTCTGGGTTGCGTTGCTAGGCAAGGATTTATCTCTGCTCTACGATAAAGGCATTCTGGCTTAGGAATGTTTGCATGGACACATGGCTGTTCTCCCCATACAGACAGGTGTCCTATCAGCCCTAGTTTTAATGAGGTGGATCAAAACCTGTGCCACACTGCAACCCCGTCCTCGCTGTGAGTGAACAAAAAAAATGTGGACTGATCCTCTGCAAAACTTATCATGCTGACTTCGCTGGGCCTGGCGCTGCTGTGGGCAGCCGAGTTGAGCAAGGTTATAACGTTGTCATTGCAATTGGTTCACCCGAATTGATTCCGGTGGAAACCTATGGGGAGCGCTACAAAGCTTATGGACGGCGAATTCAATGGATGCGGTGGCTAGAAAGAATTACCAGCTATCCTGACCCGATTGTGAGAGTTGAGAAGCTGCTAGCTGGATTTGAAGCGTTTTTTAGCCGCCAAGTGGTCATTGAGTTACCTGATGAAGTATTGGCGCTATTAGTGGGAGTGCTGCCTCAAACAGTCAATGCAGTGCGACTCCAGCAATATGGTTTGTGGTATACCCATCATAAACAGGAAGCTTCTAGCTGGAAGCAGTTGCCCAAGCAAGCGCTCGTTTCGCGATCGCATCCTGAACTGGTCAGTTCGGTGACTAGTCCGGTGACTAATTATTGTTTTTCTGACTCCACAAGCCCCTATTTAAGCGTTTACAATTTCAATCAGAGTATTCAACAGCTGCCTTGCTCTGCCTAAGTGGATCTCACCCCTTTAGCCACATACTTAGATCACTCCCTGCAATTGGGAGTAGCAAGTGCGCTTCAGTAATTGATTGAGTTTGAAATGACAACCTTGGGCTATCCTCATCGTCAGCAGCAGCTCCAAAGCCTTCTGCGAAAATTGGCTTTACCTGAAACAGCCCCTGTACAGTGGTCATTGCTGGATTTAGCACTAACGCATCCCACAATTTCAGCCGCTGCTAATTACGAACAACTTGAATTTGTAGGGGATGCCGTGGTTCGATTAGCGGCATCTGAGCTTCTGTTTGAAACCTATCCTGACTGTCCTGTGGGCGAGTTTGCGGCAATTCGGTCGATGCTGGTGAGCGATCGCTCTTTGGCTCGCATTGCCCAATCCTACGGCCTAGAACGGTATCTTTTGGTGGCGGGTAGCGCTATGGGAGACAAAGCTGGAGAGGAATCTCGCTTAGCTGAGGCACTGGAAGCCTTGGTTGGCGCGCTCTACTTGAGTACTCATACGTTGGCCCTAGTTCGCCCGTGGCTTGACTCTCACTTCAAGGAATTCGCGATCGAGATTCGGACTGATCCGGCACGTCAAAATTACAAAGCAGCTTTGCAGGAATGGACGCAAGCTCAGCATAAAAGTCTGCCAACCTATCGCACGCAAGAAGTCGGTTCCATGCACGGCGATCCCCATCGCTTTACGGCTGAAGTTTGGTTGCAAGGACAACTTCTGGGGCAAGGAATGGGTCGTTCTATTAAAGCTGCGGAACAAGCCGCCGCACAGGTAGCGTTTTTGCAGCTGACGCAGCCTGCCTCTGCTCCAGAGGATTGAGTAGGGTTTGAACGATGGGGCTAACGAAAAAGGATTATTGGCATGACAAATCAGATCGGAATTGCTGTCATAGGGGTGGGACGTTGGGGCGTGCATCTGGTGCGGAATTTCTTGGAGCATCCCCAGGCTCGTTTGGTAGCTGTAATTGATCCTGACCCAGAACGCTTGGCTAGCTTAAAGCAACGGTTTGATTTCGATGAGCAAGTGATCTTAGCTACTGACTGGTCTGCTCTACCTCCGCCACCCGTCATTGAAGCGGTAGCGATCGCGACCCCTGCGACCACTCATTATTCATTGATTACGACTGCTCTCAAGCAGGGCTACCACGTCTTAGCAGAAAAACCCCTAACCCTAGCTGTTGCTGAATCGCAGGAACTCTGTCGCTTGGCTGCCGCTCAACAACGGCAGTTGGTCGTTGACCATACCTACTTATTTCATCCGGCGGTGCAGCGGGGTCGAACCGTAGTGCAGTCAGGTGAGTTAGGCGAATTGCGCTATGGCTATGCAGCTCGCACTCATCTTGGCCCGGTGCGCCCCGATGTCGATGCCCTTTGGGACTTAGCCATCCATGACATTGCCATCTTTAATTCCTGGCTGGGAGAAACCCCCGCTCAAGTCCAAGCGCAAGGTAAAATCTGGCTGCAAACGCGATCGCCCGATCACCATTACTTTCCCCAAGGCTTAGCAGATTTGGTTTGGGTCACATTGCTCTACCCAAGTGGGTTTCAGTCGATGGTGCATTTATGTTGGCTGAATCCAGATAAACAGCGACGGCTGGGTGTGGTGGGCACTCAAGGAACTTTAGTCTTTGATGAATTATCGCCTGAGGCTCCCCTAACGATGCAACATGGGCAACTGCAACCCACTGCCCATAGCCAACCGAACGAAGCAACGGCTGAGCCAATCTATTACACACCTATAGAGCAGCGTCATGAAGTTCTAAGCCTAGAACCTGGCGAACCTCTACAACAAGTTTGCACTCATTTTCTACACTGCGTACGCGATAACACCCCTTCGCCCATTTCGTCGGGCCTCGTGGGGACTGAATTAGTGCGGGTGCTGAATGCTCTGACTGAGTCTCTTAATCAGGCAGGCCAACCGATTCACTTATCCTGACGCTTTCCCTTCTAATCTTGAAAGTTCCCAAGATTACAAGCGTTAGCGAAAGGTATCTGCGGCTTTAGCAATGCTGAGTTTATGGCTTGGTTCCTTAAAGCTTTGAATGGGGAGTTGGGCCACATCAATCATAGGCAAGGTGATTTCGACCGTGGTGCCTTGGTCAGGTCCAGCGCTATCTAAGGTAATATTGCCGCCCATCAGTTCCATGAAATTACGCGAAATAGCCAGTCCCAGACCTGTGCCCTCAAATCGTCGAGTCGTAGTGCCGTCAGCCATGACAAACGGGCGGAAGAGCTTGGGTAGCTGATTGGGTTCTATGCCAATCCCCGTGTCTCGGATGGTAATGACCACTCTTGCGCCTCGATACCCATTCTGGCTACCTGTTGTTGGTTCAGTGCGAAGCTCGATCGCAATCTTGCCTTCCTCTGTAAACTTAGTCGCGTTGCAGACTACATTGAGCAGCACTTGCTTTAGTTTGGCGGGATCTGCGTAAACAGCAAGAGGTTCTTTGAGTTGAGGAAAATCTAGCTCCAACCCTTTTTGTTGAATCGGGACGGTTTGCAGATCGATCACCTCATACAGAGTGTTGCGTAAATCGAGGGGTTGCAGATCGACTGAAAGGGTACCTGCCTCAATTTTGGCAATATCTAGCAAATCGTTGATCACATCGAGCAAATGAATTGCTGCATCGTCGGCCCGTTGTAGAAAGTCGAATTCTTCTTCGCGATCGTCACAGCAGCCATCCCGGACTAGGCGAATGCAGCCAATAATAGCGTTTAGGGGAGTGCGTAGCTCGTGGGAAGTATTAGCCAAAAATTCGCTTTTGAGACGATTGGCAGCTTCTGCTTCTCGCCAAGTTGCTTCTAACTCCTCAGCCCGTTCTTCTAGCCGCTCCACCATACTGTTCAGAGCTTTAGCCAGTTGATTCAGTTCGCGAATGCGGAAATCGGTGGGGGCGCGATCGCTAATGCCCAAGGCTGTAGTCACAACTGAGGCGGTGCTGATGTCCTCGCTCCTACTCGAACTTTTCTCAAGAGAGGCGTCTGTCGCACCGGAACTGGAATTGGATGCGGTCGTAACAGGAGCGATCGCTACATCCGTTTGTGGAGAATCCAAAGCAGTATGCCGTTGCTGAATATGCAGAGCATAGTTGCCTAATTCTTCTAACGGTCGTGATAGCTCCCGCGCCACATATAAAGTCGCTAGCAAATTGGCTGCTATGAGTCCCAAGGTCAGGACTACCAGGATTTGCTTAATTTCAACTAGACCATAGAGAGCATTATCAATGCGGGTGACCGCTAGCACGACCCAAGTATGGTTTTCTGACTGGGTAAAGGGAACTTGGATGGGGCTGTATCCTGCTAACCACTCAGTGCCGTTTTCCACAAAGCCAAACAGGTGTCGTACATCCGAGTTGCCACTCACGATCGCATTGCGCACAATATCGACTAAACGGGTAGAGTCTGCCTCCTGACGGATATTCCTCCCAATTCGCGCTGGATCGGGATGGGCTAGGATAGTGCCGTCTTGATCAACCACAACGGTATAACCAGAGAGGGAGCCAGGTTTATCGCTCTCTTTCTGGTGGAGTGCCGTCTGAACACTCAGAGCATACCTAAGCTGACCTGTAGTGCTATAGACAGGGACACTTAAAACCAAGCTGAGCTGTCCTTGAGGATGATTGGCTGGGTCAATCTGGTTCGCAGGTGTGACATAAACTAGGGATTGATCAGAGCTTAACTGGCTTTGAGTGCGCGGCCACAACCCGGAGGCACTAGCGGCAGCATTGGAAGTGCCTAAAGCAGCGTTAGAGCTAGGCTGGTCAAACTGGGTAGAGGTCGAGAGGGCGGCAGCGGATAGTAGCTGCAATTGGTTGCCACAGGTACTCACTACTAGTCGCTGGATTTGGAGATCTGTCAGTTGGATGCACTGAACCTGAGTCGGAAGTGTACGCTGCAACTGCACTAGCGATCGCCGCGCTTGCTCTAGGGAGTTTGACTGTAGAGCTGATGTTTCACTCGCAATAATTAAGTTTGCCTGTAATGCTCCAATGGAATCCTTGATGTCGTTCCCCTTTCGGATAGCACTTTCGGTAAGATTGCGGCGAGCTGTTTCTAGGAGACTAGAGCGGGCTTTGCGATAGGTCACAACTTCCCCTAATAACAGCACTGGGACGCTGAGCAGCAAAATACAGGACAGCAAAACACGACGGAAAGAGGATTGACCTAGCTTAGCCATAGGAAGTCTTTAGCCTGAGGTGCAAGACCCAGTGATGAAAGTGCTTTGCAGGATAGATGCAAACAAGAATCTATGCCTATGCTACAAAATGGATGATGCCAGTGAAACCACCAGTGGAACTAACTGAGTAGAAATAACACAATCAAGTAGTTGCAAAAGGTTAGTCAGACGAAGCAGTGATTGGTATAATCACCCATTCTAAATGAACTCGATTTAAGCAGGGGTTACTGTGTTAGCAATTCTTGGCTCAAGCTAGGGTGCTGAACTTTGGTTTTCTGGAGCAATGCCAATTTCTGTATCTTGGACATGAATCAGGTTTTGGGAATCTACTCACTCTAGAGTGACCATTACGCAAAATGCAGTTTTGCTTCTAACCTGTTTTCACCGTTGGTACCAAGCTTGTCGCCATTGCTGCATCTGCTGAATTTCAGCTTCTTGGGACTTAATAATGTCTTGAGCCAGTTTTTGAATTTCGGGGCGTTTCGACTTGGTGAGAGCATCTTGGGCCATCGTCACGGCTCCTTCATGGTGCGGAATCATGGCATTGATGAAGCGCAGATCAAAGTCGCTATCGGCTGCGCCTAAGTCCATCTCCATTGCCATACCTTTTCTTTGATCCGTTGACATTGGCATAGCATGACCCATCTGAGGATTCCAAGCGACGGGTTGAGCACTGGCATTGGGATACCAAGCTTGCCGCCACTGCTTCAGTTCTCCAATTTCTTGTTTTTGGGCTGCAATAATGTCTTGAGCCAGTTTTTGAATTTCGGGGCGTTTCGACTTGGTGAGAGCATCTTGGGCCATCGTCACGGCTCCCTCATGATGCGGAGTCATGGCATCCACAAATCGTAAGTCAAAGTCGGCATCGGCTGGGCCTAACTCCATGCTGGCGCTGTGATTCATCATGTCGCCATGATGCGCGTTGCCATGATGCGCGTTGCCATGATCCATCCCAGTGGTGGTGGGGCTAGGAGCTTGGGTCTGATTTTGGCTCGGTGTGGCGCAAGCATTCAGGAGGCTGGTGGTGGCGATCGCTCCCAATACCCAGGCAAGAGAACGGATTCTGATCCAAAACATAGGGTGCATAAGCGCTTCGGGCCTCAGAGAAATAGCAGTTTGTTTTGTTATTCTGAATCCTCCAGTGAACCGGAGAGTCAACTATGTAAATTCAATGAGTTAAAGTAGCCTTTCCATCGCCTATAAATTGGTATGGCAACGTAGCTATAGACAGCCACTCAGCATTGCACGTAGTTATGAGATTAAGAAGCGATCGCGGAGAAGCGAGCGGGTGAGAGTTGCTCCAAAATTGGGTCTGCTGGGCCTGAGATAGCTTGAGCAAAGCGTTGGGCTAAAGGCGGCATGATTGCGAAGGGATTACTAAAGCCAGAGAAAACATGCAGTCCGGTGGTGTCTGGGACAAAGCCAATTAAGGGCAGGCGATCGCGGCTAAAGGCGACTAAGCAGGACTGCCATTGACCTGGTAAGTTTTGTAGTGCGGGTAGCACTTGGCCCACCGCCTTCCGAATTGCTATTTCACTGGCGATCGCGTCAACTCCCGCTTGCGGATCGCTCAGAACACGGCTAATTTGCCCCAACCGCAGACTGCCATTTGCTAATTGAACCGCCCCCGCATCCAAAATCCAAGGCACTATCTCTAAGCCAGGTTCCTGCCACTCTTGCTCTTTAGCTGCTGTGCTTGCTTGTGCCTCTAGCTGAAAGCGCTGCATCTCTGCCGTCATTACCAGCGTCTGTAACTTGACATCTACTGGTAACGTTTCAATCAGTTCAGCCTGCGTAAAGTAGAGAGGCACAGATAATCTTGCTGCGGCCAACAAAGTTCGACTCCAGCCACCCGCACAAACTACTACATTGCCAGCGGGGTAAGTTTGTTGCGTAGTGCTCACCCCTGTGACTCGCTGGTTTTGTCGTTGCAATCCTGTCACCTGATCGATCACAAGGGTGCCACCCGCTCGCAAAAAGGCTTGTCGATAGGCTTGGGTTAGGGCTTCTGGATCTACTTGGCCGTGGCGAACCGTAAAGGCTCCAGCGATCGCCTCAGAATTCAACAAAGGCTCCAACTCGCAAGCTTCAGCGACGCTCAGTAAATGCGGAGAAATGGCGTAATTGGCATAACTAGGAGCGATAGTCGCAGGGTCGCGATCGGCAGCAACCGTGAGTAACAAGTCTAGTTCTCGAAAGTGAATTTCTGCGCCTAACTCTGCGGCCAAGTGAGGATAACGCTGCTTGCCTTCCTGACAAAGCTGCTGAGTTAACTCAGTCGTACCAGACCAATAAGCAATGCCGCCGTAGCTGAAGCGAGTTGCGCCTTGTATTGTGGCAGATTGCTCAATCAGCAGCACCGAAAACTGTTGCTGTGCCAGTTCGTAGCTTAAGGCCGCTCCGGTAATGCCGCCGCCAATCACAATCCAGTCGTATGTATTCATGCCCCCAATTTATGCCCCAAGTTTATGCCCCAAGCTCAGACCCCAAGCTGCGGTTGAGCAATGGGCGCAGACACAACCCCAGCTTGTTCTAGAAATGCCGCCACCCGCAGAATCAAGGCTTCATTATAGGGTGCAGCGATGAGTTGTACGCCGAGCGGCAATTGTCCGGGTCGCTGAATCGGTACCGACAACACTGGTAATCCAATAAAGGATAATGGCTGAGTATATAACCCCAAATTGGGCCGAATCTGAATTTCTTCACCATCAATCACAATCGTTTGCTGACCAATCGGTGTAGCAGGATAGGGAGTGGTAGGAGCCAAGATTAAATCCACGCTTTGAAAGATCTCCCGTACCTGGTGCTGAAACCACTGGCGAAAGCGTTGGGCTTGGAGATACCAGTGAGCAGGGATTAAAGCGCCTGCTAGAAAGCGATCGCGAGTGGCGGGGTCAAAGTCTTGAGCACGCGATCGCAAGTTGGCCCAGTGAAAATTAGCTCCTTCTGCCGCTGTAATCACAAAAGCAGCAGCTCTGGCTCGATGGGCTTCCGGGATGGTGACTCGCTGAGTTACCCCTAGAGCGGCTGCAACTTTCTCCACCATAGCGATCGCCTCTGGTTCGGCTCCTTGAGTAAAGTACTCGTCTGCGATCGCGATTCTCACCCCGTCAATGCCTTGGTTGAGCTGGGGGAGACACAGATCAGGGGGGCGATCGCTACAAATGGGATCACGGGGGTCAGAGCCTTGCAACAAATCAAAAACTGTAGCCAGATCCCTCACTGAACGGGCGAAAGGGCCTATGTGGTCAAAGCTACTAGAAAATAGCACTGCGCCAGCCCGTGACAAACGCCCATAGGTGGTTTTGAGACCGAACACGCCACATAGCGCCGCAGGCACTCGGATCGAGCCGTTGGTATCAGACCCCAAGGTTAAAGGAACGAGACCCGCTGCTACTGCTGCTGCCGAGCCACCAGAGGAACCTCCCGCAATCCGAGCTAAATCATGAGGGTTGTGCGTAGGACCATAATGGCTATTCTCTGTCACAAAGCCATAGGCATACTCATCCATATTTAGCGTGCCGAGCAAAATGGCACCTGCTTGCCTTAGCTTAGCCACGGCTGTTGCATCTTGGGTGGCTGGGGGGTGTTCCGCGTTAATTTTGGAACCCGCTAAAGTGGTTAACCCCTCAACATCAAACAGATTTTTGACGGCAAAGGGCACGCCTGCTAGAGGGCCAGGATCTTGTCCTTCAGCGATCGCTTGGTCAATTTGCTCAGCGGCTGCTAAGGCGGTCTCGGCCATCACGGCTGTAAAGCAGTTGAGGGATTGGTTGAACTCAGCAATTCGCGCTAGAGCCGCTGCCGTAACCGCTTTGGCTGTGACTTCTTGCCCTCGAATCACCGCTGCAATGCTGGTCGCATCTGCTTGCCATTGGCTCATGGTTCAAAAATAGGAGCGGCTTCAATATTATCGGGCAGTGGAAATTCTAGAACTAGCTCCGCGATCGCTTCAATCCGGGCGAAGTTGGTGACGATGCTAGGAGTGCCATCGGAATCGAGGGGCAAATCAATTAAGCTAGCAGCCGCATGAACGTAATCAGTAGGGTCAATGGTTGAGTTTGACATATCTGGCAGGATGCTACTTAAAGCTATATTTTCTCTGACGGATTCCACGACGGGGAATGCAAACTCCTGTTCTGGTTCGTGACGAATTCGATGAATAGGTGCTCTCTTAATATCACTTAAAAAGCGCAGTCCGTTTATTAACTTCTACTTCCTGCTTCACCCCCCGTTTCTCTGACAATTTTGGTGCAGAGAGCTAGAGTTCAGTTGCTCTGCTGCCAAAATTAGCAACACTAAGGGTCCGCCGGAACTACTAGGGCGAGTTTTTCGTTCAAGTCATTTTGGTCATTTAACTCACGCTTCAGGTTCGATTGCCCACCTGAAATCTCTCCTGCGATAGGTGCTAATTGCTACTGAAAATGCTCGAACTGGTAATGAGCTGTCTCAGTGGAACCTAGTTTCCTTAATCTTGCCTTAACCACAGCAAAACTTTGTTATTCTAATGAATCCTGCTACGGATCACTGTCTTTGGCTGGTGTTGCAGAGAAACTTAGATATATATGTTGAGGACTACTGGAGCTAAAACACTTTTTGGTTAAGATCTGGTTAATAAGCACTTAAAGCTCCTGTTCACCCTTTAACAGAACCCTTGGCTTCGTCAATCTGTTCAAACCTTAAGCCAGCGATCGCGGCAAGAACTTGTATTTGACGCTACAGGGTTCATCACTTAGAAAAGATAACAATTTAACAATCTCAGGGAGGAAACCGTGACAGAACGCTCTAACTTCTTCTATCCGCGTAGTCGCTACCACGGCGAAGTTAAACCAGAAAATCTAGTTTTCAACGCCAATCTGCAAGAATTCTCTCAGCAAGTTACCTATATCTGTTGCCTAGAAACAGGCGGCAAACTCACGCCAGAGGAATCCTACAAAAAGGTAAAAGCGCTTTGGAAGCAGCTAAAGCGGACCAAAAAGCAGTTGGGAATTGGTCAGAAACCTTTTCATCAACCGGAAGAAGGTCTTTAGCAGTTTCAATCAGTTTTTATATTTATCGATCCTAGGTCGACTTTGGGGGGTAAGCTTTCTGCCCCTCTTTTGCTATTTACTCGTCATGGTGTGCACGCCATCCCAATCTTCTGGGGGCGGATTGGTTAAGTAGTCTTGAATGCGACGGAGATGCACTTCTACTGCTTGATCCGTGTCCCGCAGCTCTTGGGCGGCATTGAAGTACTTGAGAGCTTGCTGAAACTCCATTTGTTTGTACGCAGTGCGTCCAGCTATATAGAGATTTAGAAATTCCTCATTGTCGGCGGGTAAAGCCTCTCGGCGATCGCCAATCAGCTCAAAAATGCTGACAGGTCTGTTCTTGCCCTTGACGCGGATTTTGTCGAGTTCTCTCACCCAGATGCGATCGCGGCAAAGCTCGTACGTGAACTCGCTTAGCACAATATCGCAGCCGTATTCCTTCGTCACACTTTCTAAGCGAGAGCTGAGGTTGACCCCATCCCCGATCACGGTGTAATCCATGCGCTTCTGGGAGCCGATGTTGCCAGAAACCACCTCTCCCGAACTAATCCCAATCCCGATGTGGATTTGGGGTTGCGATTCTATTCTCCGGGACTCGTTAAACTCCTTCAACCGTCGCCGCATATCTAGCGCTGATTGCACCGCCATCCAAGCGTGGTTCTCGTTTAGCGGCAGAGGCGCACCAAAGACCGCCATGATCGCATCCCCGATGAATTTATCTAGGGTGCCTTCATAGTTGAAGATCGCTTCCACCATCGTCTCGAAGTACTGATTCAGCAACTCGACGACTTTGGTCGCTTCCAAGTTTTCCGTCAACGTGGTGTAGCCACGAATATCCGAGAACAGAATCGTAACTTCTTTGCGCTCACCAACCATGAGGCCATCTTCGCCCAAAGCCATGACTCGCTCTGCTACTCCTGGCGTCATGTAGCGATACATGGTCGTCTTCATCCGTTTTTCTTGGCTGATGTCTTCTAACACAACCAAGCCACCGCGCACCCCGCCTTCTGGGTTGGTGAGGGGATTCACAGTCAGGTTAATACTGCGCTCGATTTGCCGGATTTGGTCTTTGGTGAAATAGGTTGGCTCTGCCGCATGGTTGCCATTGCTAGTTTCTGCTTCTGGTAGTGCTGGTAGCTCATTCCAAGCAATGTAGCGGCTGGGCTCGGTGCGATCGCTAAGTGTCAAGGTATATACGGTGTTGCCGTCATCCTCCAGAGTGCCATCAACCACAGCCGTCGTGGCAATATGCAGTCCCACCGTTAAGCTCTGCTCTGGTACGTAGTGTTTGGCAGCAGTTTTTAAGCTGTCTTGCAAGCGCATTTGCAAGTTTTCGATGGGAATAATGTCCCAGACATAGCGCCCTACCAGCTTGTCTTGCCAGTGCAATTTATTGACCTTGCCACTGGCTTTGCGCACAGGACAGCCTAGTAACTCAAGAGCAGCATCATTAATCGTGACGATTCTGCCTTGCATGTCGGTGGAGATCACCGCATCCGACAGACTTTGCAGCATGTCTTTCTGATACTGTTTCTCCAGCAGCACGTTCTCAAACAGTTGGGCGTTTTCTAAGGCAATGCCTGCCTGAATATTAAAGGCCCGCATGAACTCTTCGTCAGAGTTGGTAAAACTACCTTGATTTTTGTTGATTAACTGCGTCACTCCAATTAAATCGCTACCAGAGTTAAACACAGGCATGCACAAGATGTTTCGGGTGTAATAACCCGTTTTCTTGTCTGTGCTGGGATCAAAACGCGGGTCTTCGTAAGCATTCGGGATGTTTAACGTCTCACCCGTAGAGGCAACGTACCCAGCAATCCCCTTATTGGCAGGAATGCGAATTTCTAGAATTGTTTTTTCGTCTGCGGCGGCAACTTTGGTCCACAGCTCATTGGTTTCCCGGCTCAACAGAAACAAAGTGCTGCGATCGGCTTGCATCAAGTCACGTGCTTGATTCATCACTGCCCGCAGGGTAGTTTCTAGATCTAAGCTGCGCCCCAACATTTTGGTCGCTTCTAGTAAGGCTGCTACTCCACGCTGGTTTCGGGCCGCAATGTAGAACGTATTACAGCTTTCTAGGATGATGCCAATAGAGGAAGCAAATTCACGAAAATGTTGCTCGTCTGTAGCGTCAAATGGCATCCCGCCCATTTTGTTTAGCAACTGAACGACTGCCACCACTCGCTCATGCTTATTGAAAATGGGCATACAAAGAATATTTTCAGTGTGATAGCCCGTTTGCTTATCTACTTCTTTATTAAAGAGAGGATGGCTGTAGGCATCTGGAATATTCAGGCATTCTCCGGTCGTCGCAACATGGCCTGCAATTCCTTTGTCAATTGGAATCCGAATCTCAGGAGACTTGCCATCATCGCTCTGAGCAATCTTGGCCCAAAGCTGACCTTTTTCTTCGTCTACTAAGAAAATAGTGGTGCGATCGGCCTGAAGAATTTGGCCAATTTTTAAGGTGAAAGCCTCTAGAATCTGCTCCAGCAGGGTTTCTAGGGTTTCGTTATTAATTAAATCGATCGCCCGTAAAAAATGCTCAAACTCACGAGTAATCTGCTCCAGCAAATCAATGAATTGCGGAATCGGTAAATCCTTGACGCGATGAGTGAGGCTGCCTTTGCGGTTATTGGCTTGAGTCAGGGTAGCCAGCATGCCACCCGATTGAGGCGCAGCGCCAGAATTATGGAGTGTCATAGTCATGACCGATAAAAGGGGCAAAGAAGCCCATGCTTGGTAGATGGATTCTGAGCGAGGCGATCGCAGGAGGATTAGATGTTTTTATAGACACTACACTAAGCTCATGTCCTGTCCATTAGCGTAGCTTGCTCTAGTCTAGGTGATGCCACTGAGGATCAATCAGAAAAATCGATTGAGTTGTTGGCATGGCAAAACTCTCTTAGATTTTTTGATCGATCCATGTTTATAGTGTCGTCAGGTATCACCGATTAATCAAGAGAGCGCTTCACTAAAACAGGTCGCTGTTTCAGTCAAGGTTAGTATCCCCTTACAATACTTGGCAATAACAGAACCACTACGAATGTAACTGGTTGTTTACAGTCCAACAAGCAGCAGCTTATACAAAACTGAAGTCAGGCTAAGTTAAAAGTCAGTTTTGCGGTGTTCTTAACTTCATTAACCCCTCAGAGATAGCGTCGTCCTCCACCTTAAGCCGCTGAGGGTAGAACTTGGGAGTTAAGTACGGCGCGGTAGTAACCCTGAAGTTGACGAGTCGCTGCGGCCCAACCCCAACGTTCTGCTTCCAGACGAGCATTGTGCCGAAGAGTTTCTCGTTGCTCAACTTGATTCAACAAAGTCTGAGTGGCTGCGATCGCCCCTTGTTCGTCGGTGGGGTCAAATAGGTAGCCATTCACGCCATCGGTGACAATGTCAGGAATACCGCCGGAGCGAGCTGCAACCACTGGGCATCCTGCGGCCATTGCTTCTAAAAGCACTAGCCCTAAAGTTTCGGTTCGGGAAGGAAAGACAAACGCATCAGCAGAGGCAAAGGCACTCGATAGCTCTTTGCCTCCGAGATAACCAACGAAGTGGGTGGGGGTGCCAGCAAAATGCTTTTCTAGCTCTTGCCGATAGGGGCCATCTCCCACTAAAGCCAAGCGAGCGTTGGGAATTGCTTCTAGAATCGGCTTGATCCGATCGATTTCTTTTTCGGCAGAAAGACGACCTACATAAAGCAATAACGGTGCATCGGGATGGCCTTGGCTGAGGCGCGATCGCATTTCCTGACTTGCCAAATCAGGTTGGAAGGTTTCTGTGTCTACACCCCGCTGCCAGAGATCTACTCGCTCAATGCCGTGGGCGGTTAGTTCTTCCACCATTGCAGTGGAGGTACATAAATTTAGTTGAGCTTGGTTGTGCCCCGCTTTGAGCAGTTCCCACAGCAAACCTTCTAGCATCCCTAAACCATAGTGCTCTAAGTATTTGGGGAGATGGGTATGGTAAGAAGCCACTAACGGAATTTTTAGCGTTTTACTATAGTAGAGACCTGCCAATCCTAGGACAGCTGGATTGACGATATGAACCAGGTCTGGCCGAAATCGCTCTAAGGCTTCCCCAATTGAAGGGCGAGGAAAAGCCAGCTTCAGCTCTGGGTATAGCGGTAGTGGAATTCCTGGTACTCCATAAATTTTGGCACCTTTGTACTCCGTTAATCCTCCATCAGGGGAGAAAATAAGCACTTGATCGCCAGCACGCTGTAAGTGCTCAACTGTATGGCGTAGGCGCGTAACAATTCCATCAACCTTGGGCAAAAAGGTTTCAGTGAATAGAGCAATTCGCATAAAGTCTGGAAATATTTAATTGCTGACAACTTTTTTAGGGTTGAAAAAAAGCAGAGCCTCTAGAAGAAGCTCTGCTCTAAATCTTTATCGACGCCAGGAGACTTTGGGGAGAATTTGATTCTGGTCAACCCGATCCTGATACTTCACTGCAAAGTTCAGCAAGGAATCGAGCAAGGAATCAGACAGGAAGTGGGGCTGGAGTCCGAGGCTGAGCAGATTGGTGTTTTTGGCATTAAAGTAATGCTCTTCTAGCTCGACCCGTGGGTTGTCGATGTGGTTGACTTCCACAGTGAGACCTAGGGAAGCGCTTGCCTTCTTCACCATTGTGGCTAGGTCGCCAATGCTGAAGAGTTCGGTGAATTGGTTGAAGACTCGGAACTGACCCGCATCAGCAGGGTTTGCGATCGCTAACTCCACACAGCGGACCGTATCACGGATATCTAGGAAGCCACGAGTCTGACCGCCCTTGCCATACACCGTGATCGGATGCCCAGTGGCAGCTTGGATACAGAAACGGTTCAATGCTGTACCAAAAATGCCATCGTAGTCTAGGCGGTTGATCAACAGTTCGTCCATTCCGGTTTCTTCGGTCAGGACACCATAGACTACCCCTTGGTTCAAGTCAGTAGCACGCAGCCCCCAAACCCGACAAGCAAAGTGAATGTTATGGCTATCGTGGACTTTGCTGAGGTGATAGAACGAACCCGGTTGCTTGGGATAGGGCAGGGTATCTTTACGACCGTTGTGCTCGATCGTGATGTAGCCTTCTTCAATATCAATATTGGGCGTGCCATACTCACCCATCGTGCCCAACTTGACGAGATGGCAGTCTGGGAAGCTTTCACGCATCACGTAAAGCAGATTCAGCGTTCCGACTACATTGTTGACCTGAGTGAGGACAGCGTGCTCGCGGTCAATCATGGAGAAGGGGGCAGAACGCTGTTCCCCAAAGTGCACAATTGCTTCTGGCTCGAAGGTATGAAGTGCTTTGCTTAAGAACTCGTAATTGGTAATGTCACCAACAAAGAGGTCTATAGACTTTCCGGTTAAATCTTTCCAACGCTGTAGACGTTGCTGAATCGGTGCAATAGGGGTCAGGGTTTCGATGCAAAGTTCCGTATCCCAGTGTCGGCGCACCATGCTGTCCAGAATGCCGACTTCATAACCTCGATTGGAGAGGTAGAGCGCAGTTGCCCAACCGCAGTAACCATCGCCGCCAATAACCAGGACTTTCATCTTGCTGAATCTTGCACGAGTAGTGTTCGCTGAATTCGTCAGGTCTAGAGTTTGCTCCGCCTGGGGGACAGACTAGACTAAGCTCTGGGTTCACTGTCAGTCCAAGACTGGAATGAACTTCGAGAGCCTTCTACACACCGTACCAGGAATGGGGGTCATTGAGACCTCCTCCCGGAGCAGAAATTTTTAAAGTCTTACCTCTTCGCCAAAGTTAGCCCAACGGACGAAATGGAAGGGACCTGCGAGTGCGCCCCAGACATGCTCGTCTGTTTCAGGATCTCGACCGCGATCGTGGCTAATAAATTTTTCGCCGTCTATCTCAAATGTGCTGTCGAGATAGGTGGTTTGGCCTTTGCGAACCACGATGCAGCCTTTACCGGGTTCTACATAGCCTTTGAAGCTGTTGCCCGTCCATTCGGCAATCATGTTGCATCTGGGTAACTTTTCTAGATCCTCAGCTTGGAGCGTTTTAAGGCGTTCTAGGTCTCGCGAGGCTCCATAAAACCGCGCTTCTTCCCGGACGGTGTAGTTCTCGATTTCAATGCGATCGCCCTGCACCAACAAATTGAGCACTCGTACCCGATAGGGATCATTCAACTGATAATCATAGGCTTGCTCAACCAGCAGGCTGACGCCAGATAGAATTTGTTGGGGAATGGGACGCATACAAACCCGGATATGGGCAAAGAAGGGTGGGTTCTCAAATGCTTGTGCTTGGTTGCTAAAGTCTGCTGCCATCCAGCGGGCCAAGGTGCCAACATCAGTCGCGTGAGTCATGGAAAAATTAAAACCGCATATCTAAAAGTGATCCCCACTATTGTCTAGGATTGCGCTAGTTTTTCGCCGCCAGTTTTTGAGCACCAGTCTTGAAGCTAGACGGTAGCGATCGCTTGATTAGTATTGCTATCGTCGGTGATTTTGGTTAAATCCGCTGGGCTCCGGGCTGTCCATCAGGTATGACAAAACTCGCCAGCGTACTGACAGGAGCATCAGGAGCCAGAATAGTAGACACAACGCGGAAATCAGTTTGCCATTGCTGGGGTGTCACCTCGCAGCGGACGTAGCCCCGGAAGGCTCCATCAAAAAACTTGGTGTGAGGGTTAGCAGGCAAGGCGGCGGTGACAGGCGCAATAAAGGCTTGAGGGAAATCAGAAGTGATAGAGGTGCCGACAAATTCAGTACCGAGGGTGGCTGAATTAGGATTGTTAAAATCGGCCTTTAAGTCGTGAACCCAGCTAGAGTGAATGTCACCCGTGAGGACAATTGGATTGCTAGGTTGGCGACTTTGGAGAAACTGGAGCAAACGCTGCCGAGCTGCCACATAACCATCCCACTGATCCATATTGAACAGCTCGGAGGTCGGTCGTGGGTCAAAGTCGAACTGAGCGAACATCACTTGCTGAGCCAAGACATTCCAGCGCGATCGCGAACGGGTTAAATTTCGGAAGAGCCATCTTTCCTGCTTGGTGCCTGTAAGGGTTGCTTGAGGCACAAAAGCTTCTGAACAGCGAGGCTTGAGTTCATCTCCGCAAGGCTGGTCAGTGCGATATTGCCGAGTATCCAGCACGTTCAATTCCAGCAAGTTTCCAAAAGCAAAGCGGCGATAGAGCTGTAAGTCTGACCCTTGGGGAAACGCACCGGGACGTAAAGGCATGTGCTCGTAGTACGCTCGGTACGCATTGGCTCGACGGCTCAGAAACGCTTTTGGCTTTGGCCGTCTTCGGGAATGGCATCGGCGTAGTTGTTGTCAACTTCATGGTCATCCCAGGTGACGATCCAAGGAAAGTTGGCATGAGCCGCTTGAAGGTTAGGGTCAGTTTTGTAGAGGGCGTGGCGGTTGCGGTAATCTTCTAGGCTGACAATTTCAGGACCGTTGTGTTGTCTGGGTTTGCCTGCTTCGGGGCCGTATTCATAGATGTAGTCGCCTAAGTGCAGGACTAGATCCAGATCCTCTGCCGCCAAATGTTTGTAAGCCGTGTAATAGCCGTTTTGCCAGTCTTGACAGGAAGCAAAGGCAAAGCGAAAACGAGCGAGGCGATCGCCTAAAGCAGGAGCAGTCCGAGTGCGGCCAATGGGACTAATTTCATTGCCGACTTGGAATTGGTACCAGTACCAGCGATTGGGTTGCAAGCCTTCCACCACTACACGTACGGAGTGGGCTAGCTCCGGGGTGGCCGTTGCGGTGCCTCGTCGCACTACTTGTCGCATCGTGGCATCGGTTGCAACCTGCCATTGGATCGGTACAGGGTTGGGGATCATGCCACCGCCATTGAGGGGATCAGGAGCAAGCCTGGTCCATAGCACCACACTGGTAGGCAACGGATCGCCAGAGGCCACACCCAGGCTGAAGGGGTAGTCCGTGAAGCGAGGAGTTGCAATGACTCGATTGGTCTGACTGGCGATCGCGAGTCCTGCTAAAGCGCCCGCCCCAATGATTAAGCTACGCCGCTTCAGACGAGCGGACAGCAAACGGTCAAACTGCAAAGCATTTATCTTTTCCTCTTCTCACCCTAGCTAAAAGCAGAACTTTTTCAGCAGTGCCAAGTAATGATCCGACCAATAGCCCTGCAAGCGTCTGCTCGCCTAAAAATAACCTATCAGTAGGGCATTAACGAGGCTTCAAGAGGTTATTAAAGTCAAATTAATTGGTGATGGAACTGATCTAAATAAATGTCAGCTTGCTTGGCCAGAATTTGTGAGGCGAAACAAGAGAACCTGAGTTGGCTGTTCAGCTTGCAGATGATTGTTGCTGACCAGCAATAGACTCTGAGAACCGTCTGGTAACTGTGGCCCCAAAGTCATCCCCGCTAAGTCGCCTAGCGTAATTCCGAGCTTATTCAAATCCAACAGCGATCGCTTACGAATTGGTTGAATTCCTTCTGCCCCTTGGAGGCTGGGCAAACTTGAAGTGTCTGTAGCACTGCCCATTGCCAGTTGAAAAATCTCGGCGGAGGGGTTGGTGTCATCGAGGGTTTCTTCCAAGCTCAAGAAATGCCCGCCTTGATCGAGAACCATGAGTTCTGTGAGTTGAGGGGCGATCGCGCCCACGGGAGGAGCTTTGATGGGATACACATGCTCGGCAATCAGTACCGGGGGGCCATCTCCAATTAGGTAGTGGAGTAAGCGATTATTGGCGGTTTGGTTCTCTGTTTCGCGGTCTTGTACCAAGGCTGATTGAGTGGCAGTGAAGATGCGAAACGGTTCTAAGTTAGCAGGGCTGACACTAGGAGCGCTAAGGGTAAGGGCTGAAAAGGCTCCATGTGCTTGGACTCCGACAGGTGCTTCTAGTGTACCCGTATTGGGTAAGAACCGATTCGGGATCGGTAGCCGTTGCCGTAACTTGCCAGTGGCTAGATCAAACTCGCCGACTAAAGGTGTGGTCCCCGCCGCATCTAAGTTGTCGCTTGAAATGAAAACAGAACTTTGTGGAGACAGACCAATGCCCGCAGGAGCGATCGTATTAGGTGGATAGGGTTGGCCGTTGTCCTGTTTTAGGGTGGTGACTTGCTCAACTTCTAGTCGCTGAATTTTGGGAGCTTCCGGATCACTTGCATCAACACTGAGCTTGAAGGTGTAAAACCTGGCAGGTGCCTGCTGACTAGAATCATTAGAAACAGCATAAAAGCGATCGCGCTGCCGATCATAAGTCAGGGCTGATAACGCTCCAACTGGGGTGTTGTTGTACGTAGACTGCGGCAGTTGATACTCCCCCAGAAACTCTAGGGAGCGGTCTAAAAACAGCCTGGATTCAGCAGAAATTCTAGGCACACCGCAAGCAGTGAGCAAGAGCGGGATGACCAAAACCAGTGCGCCCAAGGCTCGACGGTAAGCCCTAAAGTATGCCCCCACGCCTGAAAGAACTTCTGAAAAAACTTCTGGAAGAAAAGATTTATCGTACTTCACTGCCAACCCTCGGCTTCTATACAACGCATTATCTATAGTTGCTGGCAATTAAAAACCCCCTAGGGAGGGGGTAGGAATCATGAATGGGTTGCCCGTTTTAAAGCAAGTAGAGCAGGAGAAAGAGCAAAACCCAAATCACGTCAACAAAGTGCCAATACAATTCGGCAGCTTCGACGCCAAAGTGATGCTCCTTCGAGTAATGGTTTGGCTTGAGCGATCGCCACAGCACACCCAGCATTAGCAATAGGCCAAAGCAAACGTGTAAACCGTGGAAGCCAGTCAACACATAGAAGGTGCTGCCAAACAAGTTTGAAGTGAGGCCAAATTCTAAGTGCTTGTACTCATAAATCTGACCGCACAAGAAGATGGCTCCCATCAAAGCGGTGACACCAAACCAAGTCCGCAATCCCTTAACGTCGTCTTTTTTAACGGCGGTATCTGCTTGGTGGATGACAAAACTGCTAGCAATCAGAATGACCGTGTTGATGCTAGGCAAAAGTAACTCCAACTTGGGTGTCCCTGCGGGGGGCCAACTGGGAGCTACGGCCCGGAAGGTGAGGTAGGCCGTAAACAAGCCCAAGAAGATCATGCCCTCAGCAATCAGGAACACAATCACACCTAGTAAGCGATAGTCGTGATGCTCAACTCCATGCGCCGAAACTTCTGACGCTTCGGCTTGATGATGGTAATTTAGCTCAGCTTTTGACGGATCAATCGTGGAACCTTGCATGAATCTCCAATGCCTTTAGCGCAACGACAAGTGCGTCGATCTGGGTTGATCAGCGGTTATGGCTTTCGCCTTGGCGATCGTCAGGATGAACCGCAACCGCCGGATCAGGCTCAGCTCTGAGCGCGGAACTAGGACCCGCCGATAAAGCTGGATCGCGAGCATCCGAGAAGGGCACATCTACCTGAGTGGCGCGACTGCCCATGCCATAGTCATACGGGCCTGTAGCCAAGACGGGATCACTCTCAAAGTTTTCCACAGGAGGTGGGGAAGTCGTCATCCACTCTAAGGTGAGACCTTGCCAGGGGTTGTCTGGTGCTTTGGGACCGGCTATCCAACTCCAGCAAGCATTCACAATGAAGGGAATGGTAGAGAGAGCCAGCAAATAAGCACCGACCGAACAAATTAAGTTCAGGGTAGCGAACTTGGGATCATACTCAGCAATGCGTCGGTTCATCCCTTCCATCCCTAGCTTGTGCATGGGCATGAAAGTAATGTTGAAGCCAACCAACATCATGGCAAAGTGAATTTTGCCCCAGGTTTCATTCAGCATCCGCCCCGTCATTTTGGGGAACCAGTGATAGAAGCCAGCGTAGATGCCAAAAACGCTGCCGCCAAATAGGACGTAGTGCAGGTGGGCGACGACAAAGTAGGTGTCGTGAACATGAATATCAAAGGGGACAGCCGCCACCATGACGCCGCTGATGCCACCGATCACAAACATGGAGACAAAGCCCATTGCAAACAGCATGGCGCTGTTGAGCCGTAGCTTGCCGCCCCAAATAGTAGCCAGCCAACTGAACACCTTGATCCCGGTGGGAACCGCGATCACCATTGTCGTGATCATGAAGAACATGCGCAGCCAAGCGGGGGTGCCACTGGTGAACATGTGGTGTGCCCACACGATCAGGCCCAAAAAGCTGATCGCTAAGCTGGAGTAAGCGATCGCCTTATAGCCAAAGATGGGCTTGCGAGCATGGACAGGCAAAATCTCTGAGATCATGCCAAAGAAAGGCAAGATCATAATGTAAACGGCGGGGTGCGAGTAAAACCAGAACAAGTGCTGGTAAACAATCGGGTCACCGCCACCCGTGGGGTTAAAAAATGCCGTACCTGCCAGCAAATCAAAGGCTAAGAGAATCAGTGCGCCTGCTAGAACTGGAGTCGCAATCAGTGCTAAGGCTGAAGTCGCGAGCATCGCCCAGCAAAACAACGGCATCTGGTTATAGCCCATGCCGGGAGTCCGCATCTTCACAATCGTGACGATGAAGTTGACCGCCGCCAAGATCGAAGAGGTTCCAAGCAGCAACACGCTCATGATCCAGATCGCTTCTCCAGCCTTGCCAGCAGCCATGGTGCTCAGAGGTGGATAAGAAGTCCAACCTGAACCTGGTGCCCCCACTAGAAAGCTACTAAGCAGTAACAAGCCTGCGGGCGGAATGATCCAGAAGGCGATCGCGTTTAGCCGGGGAAAGGCCATGTCTCTGGCCCCAATCAGTAGAGGCACCAAGAAGTTGCCAAAGCCACCCGTCCCCGCAGGCACGATCCACAAAAAGATCATGATCGTGGCGTGGACTGTAAATAAGCTGTTGTAAACCTCACGGCTAACAAAATCAACCTCTGGCGTTGCCAATTCGGTGCGGACGGCAGTCGCCAAGACACCACCAATTAAATAGAAGATAAACGTAGTGACCAGGTACTGAATCCCAATCACCTTGTGGTCAGTACTAAAGCCAAAATACTCGCGCCAATGGGTTACTTTAGGCTCGGAACCGTGGGCGGCGATGTTGGCAGTTTCTTGAAGCTGTGCTTGTGTCATAGCCAATTCTCACAACAGAGAGATGCCAAGTGACAGTCTCTAAATTTCTCTGAAAGCAAACTCAACTGAACCTTAACTTAGGCTTACTTTAGCTGGCAGTACTGCTGACAGTATCCTCATGATGCATCTGGTGCATGCTATGGGGAAGTTCCTGAAGTGCTGCTGCGCTGATGCCTAAATCTTGGGTGTAAGGCGCTAAAAATTCATCAGTAGATAGATCGGCTGGGTTAGCCGCGATCGCCTGAGTTAAGTCTTCCGCTGCCGCCACCCTTTGACTTTGAATCCAATTGTCAAAATCTTGGGGCGCTTGAACTAAAACTTTAGTCTTCATCGCACCGTGGTAGGCACCGCAAAGCTCGGCACAGATGAGCGGATATTCTCCGATTCTGGTGGGTGTAAAGCGCAGTTCACTTTGTAGACCAGGGACTGCATCTTGCTTCAGGCGAAACTCTGGTACCCAGAAGGCATGAATCACATCATTGGCCGAAATATTGAGTTTGACCTCGCGACCCGTGGGGACATGTAATTCTGCCGCAACCACGCCGCTGTCTGGGTAAGTAAAGATCCAGGCAAATTGCAAGCCTGTGACATTCACGACCATTTCAGGTGCCTTACCCTGTTTGTCAGGCGTTGGCCCTACCCGACCTGCGGTAACGCCTTCACCCGGAGCATCCTTGCGTTGTGGAATGGTTTCATTCCGAACCGCAGCCGTGGCTGGATCTTGCAGTGCTTGCTCTTGTTCCAGTTGATTGCGATTTTCGGTGGCAGGTGTATCGGTAAGGGTGGCCGCGATCGCCGCTCCCGGCATTTGAGCCATCCGTTCTGCCTTGGGGGCGTGGGCAGCCGCGTGATTCATGGGATCAACGCCGCCTTCACGCAGATAAACTTCGAAGCTATAGACCGAAATACCCAAAACAATGATGGCGGGGATCGCAGTCCAAAGAATTTCGAGGGGGATGTTGCCGTGGATGGGAGGCCCATCTGTGTCGTCTCCCTCACGACGACGGAATCGAATGATGGAAATAATCAGGACTCCCTGAACCAGCAAGAAAATGCCAGTTCCGATAGTCATCATGACATTGAAGAGTCCGTCTACCAGAGGAGCTTCTTCAGAAGCTGCAATCGGTAACAAATCATGATTTTGGCCGTACCAAACACTCGCAAGTGTCAGTAGGATGCCAGCAATCATGGCTGAAATAGCGCTGGGAATTTTCACGGCTAGTTAGAGCTTCCTATCAAAACTAACTTTGAGATTAAGTGGCAATTAATTCTTTTTAATGAGTTCAAATCTCATTAACTAAGGAAATTCAGCCCAAAGAATTCCCGCAGAAACGAATTAATTTGCTAAATGCAAAATTAGGATCATCAAGCTTTATCAGTTCGATCTACTTACCAAGGTAAAGCAGGGAGTTGGGAAGATCGGTCGTCATTGTATATCTTTAGGAATTTCTTCGGGATCGCACCGAAGACGGATGAATCAAGCCCTGGAAGTACTTATCCTAGGTCTGGATTTTTATGCTGGTTTAACTCTTGAAAGCCAGATGTAGCCGTTTGTAGCCTACTTCACAATCAAAAGAAATTCCTAAACCTACCTCCATTTAAGGATAGCGTCCTTAAAGTAGTAAATAGAGTCCTTCATCCTCAAGATCCAGTGCTAGGGTGAGGATGAGAGTCGGCCAAATCCCAGTAAATTTTGATTTTTGTTAGGGTACCGCTTATGACAGATTCTGTCTTACCTCGTCACCCTGAATTAGCGCCAGAGTCCTCCCAGCTAGTGCAATGGCTCTCGCGTTTTGTGATGCGGATGGCGATCGCGACGCTGCTGTTGATGGCAATTGGCAGTGCTACCCGGGTGATGAATGCTGGATTAGCCTGCCCTGACTGGCCCTTGTGCTATGGGGAGTTGGTGCCCCGCCAGCAGATGAATCTGCAAGTTTTCCTAGAGTGGTTCCACCGCTTAGATGCAGCCCTGCTGGGTTTGTCTTCGATCGCCTTATTTGGAGTTACTTGGTGGAATCGCCGCCAATTGCCAACTTGGTTGCCTTGGGCCGCCACGCTAGTTGTAGGCTTGATTGTGTTTCAAGGAGCCTTGGGAGGACTGACAGTCACTGAACTTCTGCGCTTCGACATTGTTACGGCTCACCTAGGAACGGCATTGCTATATTTCACGACCTTGCTCGTGATCCGCATGGCGTTGGTTCCTTATCAAGGCACTGGCACGGTTGGAAAGCTACCCTGGGTCAGTCTGAGCGCGGCTATCTTTGTTTATGCTCAAAGCATTTTAGGGGCGCTAGTTGGCTCGCAGTGGGCGTTACACCAATGCTTAGGAACCGCTCAACTCTGCCAAGTGATGAATAGCCATATTGCTGGAGTGCTGCCAGCTAGCTTAGCGACGATCGCAACTGTCTGGTTGGCTTGGCGAACTCCTGCCCTAAGCCCACTTCTGCGCCAGTTTGCCAACTGGATTGCAGGTCTGCTGGTGTTGCAAGTTGCCTTGGGGATCGCTACATTTCGTTTACACCTTCAGGTGGAACCGCTAACCGTGGCTCACCAAGCGATTGGTGCGGCTTTACTCGGAACCTTAGTGGCATTCACCGTGGTAGCTTGGCGCGATCGCTCCACGATTAAAGCGGCTGAGCCGACCTCTAGTTTGTCGGTGCAACCCTCGCCTAGCATTCACTCTGAACCTGCCTAGCCCCGCTTTAGGTAAGACTGTAGAGCCTAATAAGGCCATGAATGGCTAACGATCAGTAGGGTCGTGTCCCCGCTGCTGTAGCCTGCAAGTTTTATAGGAACTAAATAATGCAAGAAACGCTTTGGACTCAAGCCCCCCGCCGAAACCAAAACTTAGTTCAAGTTATTCAGAGCTATTACCAACTCACTAAACCCCGCATTATCCTGCTGCTGCTGATTACCACCGCAGGTGGAATGTGGATTGCGGCAGAAGGCCAAGTGAATCCGCTGTTGCTGCTGGTGACGTTGACCGGGGGTGC
This sequence comes from Trichocoleus desertorum NBK24, assembly GCF_030409055.1. Lineage (GTDB taxonomy): Bacteria > Cyanobacteriota > Cyanobacteriia > FACHB-46 > FACHB-46 > Trichocoleus > Trichocoleus desertorum_B. Next base: position 1,412,136 of record NZ_CP116619.1, on the reverse strand, counting down.
TCTGGCTGCGGCCTCTGCCAACACCATCAACTGTTTATACGATCGCGACATTGACTATGTAATGGAGCGGACACGGCATCGCCCTCTGCCTTCGGGTCGGGTGCAGCCTCGTGACGCGCTGATTTTTGCGATCGCCCTGGCTTCAGTTTCCTTTTCTTTATTGGTGGTCTTTGCCAATTTGCTCAGCGCTTTGCTGGCGATGTCGGGCATTGTGGTCTATGTCTTGGTCTATACCCACTGGCTCAAACGGCATAGTACCCAGAATATTGTGATTGGCGGCGCGGCTGGGGCAATTCCACCGTTAGTCGGTTGGGCAGCGGTGACAGGTGATTTAAGTTGGGCGGCTTGGGTGTTGTTTGCGATTGTCTTTTTCTGGACGCCACCGCACTTTTGGGCTTTGGCGCTAATGATTCGTAAAGACTACGCCAGTGTAGGGGTGCCCATGTTGCCTGTGGTCGCGGGAGAAGCAGAAACGGCGCGGCAAATTTGGTGGTATACCTTGCTCTTGATCCCCGTGACCCTTTTGTTGGTGTATCCCTTACATGTGATGGGAGCGGTGTATGCTGCTGTAGCCTTGCTATTGGGCAGTGTCTTTGCTCAGAAAGCATGGCAACTGATAAAAGCTCCGGCTGACTTAGATCAGGCGCGATCGCTGTTTAAGTATTCCATTCTCTATCTGATGTTGCTCTGCGCTGGCATGGTACTAGATAGTCTGCCTTTGACCCATCAATTGTTGAGCTTTTGTACCGAGAATCTCCAGTCTTTAATCAGTGCAATTCCAATGCTGCAAGGCCTAACTGTTTAGAATAAAAGGAGATGCTGCTTAAACTTTAGTTGTAAATTGCCAAGGAATATTGATCGCTATGCCTCCCGCTGTTCTGATTCAACATCTCCAGAAGCACTACGGTCAGGTTGAAGCGGTTAAAGACGTTTCGTTTCAGGTAGAACCAGGAGAAATTTTTGGCCTCCTAGGACCGAATGGTGCAGGTAAAACCACTACGATTCGCTGTCTTTGCACCCTGGCGCAACCGGATGCTGGCAAGGTCGAGGTGTCTGGTGTTTCAGTGACTGAAAATCCTAGGGCAGCTCGACAGTTGCTGGGCTACGTAGCTCAAGAAGTGGCACTGGATAAAGTTCTAACTGGACGGGAACTGCTGCAACTACAAGCGGCGCTGTATCATTTGCCTCGGACGATCGCCAAAGAACGAATTGCTACAGCGATCGAATTACTGGGCTTGGCAGAGTGGGCCGATAAAAAGACAGGCACCTATTCAGGCGGACTCCGGAAGCGGCTAGATTTGGCAGCGGGTTTACTGCACCAGCCGGATGTTTTGGTTTTGGATGAGCCGACGGTAGGCTTGGATATTGAGAGTCGTGTCGCAGTCTGGAACTTTCTACGTCAGTTACGAGCCGCAGGAACCGCAGTGCTTATCACTAGCCATTACTTAGAAGAGATTGATGCCTTAGCCGATCGCGTTGCCATTATCGATCGCGGGTTGGTGATTGCAGCGGGTACACCGTCGGCTCTCAAGGATCAAGTTGGGGGCGATCGCATTACCTTAAGAATTCGAGAGTTTACGCCCCCTGAAGAAGCCGAAAAAGCCAGAGCAATGTTAGAAAGCCTGCCGACGGTGCAGGAAGTAATCATTAATAGTGCTCAGGGCAATTCCCTCAATCTAGTAGTAGCGTCCCAAAGTGAAGCTCTCACGACGGTACAGCAAGCCCTCAAAGAGGCGGGTCTACCCACCTTTGGCATTGCTCAAGCCCGCCCCAGCTTAGATGATGTCTACCTCGCTGCTACAGGTCGCACTTTGGTAGATGCAGAACTCGCAGCGGCAGGGAGCCGTGATCCCAAAGCCGAACGCAAACAAAATATGCGTTGACCCTGAGCGTTAATTCTTGAGCACTAATTCCTAAGCTAACTGAGGACAGTTGAATGAGCCGTAGTGTAACTCCCCCGAAACCCAGCGTCCCTTCTGAAAATGCAGCTCTACCTAGCCATGCCGTTGGACTCGCTGCAAAAACCGCATTGCCTCAGACCAGCGCTTTGAGTGACTTTGTTCAAGAAACTTTAGCGCTCACCCGTCGCCTATTTATTCAGTTGCAACGTCGTCCCTCTACATTGATTGCTGGCATTATTCAGCCGTTGATGTGGCTGGTTTTGTTTGGCGCTTTGTTTCAAAATGTGCCGCAGGGTTTGTTTGGGGATAGCCAGAGTTATGGTCAGTTTTTAGGTGCGGGCATTATTGTCTTCACGGCTTTTGGTGGGGCGCTGAATGCAGGTCTGCCTGTGATGTTCGATCGCGAGTTTGGTTTCTTAAATCGTCTGTTAGTGGCACCGCTGGCTTCTCGCTTCTCCATTGTGGTGGCCTCAGCGATTTTCATCACCACGCTCAGCTTGATTCAGACAGCAGTGATTGTCAGCGCGATCGCATTTCTAGGCGCTGGTCTACCTAATCTCCTCGGTTTGGGTGTTGTCACTTTAATTGTGTTTGCTCTCGTCTTGGGAGTCACAGGCTTGAGCTTAGGTTTGGCCTTTGCTTTGCCCGGACACGTCGAACTGATTGCCGTGATTTTTGTCACCAATTTACCGCTGTTGTTTGCCAGCACTGCGCTTGCGCCTCTGTCTTTTATGCCGCGCTGGTTACAAGTGGTAGCGACGCTCAATCCCCTGAGCTACGCGATCGAGCCAATTCGCTATCTCTATTTACACAACGACTGGGCCTTAAACAGTGTGGTGATGCAAGCGCCTTGGGGAGCAGTCAGTTTAGGCGGAGCACTCTTGGTTCTTTTGGCGTTTGATCTCGTCGCGCTGTTGAGCATTCAGCCTTTACTGCGTCGTACATTCGCCTAAGCAGAGTTAGACTGTCTTTATAGAGTGAATAAAGTGGATCGACAAACCTAGAAAATATCCCTAATTTAGATGCAACGTGGGAGCTTTTCTAGTTTGTTTACGTCCTAAACGTCAGTAAAAGCTTAGTAAACCTTGCACCCAAAACGGCTTATGAAGATGCAGCCTCAGATCAAATTAGCTTCTCCTCGCTTCCAGGCCCGACTCATTCTCGGTCTGCTAGTCGGTGTTGCTCTCGTTCCTGGTCTACTGCCTCAACCAACCTTGGCCCAAACCGCCGGGGCTGTGCAGCCGTTAGAGGATTTCCAAAATAAGGATGGAGGTACCGATCTCTTTTCTGATCGTTCTGGCAACGGTGCCTCCAGTTTGTTTAACCTAATGCACCGGGCTGCTTTTAGTGGCATGCGGAGTGCGGATGACTACGGAGCTGAGCAGCAACAAAATTTGAATGATGCCGCAGCACAATTTCGGGAACTGCAACTGAAGCGCCTGAAGCAGCAACCCAACACTCCCGCTAGTTCGACTTCTGCTCCTGCAACTATGCTGGAAATTTCTCGCTAGCGCTCAGGACTAGTTGATGGGCTTGAACCGATAAACCTGAGGTTGTTGTTTAGAAGCGGGCGCGACCTGAACTAGCTGCACTACCCCTTCGCGATCGCCTGTCGGGGAAAAGGACACGGCACCTAGAGCACCAGTTGCAGCAAAATTCGGTGTTTCTAAAGTCTGTCTAACTCCGCGACGAGAAGGGTCGCGTTGGATTCCTGCGACCAAAGTCTGGGTTGAGTCGTAGGCAAGAGCCGTGCGCCAGTCGATCTCATGCCCCCATAGCTTCTGGGCTTGCTGTTGAAAGGGTAGGCGAGTATTCCCCAAAACATTGGAAGGAACCGCCACAACCATGCCGACTGCTGCCTCTCCCCCCACTTGTAAAGTCTTCTTGGTATAGATGCTGTCCCCGGCTAGAACGGGAAGCCGTCTGCGGTTCATTTGTACCACCTGCAAGGCGCGATCGCTCACCTGACTGGGGGCGGCTAGCATAATCACCTCTGCTTTTTTCTTAATCGCTTGCTCAACTGTTTCGTAAGCGTTGAAGTCAGGGCCAGCCAAATCAAATTCCGCTACGACCTGGCCTTGATTTCCGTAAAATAAAGCATTCTTAAACTCACTGCTTAAGGATTCGCTGTAGCTACTCCCAGAGCTGAAAAAGATCGCGACTCGCTTCTTTTGTAGCTGAGTCAGCATGTAGTTGCAGAGGGCACGGGCGGTGAAGCGATCGCTGGGCATCACCCGAAAAATATAGTCGCCCAGCGTCGAAAGTTGAACGGCAGAACTGACTGGGGCCACCATGGCTAATTCCCCTGCTTGGTAAACCTGACCCGCCGCTAGAGTCGTATCGCTGGTGCCATGCCCCACAACTCCTAGAACTTCGGAGCGGTTGACTAAAGTAGTGGCAATGGCTTCAGCTAGCTCAGCTTGATTGCTGTCATTGGCGATCGCAACTTTGAGTGGTACGCCATTAATCCCTCCCTTCTGGTTTACCTGGGTTTGAGCGTGGGCTACCCCTCGTAAAATTTCTAAGGACGAGTAAAGGGTGTCGCCTAGAGGAACAGCCACTGCGATCGCATGAGCAGGAGTTGCCCCAATTCGAGCATTGTTGAGATAGATCAGGGTTTCGGGGTCGCTACGCTCTGCCTGACGTGCGGCTTCTAGAGCTATCACTGCTTGAGGATACGCACTGGCGGCGAACGCATCCACTCCCTTCTGTTTAGTAGGTGGGGCGACTCCCGGTGTCAAAATTTTCTCGCCCCAGCTCATATTAGTGGTTGCGATCGCTGAATCGGAGCTAGTTAGTGGGTTGAGAGTTTCTGTGGGTGTTTCTACAGCCGCATCGATGAAAGGTTGAAGTAAAGGCTTTTTCAACAGAGCTGCGACCCCAAAGCTAGCAATTGCAGCAACCCCAACTCCCAATAAAACGGGCCATAGCCGACGAAAGCGCTCGCTTTTAACAGGTCTGATGGGATTTACGGTGGGAGCTACGATCGGAGTTGCCGCAGGTTTAACCGGATCGCTTGTAGCAACAGGTGCATCAGCAATTTGGTGGAGGTCTTGTAAAACTGCGATCGCCGATTGGTAACGCTGACTGAAGTGATAGCGCACCATCTTGTCAATGATGTTTCTCAAATGAAGACTGACACGAGCTTGATCGTGCCAAACGATTTCACTACTTTCTGGGTCGAGAGGAAACTGGGAAGGCCGCATTCCCGTTAGGGCTTGAATCGCAATCACGCCTAACGCATAAATGTCGCTGCTAAATTGAGGCTTCCCTAAACATTGCTCACTAGCTCCGTAACCAGAGGTGTAAATCGGTACGCTTAACTGGGTTTGGCCTGTCGTTTCGACCACTTGGTTGGTAATGGTTTTGACAGCACCAAAATCAATCAAAACTAATTTGCCGTCCTGCTGTCGCCTGATCAAGTTATCTGGCTTGATATCTCGGTGAATGACCCCTTGAGAGTGGACGTAAGCTAAGACTCCTAAAACATCTTCCAAGATGCCAATGACTTGGGCTTCTGATAACTTAGTGCCCCCAGGTAATTCCACACTTAAAGGATTTCCAGGTATAAATTCTTGCACTAAATAAAATTCTTGCTCTTCCTCAAAATAAGCCAGCAGTTGAGGAATTTGGTCATGGTGTTTCCCTAGCTTTTCTAAAGTTTCTGCTTCTGCATAAAACAAGCGCCTCACTTGCTGCAAAACCTGGGAATGATGTGTCGAAAAATTGAGGTGTTTTAGCACGCAGGGAGGATTTCCAGGTCGCTGCATGTCCTCTGCAATGTAGGTCTGACCAAACCCGCCTGAGCCTAGAGCTTGTATAACTTTGTAGCGTGCCCCTAACAGTCTTCCTAGCATTGCATTCATAGAATACAGCAGAGTCTACCTATCGCTAGCTCCAAAATATAGGAGTCACGATATTGGCATTGTATTCGTTGTCAATCGCTGCTGAAAAAGTTAAATGAAGCTATTCGGGATTAGTGGTCTTAAAGCCATAGGCTTCTCGGACTAAATAAAGTGGTCTTCGCTTGACTTCTTCGTAAACTCGACCTAAGTATTCACCAATGATGCCGAGCGTGATTAGTTGGATGCCACCTAAAAATAAGACAACCACCATTAAGGAGGCATAACCAGGTACATCGATCCCGAAGATTAAAGTCCGCACAACCAGAAAAGTAGCGTAGCAAAATGAGGGAATGGAGAGAGATAGACCCAAATAGCTCCAAACTTTTAAGGGTAGGAAGCTAAAAGAAGTAATGCCATCTACGGCAAAGTTCCACAAGCGCCAGTAATTCCAGGTTGTTGTGCCTTTGTAGCGTTGGGGGCGATCGTAAAACACCGCTGCTTGTTTGAATCCGACCCAAGCAAATAGCCCTTTCATGAAGCGAGTTCTTTCTGGCATTTGCTTGAGGGCATCAATGACACGGCGATCGAGTAAGCGGAAGTCTCCGGTGTTTCGAGGAATCGGGACTTGGCTCATGCGTCCGATAAGGCGATAAAACACATCCGCAGTCCAGCGCTTGATCCAACTTTCTCCCTGTCGCGATCGCCGTGTTGCAAATACAACATCGTAGCCTTCCCGCCACTTTGCCATCAAATCTCCAATTAATTCGGGCGGATCTTGTAAATCAGCATCAATGGGAACGACAGCGGCCCCTTGGCTAAAATCTAGACCTGCGGTGAGGGCCACTTCCTTGCCAAAATTACGGGATAAGTTAATCACCTTAATTTCAGGCCGACGCTGGTGATGCTTCACTAAGTACTTTAGCGTGTCATCTTGACTGCCATCATTAATGCAAATAACTTCGTACTGAACTTGGAGTTGATCGAGTACCGAGAGTAACCGCTCAAACAGGTGATCAATGTTGAGCGCCTCGTTATAAAAAGGAATAACGATAGAGAGTTCAGGATTGTCTGAACTTGCAAACATGGCAAGGGGTAGGGTAATGATGACTGGTCTTGGCTAGGAGTGTATTAGAGTTAAGGATGACTCTGCAACCTGAGTGAGTTTTCACAGTCTGTTTCCAAAAGCCCTGACCTGTCTACTGTGCAAGCACCTCTGCGATCGCTGCGCCAGCAGAGTCAAGTATAAAATTCATCAAGCCTGAGCTTTCTTGAAGGAATGAGAAAGTTTGACATGCAAGATTAACCTTGCTGTCATTGGGTTTAGGTTTTCTAGCGATTACTAACCGATTACTGGAATTTGGGTTTTACGACCCAAACTGAGCAGGGAGCGCTTTCTACTACCTGGCTGCTTACTGATCCCTGAATGATCCGGTTTAAGCCTGTCAGACCTCGACTGCCAATCATAATCAAGTCTGCTTCATAGATATTGGCAAGCCGCACGATTTCCTCGGCGGGGTCGCCACTCACAATTTCTAGTTCACTCGGACAAGTTAGAGTTGCTTGATAGGACTGTAATTGCTTCTCTAAATTACGGTAGGGAAGTGGTTCAAAGTCCTGATGAGGCTGATCAGCGGCTAATTCTCTTTCCTCTTCTGAAGGAGAAATAACATGAGCTAAGACGATTTTGGTCGAAGGTTGCAGCACTAGTGCTTGCAAAGCTTGCATGACTTGCTCAGCTAATCCCGAACTATCTAGGGCGATCACAATTGTTTTCAACACAACGGGCCTCCTAACAATGCAAAGCAGCCTTAGTCATGTCCTACTGTTAGGCATCAACTTCTGACGCTGAAAAGAGCTAGCTTGCAGTGGGTACGAGAAGCGCTTTCAGCTAGCTTAGCGATCTTTCCAGCGTTAGTGCCTAAATTTTGCTTTTTTTAGGATTGTGGATCTACCTGCTTGGGTTGGGTTCTGAGGCGAACTGAGTCGGCATGGGAAGTTAGCCCTTCTTCGGTTGCTAAAACATCTATGGCTGCGGAAACTTTTTGCAGCGCTGCTGGGCTGTACTGAATCAAGCTGGAGTGCTTCATAAAGGTCTCAACACCGAGGGCAGAAGCATAGCGAGCCGAGCCAGAGGTAGGTAGGGTGTGGTTTGGGCCTGCTAAATAGTCTCCTACCGCTTCTGGGGTCGAGGAGCCTAAGAAAATAGCACCAGCGTGACGAATGTGATCAATCAAGGCCCACGGGTCGGCGATTTCTAGCTCTAAGTGTTCTGGCGCGAACTCATTGGACAGCTCAGCCGCAGTTTCCAGGGAATCGACCACGATGATCAAGCCGTAGTGCGCGATCGCCTTTTCCGTAGGGATACGTCTGGGGTGGTCAATTAGTTGTTGCTCTACTTCCGCGACCACTTTGAGAGCTAGAGAAGAGTCTGTCGTAATTAATATTGCCGCTGCCATTGGGTCATGTTCTGCTTGAGCTAGCAGATCAGCCGCTACATAGACTGGGTTGGCAGTTTCGTCTGCGATTACCAATACCTCTGAGGGGCCAGCTAGAGAGTCAATGCCAACAGTGCCATAAACCAACTTCTTAGCGAGAGTCACATAGATATTTCCGGGGCCAGTGATCACGTCTACTTTGGGAATGGTTTCGGTGCCAAACGCCAAAGCGGCGATCGCCTGTGCTCCCCCCACTCGATAAATCTCTTGAACGCCTGCTTCTTGAGCTGCCACCAGTACGGCTGGGTTGACCGATTTTTCGGGTCCTGGTGGGGTCACGATCGCGATTCTAGGCACCTGGGCCACCATCGCCGGGATCGCGTTCATCAAAACTGTACTAGGGTAAGCCCCTCGGCCCCCAGGCACATAGAGCCCCGCTCGATCAACTGGGGTGTAGCGCTTGCCTAGAACTACATCATCTTCACCAAACTGAACCCAGCTTTTAGGGACTCGTTGCCGATGAAACGCTTCAATTTGCTTACGAGCCAGACGAATCGCATCTAGTAACTCCTTCGATACCTGCTGGTAAGCAGCATCTAACTCTGAGCCACTGACACGTAACTCTTCAGGTTTTAATTCTTGTTGATCAAATTCGGCTGTGTAGTGTAACAGGGCTCGATCGCCTTGACGCTTCACAGCTTGTAACACTTCGCGAACCGTGGCTTCTTTGTGAAACACTTGGTCATCGTGAGTGCGATCGCAAATACGCCGTAGTTCGGTTCGTGCCTCAGTTCGCTGAGTAATAATTCGCAGCATGGAGTCAGAATGCAGTCTCTTAGGAATTACCCGTCGGAGAGCGGGTTTGACAAACCCGTACTCGCCTCTCTAGCTTAACCTGGATTTTTGAAGGATCGGAATAGGGTAAGGAGATGCTATATTAGTTTTTCTGGTATTTTATTTCTTTCCAAGTAGTTGTAGAGAGTTTCCTTAGGACTGGCTGTGGCGAATATTAAGTCCGCTATCAAACGCGTCAAGATCGCAGAACGCAACCGTTTGCGCAACAAAACCTACAAATCAGCGGTTAAAACCCTGATGAAAAAGTACTTAGCAGCTGTAGACACCTATGCAGCGAATCCTAGCCCTGAGCTAATGCAAGAAGTACAACAGCATATGGCCAACGCTTACAGCAAAATTGATAAAGCTGTGAAGCGAGGCGTGCTGCATCCTAATAATGGCGCTCGCAAAAAGTCAAACCTGGCTAAAGTGCTAAAAAGCAAAAACTCCCCCGTTTCCGCTGCCTCCTAGTTGGCAGCCTAAGGGTTGAGGTTTGTTGCTGACAACTAAACTTTGAGTAGCGGTAGTCTGGTGCCTGAGCACCAGACAATTTTGCTGCTAGGGGTTGTGGGCTTGATGGATGCAATTTCAAATTCTGCTCTAACCTCATTTAGTGAGGTTGTTCCCATTAAGACCAATCAGTGACTTGCTTATGCAGTTGATTGATACGCACGTCCATATCAACTTCGAAACGTTTCAGCCTGACTTGGAAGCTGTAGCTCAGCGCTGGCGAGAGGCTGGAGTGGTTCGCTTGATTCACTCTTGCGTAGAGCCAACGGAGTTTAGCGGTATTCAAGCGATCGCCGATCGCTTTCCTGAGTTGTCTTTTGCGGTGGGTTTGCACCCACTGGATACAGACAAATGGACATCTAATTCTCGCGCTCAAATCTTAGAGCTGGCCTCTTCCGACTCGCGAGTGGTGGCGATTGGTGAAACAGGCTTAGACTTTTACAAAGCAGATAATCGGCAACAGCAGATAGCAGCATTTCAAGCTCAACTTGCGATCGCTCAAGAGTTAAGCGTGCCAGTGATTATTCATTGTCGAGATGCTGCACCAGAAATGGCTCAGTTGTTAAGGGGTTTCTGGCAACACCGAGGTCCTGTTCGCGGTGTGATGCACTGTTGGGGAGGGACACCGACCGAAACTGAATGGTTCCTAGAGTTAGGTCTCTATATCAGTTTTAGTGGTACGGTGACTTTCAAAAATGCGGCTGGAATTCAAGCTTCTGCCCGTATGGTGCCCAGCGATCGCCTCCTTGTAGAAACAGATTGCCCCTTTTTGGCTCCTGTTCCCAAGCGAGGAGAGCGACGAAATGAACCTGCTTACGTGCGCTATGTGGCGGAGCAAGTTGCGCAGCTGCGCTCTGTGCCTCTAGAAGTGCTAGCAGCACAGACGACGCAGAACGCTTGTCAGCTTTTTGGTTTACCTCAGCTGCCGCCGAAAGCATCTGGAGTCCCCGCTATCTCTTACTCCTAACCCTTAGTTCTAAGTAAGCTTTAGAATTTGATGGCTGAGTACAAAACTACAGCCCACAAATTGCCTCCGCTTACGTCATAATGGTAAGAGTGTCAACAGTAGCGATTTTGTGGCGTCAGTCAACAACCCCTTGAGCAGACGCTATTGGGAAACTGCTCCTGTCTCTTCCTTGATTTGGGAAGGTGCCGACAGTTCTCCTCACCTCAACTAAAAAATTTCAGCTGCTTAGCTAAACAGCCCATTGGAGACTACCTTAAATCTTTCAACTGCTCATTTAATTCGTTAGACTACGCCTTTGGGTCCTTCTCGTCAGGGTCCAAAGTTTTCTATTGACATTTTTGTGCAGATCGCATAACATCTGGGACTCGCGCTGGGCGTGACCCTCCTGAGGAGACGCATGACTAATCAGACTCAAACTGCACTGGCCTTCACCCTTCCAGATTTAGTTGAGATTCAGCGATCCAGTTTTCGCTGGTTCTTAGAAGAGGGACTCATCGAAGAGCTAGAGAGCTTTTCGCCTATTACCGATTACACAGGCAAACTGGAGCTACATTTCTTAGGTAAGAATTACAAACTGAAGCGGCCTAAGTACGACGTTGATGAAGCGAAGCGACGGGATGGTACCTACGCTGTTCAGATGTATGTCCCCACTCGCCTGATTAACAAAGAGACGGGTGAAATTAAAGAGCAGGAAGTGTTCATCGGTGACCTGCCTTTGATGACCGATCGCGGTACCTTCATTATTAACGGTGCTGAGCGAGTTATCGTCAATCAGATTGTTCGTAGCCCTGGCGTCTACTATAAATCTGAAACCGATAAAAATGGTCGTCGTACCTACAATGCCAGCTTGATTCCCAACCGAGGCGCTTGGCTCAAGTTTGAGACTGATAAAAATGACTTGGTGTGGGTGCGGATCGACAAAACCCGCAAGCTGTCTGCTCAGGTGCTGTTGAAGGCATTGGGTCTCAGCGATAACGAAATTTTTGATGCGCTACGTCATCCAGAGTACTTCCAGAAAACAATTGAGAAGGAAGGCCAGTTTAGCGAAGAAGAAGCTTTGATGGAGCTTTATCGCAAACTGCGTCCAGGTGAGCCTCCGACTGTTTCTGGTGGACAGCAGCTGTTGGATTCTCGCTTCTTTGATCCTAAGCGTTATGACTTGGGTCGAGTCGGTCGCTACAAACTCAACAAGAAGCTCAGACTCAATGTGGCAGATACAGTTCGAGTCCTGACCGCTCAGGATATCTTGGCTGCCATTGATTATCTGATCAACTTGGAATTTGATATTGGCAGTATTGATGACATCGATCACTTAGGCAACCGTCGGGTGCGCTCTGTCGGTGAGTTGCTGCAAAACCAAGTCAGAGTTGGTCTCAACCGTTTAGAGCGAATTATTCGGGAACGGATGACGGTTTCGGATGCAGATTCTTTGACCCCTGCGTCTTTGGTGAACCCAAAACCTTTGGTTGCCGCAATTAAAGAGTTCTTTGGTTCTAGCCAACTGTCTCAGTTCATGGACCAAACCAATCCTCTGGCTGAGTTGACCCACAAACGCCGTCTCAGTGCCTTAGGCCCTGGCGGTTTAACACGGGAGCGGGCGGGCTTTGCGGTGCGGGATATTCACCCTAGCCACTATGGACGGATTTGTCCGATTGAAACTCCAGAAGGCCCTAACGCTGGCTTGATCGGCTCGTTGGCAACTCATGCCCGTGTCAATTCCTACGGTTTCATTGAAACTCCTTTTTATCCGGTTGAAATGGGACGGGTTTTGAAAGACCAACCCCCCATCTATATGACCGCCGATGAAGAGGACGATTTGCGAGTTGCTCCAGGCGACATCCCGATGGATGAGGAAGGCTTCATTCAAGGCGTGACCGTTCCAGTGCGTTACCGTCAGGACTTCACGACTACTACGCCTGACCAAGTAGACTATGTGGCTGTCTCTCCGGTGCAAATCATTTCGGTGGCAGCTTCGTTGATTCCTTTCCTAGAGCATGACGATGCGAACCGAGCTTTGATGGGTTCCAACATGCAACGTCAGGCTGTACCTCTATTACGGCCAGAGCGGCCCTTAGTGGGGACAGGTTTGGAAGCTCAAGCGGCACGTGACTCCGGTATGGTTGTGGTTAGCCGAACCGCTGGTGAAGTAACTTATGTAGCGGCTGATAAGCTGCGAGTAAGAGAGCCTCAAGGTCGCGAAATTGAGTATCCCATGCAGAAGTATCAGCGGTCTAACCAAGATACCTGCTTGAATCAACGCCCCATCGTGTTTGTGGGCGATCGCGTCGTGGCAGGTCAAGTCTTAGCCGATGGCTCAGCCACCGAGGGCGGAGAATTAGCCTTAGGACAAAACGTTCTGGTAGCCTACATGCCTTGGGAAGGCTACAACTATGAGGACGCGATCCTGATCAGCGAGCGCCTAGTTTCTGATGATGTGTACACTTCGATTCACGTTGAAAAATACGAAATTGAAGCGCGTCAGACCAAACTCGGACCCGAAGAAATCACCCGTGAAATTCCTAACGTCGGTGAAGACTCGCTTCGGCAACTGGATGAAAGTGGCATTATTCGGATTGGTGCTTGGGTAGAAGCAGGCGACATTCTGGTTGGTAAGGTAACACCCAAAGGGGAATCAGACCAGCCTCCCGAAGAAAAGCTACTACGAGCCATCTTTGGTGAAAAAGCCAGAGATGTTCGCGATAACTCCCTGCGTGTTCCTAACGGCGAAAAAGGCCGAGTTGTGGATGTGCGAGTCTTTACTCGTGAGCAAGGGGATGAACTGCCTCCGGGTGCCAACATGGTTGTGCGGGTTTATGTAGCCCAGAAGCGCAAGATCCAAGTGGGTGACAAGATGGCGGGTCGCCACGGTAACAAGGGGATTATTTCCCGGATTCTGCCGATTGAAGACATGCCTTACTTGCCAGATGGCCGTCCTGTGGATATTGTGCTCAACCCCTTGGGTGTGCCTTCCCGGATGAACGTCGGTCAAGTCTTTGAATGTCTCTTAGCTTGGGCTGGAGAGAATCTAGATGTCCGCTTCAAGGTGGTTCCTTTTGACGAAATGCATGGAGCGGAGAAATCTCGTGAAACCGTGCATGGCAAGCTTCTAGAAGCCAGTAAGAAGAAGGGCCAAGATTGGCTATTTGACCCGGATAATGCTGGCAAGATTCAAGTGTTTGATGGTCGGACTGGCGAACCCTTTGATCAACCTGTGACCATTGGTAAAGCTTATATGCTGAAGCTGGTTCACTTGGTTGATGACAAGATTCACGCTCGTTCTACTGGACCTTATTCGCTCGTAACGCAGCAACCCTTGGGCGGTAAAGCTCAACAAGGGGGACAGCGCTTCGGAGAGATGGAAGTGTGGGCGTTGGAAGCCTTCGGTGCTGCCTACACCTTGCAAGAGTTGTTGACTGTGAAGTCGGATGATATGCAAGGTCGGAATGAAGCCCTTAATGCGATCGTCAAAGGAAAAGCCATTCCTCGTCCCGGAACGCCAGAATCCTTCAAGGTGCTGATGCGGGAATTGCAGTCCCTTTGCCTAGATATTGCGGTTCACAAGGTAGAAACGAAGGAGGATGGAACTAGCCGAGATGTAGAGGTAGACCTGATGGCAGATGTTAATAGCCGTCGAGCCCCCTCTCGGCCCACCTACGAATCTATCTCCAGAGACGAACTGGAAGAAGAAGACGCCTAAGTTAATGCGAGATGGGTTGCTAGAGTCAATGGTCAGTTAACCAAGCTGACCGCTAGCAGCCCATCAACCAAAAACTAAGCCCAACATACAGATCTCAACAATAGACACTAAGGAAGCTGCAAGCGATGCCAAAGCTAGAACAGCGATTTGACTACGTCAAAATTGGTCTGGCATCTCCGGATCGAATTCGCCAATGGGGGGAGCGAACTCTACCTAATGGGCAGGTGGTTGGTGAAGTGACCAAACCGGAAACCATCAACTACCGGACGCTAAAGCCAGAAATGGATGGTTTGTTCTGTGAGCGGATCTTTGGCCCAGCTAAAGATTGGGAATGCCATTGCGGTAAATACAAGCGAGTTCGGCATCGTGGGATTGTCTGTGAGCGCTGTGGCGTTGAAGTCACAGAATCGCGGGTGCGTCGGCATCGCATGGGCTATATCAAACTAGCTGCTCCTGTCGCTCATGTTTGGTACCTCAAGGGGATCCCGAGCTACATGGCGATCCTACTTGACATGCCTTTGCGGGATGTGGAGCAGATTGTTTACTTTAACGCCTATGTGGTGCTCAATCCGGGCAATGCAGAAAACTTAACTTATAAGCAACTGCTGACAGAAGACCAATGGATTGAGATTGAAGACCAAATTTACAGCGAAGATTCGCCTCTAGAAGGGGTTGAGGTTGGCATTGGAGCCGAAGCGTTGCAACGGTTGCTGCAAGACATCAACTTAGAAACAGAAGCTGAGCAACTGCGCGAAGAAATTGCTACCTCTAAAGGTCAGAAGCGGGCCAAGCTGATTAAGCGTCTGCGTGTGATTGATAACTTTATTGCAACAGGTGCTCAAGCAGAATGGATGGTACTGTCGGTGATTCCGGTAATTCCGCCGGATTTACGCCCGATGGTGCAGCTAGATGGGGGCCGATTTGCAACCTCTGACCTGAATGACTTGTATCGGCGGGTGATTAACCGGAATAATCGTCTAGCACGTCTCCAAGAAATCCTGGCTCCTGAGATTATCGTTCGTAACGAGAAGCGGATGCTTCAGGAAGCAGTGGATGCCCTGATTGACAATGGTCGTCGGGGACGAACGGTCGTCGGGGCTAATAACCGTCCTTTGAAATCGCTGTCAGACATCATTGAAGGTAAGCAAGGACGATTCCGTCAAAACCTGTTGGGTAAACGGGTAGACTACTCTGGCCGTTCTGTCATTGTGGTAGGCCCCAAGCTCAAGATTCACCAATGTGGTCTGCCACGGGAAATGGCGATCGAGCTGTTCCAACCTTTCGTGATTCATCGGTTGATTCGCCAAGGGTTAGTGAACAACATCAAGGCTGCGAAGAAGCTAATTCAACGGGGCGATCCGAGTGTTTGGGATGTTCTCCAAGAAGTGATTGATGGTCACCCGGTGCTACTAAACCGAGCGCCAACCCTCCACCGTTTGGGGATTCAAGCGTTTGAGCCGATCTTAGTAGAAGGCCGCGCGATTCAATTGCACCCGTTGGTTTGCCCCGCGTTTAACGCTGACTTTGACGGTGACCAAATGGCGGTTCACGTGCCACTCTCGCTAGAATCACAGGCAGAGGCTCGGCTGTTGATGTTGGCTTCTAACAATATCTTGTCGCCAGCGACAGGTCGCCCTATTGTGACACCAAGCCAAGACATGGTATTGGGTTGCTATTACTTGACGGCTGAGAATCCAACTCACCAGAAGGGGTCAGGTGGCTATTTTGCCAATTTAGATGATGCCATTACTGCTTATGAGCAGCAGCAGGTTGACCTCCATGCTTATGTTTGGGTGCGATTTGATGGCGCTATCGAATCTAACGAACCGGATACGGAACCTGTAGAAGTCCAAGAGTCTACAGATGGTACGGTCACCAAAGTTTATAAGTTCCGCAGAACACGTGAGGACAATGAAGGGAATTTGATCTCGCAGTACATTCGAACGACTCCGGGACGAATTATCTACAACAAGACGATTCAAGACGCCTTGACCAACTAGCTTCATGACGGTAGAAGCTGCAACTTTATGGCGTAAGCCTTTACAGACGTGATGAGTAGGCGCGACTTCCCAGTGTCGCGTCTATACGCGTCTCTTCCTGCATTAAAAGAGGGACAGAGAGCAACAATGGCAGAGCAAAATTCAAACCAGAAGCCTGAAGAAGCAGTGATTTTTCGGAATCGAGTGGTTGATAAAGGACAGCTCAAGAAACTAATTTCTTGGTCTTTTACCAACTACGGTACGGCTCGGACCGCCCAAGTGGCTGACTTGCTGAAGGATCTGGGCTTTCGCTACGCTACCAAGGCAGGGGTTTCGATTAGTGTAGACGACCTACAAGTACCTCCGACCAAGCGAGCGCTATTGGACGCAGCGGAAGAAGAGATTCGAGACACTGAAACCCGTTATACCCGTGGTGAGATTACTGAAGTAGAGCGTTTTCAAAAGGTTATTGACACCTGGAATGGTACGAGTGAGGAACTTAAGGATGAGGTGGTTCGCCACTTCAAAACCACCAATCCGTTGAACTCGGTTTACATGATGGCCTTCTCTGGGGCTAGAGGAAATATCTCCCAGGTGCGCCAGTTGGTCGGTATGCGTGGACTAATGGCCGATCCGCAAGGTGAAATTATTGACTTACCGATCAAAACCAATTTCCGGGAAGGTTTGACTGTCACTGAGTACATCATTTCCTCCTACGGGGCACGGAAGGGACTGGTAGACACCGCCCTTAGAACCGCAGACTCTGGATACCTCACCCGTCGTCTGGTTGACGTGGCCCAGGATGTGATCATTCGTGAAATTGACTGTGGCACCCAACGAGGTATCCCAGTGCGTAGCATGACCGACGGCGATCGCGTCTTGATTCCTCTCAAAGACCGCTTGTTTGGTCGGGTGGTAGCAGAAGATGTGGTTCATCCTCAAACTGGCGAGGTGATTGCAGCTCGGAACCAAGACCTCTCAGATGACCTCTGCAACCTCATTGGTCAATCAGGCGTCGCAGAAGTTGTGGTGCGATCGCCCCTAACTTGTGAAGCAACTCGTTCCGTCTGTCAGCACTGCTACGGCTGGAGCTTGGCTCACGCTCACATGGTTGATTTGGGTGAAGCCGTCGGCATTATCGCTGCGCAATCTATTGGTGAGCCTGGAACGCAGCTAACCATGCGGACTTTCCACACGGGAGGGGTATTCACAGGGGAAATGGCGCGTCAAGTGCGGGCTACCTTTGAAGGCACCATTCGTTACGCTAAGCGTTTTCGGACTCGTCCCTACCGAACCCGTCATGGAGATGAAGCCTTAATTGCGGAAAGCAATACTGATCTGATGCTGGAATCGGGTTCTAAGAAAGAATCCTTTGCGATTCCTCAAGGTTCAACCTTGCTGGTTAAAGATGGTGAGCATGTCAAGAAGGATCAATTTTTGGCAGAAGTTCCCCTTGCGGGTCGGACTCGGCGCACGACTGAGAAGGCTAGTAAAGACGTGGCTTCAGACTTGGCTGGAGAAGTCAAGTTTGCAGACATTGTGCCCGAAGAGAAGAAAGACCGTCAGGGCAATACCACTCGGATTGCTCAAAGGGGTGGTTTGATCTGGATTCTGTCGGGTGAAGTTTACAACTTGCCGCCAGGTGCTGAACCGATCGTGAAGAACGGCGATCGCGTGGATGCGAGTAGCGTCCTAGCTGAAACTAAGTTGATTACAGAGCATGGTGGAACTGTGCGCCTACCTCAGCAAGAAGCTGAAGGCAAAGGAGGCCGTGAAGTTGAAATTATTACAGCTTCAGTCTTGCTAGATGAAGCGCGGGTGCGGGTAGAGAGCTATCAAGGCCGCGATCACTACTTAGTTGAAACTAACCACAACCAATCGTTCTCCCTCAAAGCAACGCCTGGTACTAAGGTGACGAACAACCAGGTCGTTGCAGAGCTGATCGACGATCGCTACCGGACTCAAACAGGCGGGATCATCCGTTACTCTGGCGTTGAAGTCGCGAAGCGAGGCAAAGCTAAGCAAGGCTACGAAGTGGTTCAAGGCGGTACGCTGCTTTGGATTCCAGAAGAAGCGCACGAAGTGAACAAAGATATTTCTTTGCTCCTTGTGGAGGACGGCCAGTACGTCGAGGCAGGAACTGAAGTCGTTAAAGACATCTTCTGCCAAAGCAATGGTGTGGTCGAAGTGATCCAGAAGAATGACATTCTACGGGAAATCGTGATCAAGCCAGGGGACTTGCACATGATTGATAACCCCGAAGAATTCATGGGTAAAGAACCTACTCTGGCTAATCCTGGGCAAGAAGTACTTCCTGGTTTGACGCTCAGCGAACTGCGCTACATGGAGTATGTAGAGACACCCGAAGGTCCAGCAGTGCTGTTGCGGCCTGTGACTGAATTCGTCGTTCCTGATGAACCTTCTGTGCCGAGCCAAGCTTCCACTAGTGAAGAATCGGGCCGTACCATTCAACTACGAGCGGTACAGCGCCTCCCTTACAAGGATGGAGAGCGGGTTAAGTCCGTTGAAGGCTTAGAACTGCTCCGCACCCAGCTCGTGCTAGAAATTGATCAAGATGCACCTCAGTTGGCTGCCGATATTGAGCTGATTCCAGACGAAACTGATTCAGAAATCATGCGTCTCCAACTCGTGATTCTGGAGTCTTTGGTCATTCGTCGCGATATTGCCGCAGATGCGACTCAGGGAAGTACCAACACTCGGCTCCTGGTCAAAGACGGCGATCAAATTGCTCCAGGTGCTGTAGTCGCGCGGACTGAGATTCAGTGTAAAGAAGCGGGTGAAGTTCGAGGTATTCGCGAAGGGGCTGAGGCAATTCGCCGAGTCCTAGTAGTGAGGGACGCTGACCGAGTGGTCATTAGCACTCAAGGTAAAGCTCCCAAGGTGCAAGAGGGTGACTTGCTCATTGCTGGAACCGAAATCGCTGCTGGCACTAAACTAGAAGACTCTGGTCAAGTTGTTGGAGTGGCTGATTCCGAAGTTACTTTGCGCATTGCTCGTCCTTATCGGGTATCTCCTGGAGCAGTGCTGCACATTGATGATGGCGATCTGGTACAGCGGGGTGACAACCTAGTACTGCTGGTGTTTGAACGCACGAAAACTGGAGACATCATCCAAGGTTTGCCCAGAATTGAAGAATTGCTGGAAGCTCGCAAACCTAAGGAAGCTTGCATCTTGTCAGAACGTCCTGGCACGGCTCAAGTGGTCTACAGTGATGATGATGTGGCGGAAGTCAAAGTCATCGAATCGGATGGGGTGATGACAGATTACCCCCTTGGCCCTGGTCAGAATGTGATTGTTTCTGATGGTCAGGAAGTTGGCGCATCAGAACCCCTGACGGATGGTCCATCCAATCCTCACGAAATCCTAGAAATCGTCTTCAAGGTCAACCGAGAAACCCTGGGAGTTCATGACGCATCTCTCATTAGTTTGCAGAAGGTACAAACCTTCTTAGTGAACGAAGTCCAATCTGTATATCAGTCCCAGGGGATTGATATTTCTGACAAACACATTGAAGTTATCGTGCGTCAGATGACTTCCAAGGCTCGTGTTGATGACGGGGGCGACACTACCATGTTGCCTGGTGAATTGGTTGAACTTTACCAAGTTCAGCAGGTCAACGAGGCAATGGCGATTACGGGTGGGGCTCCTGCTGAGTATACGCCTGTGCTCTTGGGTATTACCAAGGCATCGCTCAACACAGACAGCTTTATCTCGGCGGCTAGTTTCCAAGAAACCACACGGGTTCTCACAGAAGCTGCGATCGAAGGTAAGTCTGACTGGTTGAGAGGTCTGAAGGAAAACGTGATCATCGGACGCTTGATTCCAGCGGGTACTGGTTTCAATGCTTATGAAGAAGTTGGCAGTCCGGACATTGACCTCAGCTTTGATGGCACCAATGTCTTTGACGAAGACGCAGACTTGCGGGATGTGGTTTTAGACGATCGCACAGCTCGTAGCTACGGCTTAGATGGTGCGTTTGACGATCGCCCCAACTTCAGCTTTGAAAGTTTCACCGTGCCTGTTCCTGGAGAGGAGAAACCTACATCTGCCATTTTGGACGATGACGAACTGATTGATGATGAGTTTAGCGAGGTTGTGGATGACGACGATGAGGATTAATCTCCTCTAATCACGTTATTTAATCTGCATTAAGGCCCCCATTGGGGCTTAAGTGAAACCGGAGGCTCCAGAAATATCTGAACCTCCGGTTTTTCTTTTCTAATGAAAATTCAAGGGCTGGAAATCGAAACTTGCTGGGGGCGGTAATCGGAGCCCGACTTAGTAGCGCAAAAGCCCAGATCCATCGTTTGGTTCGGCTGTAGTGTCTTTCCCCAATCAGGCGGAGTGACTTGATACTGGAGACCTTGACGATTGAAGCTACCATTCCAGCTGTTGTTAATGTTGGCTTGGTTCATCCGAAAAGCCAACTGCCAATTTTGGGTTGCGGTCTTGCCTGAATTTGTCACTAAGAACCTGGTACAAAAGCCAGTAGCCCAATCTGACTCGATCGCAGCCTTCACTTGCAGTTGAGCTTTGGTAGGTCGAGTTGTTGTGGCAGATGAAGCAGGTGAAGACGGAGTGGGTGAGGATGGGGTAGGCGATCGCCTCGTTGGACGTTGAACTCTTGGAATGGGCTGACGTCTGGCAGGAGGAGTGGCGCGATTTGTTGCCGAAGGAACTGAGGGAGCACTCAACTTGGGTAAGAGTTGGCTGAGGAGGGCTTGTTTATCACGCTCCACCGTGCGCCAGTCATCTTGTAAAATACCGCCAGTATCTTTACTGTTCGGGTTCCAGCTCCAGTAAGTAAAGCTCAGTTGTTTCTGCCGAATAAAGTCAACGAGCTGCCGTTGCCAAATTCCCTCAGGGGAGTTGCGATCTACCTGTCGCCCCCCAAACTCTCCAATCAAGATCGGCGCTAGTTTCTGAGTTGCAATGTAGTGAAACCCAGTTTCCCAGCGACTATAAAGGTTTTTAGGAAAAGCTGCTTCTGAAAACCAAGGCTGGTTGTAAACACCGGGGCCATATTCATGGGGCGAATAAACTAATTTATCCTTGACTGCTAGGCGAACCGGGAAACGCTTGACGCCTTCTAAGTTGCCACCTTGCCAGTGAACTGCTAGCTTCTGCCCTGGGACATTGTTTTCTACTCCCTCGACCACAATTAGCCAGTTAGGATTCACAGCCAAAATGGCGTTGCCTGCTCGCTCAGCCGCCAGTCGCCAATCTGTCGCTGAGTCATTCGTGCCCCAACTGGCACGACCATGAGGCTCATTTTTAAGATCGGCTCCAATCACATGGGGCTGGTTTTTGTAGCGAATTGCTAACATTTTCCAGGTGTCGATCCAATCTGCTTCGGTAAAGCCATCGCCATACCAAAGCTCTGGAATGCGTTGATCGTTAAGTTGGTGACAATCCAGCAAAATCAACAATCCTTGTTGCCCCGCTGCTTGAATCACAGCATCCATGATTTCTAAGGGCGATTTACCCTCCAAGTCTTGGTTCGCGCCAATCTTAAAATCAATCCCGCTTACCTCAGCAGAGCGTAGGGCTTGTACTGAGAAGGGAAGGCGAATGATGTTGTAGCCTAAACCTTTGATTTGCGCCAACATCTCACGGTAGTCACGGGCCCATAAGCCGTGAGGGGCGTGCAGTTCCGTCTCTATGCCAAACCAATTCACTCCCCGCAGTAATATTGGCCGACCTCTGGCATCAATAATTTGAGCTCCTCTGGTCGCTAGGGGGAAAGCGATCGCGGGGGTAGCATTCGCTGACTCTAAGCTTGGATAGAACTGTAGTCCTAAACTGAGACAGAAACCAACCAGAGCTAAGGCTAGCCATTGGGGCAAAGAACGCGATCGCCAGCGGTTCCGGACGTGAACCACTCTTTGAGAATGCTGTCTAAAAAAACTTGAGACTTGCTGGAAGAATTCGATCATATTTTTAGTCAATGTTTCGTTTGGCTATTAAACTCATTGCAGAAATTGCTTGGAATAGCAGCTTAATGGTCATTGAGCTAATAAATAGTTCCGAGGGACTCCACCGTAACCAGCAGGTAGTAAAAACTACGCCCTACGACGCCAACCCAAGTCGAAAGTGTCGTTTTATCAAAAAATTCATGATTTTATTAGTCAGCTTTATCTAAACTTCTTGCAATCCAAACCTGTTTCTAGAAAAAATGTACCTTTTGAGGTATTTACTTCCTGCATTTGTCCGAATTATGAAGATGCGACCTATATCTAAGGGGATAGACGTAGGTAGATGCTTGAGCCTAGAGGCCTTAAAGCAAAATTCATATCATCTTCATCAGCGTCTAGGGGTGTCTTTATCACCTCTATACGGAAATTACTGAGATACCTATTAATGTTTATAAAGAAGAGAAGTTACTCCACTTAAGTTTTCTAGGGTTAATTCTCTGCTCACCCAGTCAGCCGCTGCTTTTAGCCCTGAGTTATAGAAGAGCCAGGGAAATGAAAACAGTAAACATCATTTCCACGACGAAACTAACGACCTTTGAAACCCGTATTTGCTTGGAGTTCGAAATATGCCTGTATCGCCACTTAAGAGCTTTTTACTACCTGCTGTTCTTCTCTCTAGCACGGTGTTTTCTAGCTTGACGTTGCCACTAGTTGTGTTGGGTTCACAACCAGTTGATATTCGGATGCAACAAGAACCTGTTTTTAGTGGTCAGCTGAAAGATGTAGCAGCTCCCTATTTAGGGTTTGCAGCGGCGCTGAGCTTGGGTGCAGGAATTGCAAGTATCGCGGTAACAGGTTGGCGGCACTCTTCTCGTAAATCTGCTCAAGCCGAGGAACAACTGTCTAGCCTCAAAGAGGATTTGCAAGTAAAAGAGAGCCAGCTAGAAGATCTGAAGTTATCTGAAGTTCGCTTGGCAGCGACAGGACTCTCTGATTTTCTGTATGACAAACCTGCACAGGCTGTGACAGCAACTGTCGTTAATGTAGCTCAACCTGTAGTAATTACCGACTCAGCTCCGCCTGCATTTGAAGTTGCAACAGCTTCGACTCCAACGGCCGAGGTAAAAACTGATGCCCCTCGTTCGATGTCGATGCAAGCTGCCGTTTCCGCTTTGCATCCCGCTCAAGCTTTCCTCAGCTTTGCTCAAGCAGGGGCAACGACTGAGGCGGCACAGTTGCAAGCCACCGCAGCTCATGCTCAGGTAGATGAGTTGCAAACTCAACTGAAACAAATTATGTCTCAGTTAGAAGTGTTGCAAGGAGCCTTCCAAGATTTACCTCAATTAGATGCTGGACGAGCTACTAGCCTCAATCGATTTCATTCCAATATGAGTCATCAGCCTCGCTCACAAAAAGTGGAGCCTATCCATGTACAACAGCGAGTGGCTTCCTGAGCTACAAGTTTTGCTTTTGCACTGATGGCATTGGCAATCTAAACTACTGCTTCCTCAAACCCTGGATACCACTGAACTCGATATTGTAGATCCGGTTTCAGATGGGTATCAACTAGCGAAGTTGCTGGTCGGGTGAGAGCGGGGCAGTAGTTTGGCTAATATTGGCGCTGGCTGATGGTTTGAGATCCTCTGTGTTTGATTGTTTAGGGGTGTTCCCAGAGCGATCGCCCCATCCGCCGTTGGTATCAGCTGCGGTAATGGCGGGAGGAGCTGTTTTACCTGTGGGCAGGGCTACAGGTAATGCTTGACTCACTTGCAAGTATCGTTGGCCATCCGTAGTAAAGCGGGCTGAATTACCTTCTAGTTGCAGACCTTGCTCTTGTAATTTTTGGGAAATAGTAGCTGGTTGATTTGCAGGCTCGAAGGTTGCTAGGAAGACGACATCAGGCGCAGGAGTCATGGGAAGTTTGAGTTCCGGTTGATTGAGTTGCCATCCTTCCCGGATTTGACCATTGGGTGCAACTTGCCAAAGATTCAGCGAGGTTTGCCATTTGCCTTGGTTGACTGCAACCTTTTGCCGACTCAAGACTGTATAAGTTAGCTGAGATGAAAGTTCTGATGACAAGCGTCCAGCAGCTATGGGTGCTGTGTTGCTGGCAGAAAGATAGCGAATCGCAGCAACAGTGATCTGGCTTTGATCGGGTAGATTGGTGCTGCCTGACATGGCATAAACTCCCGATCGCCCAGCGGGTTCTACTTGAAAGCTCAAATGAGCGACAGGAGCTTTTGCCTCCGAGCAACCAGTGCCAGCAAGAGCCAGGGCGCTCAGACAATAGGGTAGCGCTTTCTGCCAAATCTGCTTGGCTTGGGTGAGATTTAGAAACTGATGTGGCATGGCGATCGCGAGTAAGTTTTTAATAAAATAACAAAATCCTATTAGTTGATGAAAGCAAAATCAGAATAGCATCAACTAGCTATTGAGCCTGGTATTCCTGATAGAAATAATATTTTAATATTTGGGTTTTTTGTGTGAAAAATTAATGAACTTCAGCAGATTATTGTACCAACAGATCTCAAAGTATTGTATTTCCTTAGATAGGCTCTTTTGAGACCGTTCAAGGGATGGGTGCTGTCTAAAATATTTGATTCCAATTTTGATTTTAATTCAGCGTTTAGATGAATTCAGATCCAAACATCAGCGAAGTATTTAGATGAAGCACTTAAATAAAGAAGACTTTTATTTTCCTTATGACCACTGCTTCTGCTAAAGTTTTCAGCAGTCTCAGTGTTTTCGACAGTCTTCGCTTCAATATTCGCTAGACCGCATCAGACAGCACAGTAGGTGTGAGCCATATCATGCTTGATTCTCGTTGGTCTATCTTTCGTAGCTATTTATTCTCCGTTAGAGTCCTGGCATCTGGCTCAATCTCATTGCTTTTGGGTGCTGGGTTAATTCAGGCAAAGCCTAGCTTGGCAAACTCTCTCCATCAGCAAGAGCCAACGCCTGAGGCAACCTCTCCGAATCCAGTCCCAGCTACTCAGAGACAAGCTGACGCAGAAAGGAAAGAAAAGAAAAAGATCAGAGGCAAAAACGTTACAGCTCAGGTTCGCTCTGGGGTGGCTATGGCCGCTCCCCTCAATGCCCCTAAAAGTTTGTCTGCTGCTGAAGTGGATCTAGCTCAGCCGCTTGAGCTAAAAAATACTGATCTGGAAATTAGGGCTACTCCTGAGCGATCGGCTACCTCTAGTGCTCCTGAGCGATCGCCCTCTGCTCAATCCACCTCGATTCCTACCAATACTGTTGGCATTTCCCCTACTGTTCCTATCCAGACGGCTGATAATTACTGGCAGATGAATGGTACGGGGTTAGGCGTACCCGGTCAGTATGGCCCTGGGATGTGTGGAGGTAATTGCAATGGTTGGCCCCAGCCTCTAGGGCAGGGTAGCAATTTGCCCACGCTTTCCGCCGCCGAACAACCGCTGCCAGTCCCAACTCCATTGCCTACGGTTCGCTCGGAAGCATCCAGCAGCAATTTTTCTCCTCAGCAATTGCCCTGGATGTCTGGAGTGCCTGTCCCCGCGCCAGGGTGGGGAGTTGCCAATGGTAATGCTTACCCCTATCCCTACGCAGTCGGGCAGCTACCTCCTGTTCAGGCATCACCTATGCCACCTGGAGGATGGAATCCTTATGGCAGTCCTTACGGTTGGAATCCTAATGGTGGTTTCTACCCGATGGGACAGCCACTTCCTGCCCCGATGCCCGCTCCAATGGTTTCCGGTGGTGTTTCTAACCCCTCTAATAGCTCAAATAATGTCTATTTCTACAATCGATTTGCTCCATCCCCCTCTCCTAATTCAGCGCCTGTAGCTGCGCCCTCAATGCCTAATTTGAGTGCGCCACCTGTAGAGCAAAATTTTTATCAAGGAGCGCCTACCTATCCCAGTAATTTTTATCAAGGAGCGCCTAATTACCCAAGCAATTTCTCGAATGGAGCTCCTAACTATCCCAATAATTTCTATAACCAAAATCCGGGTTACCCGACTAATTTCTCTAGTCCTATTCCACCTGGCTATCCAGGTAACATTTATAACCAAAATCCTGGTTATCCCGGTAATTTTCCTGGGCCTACGGTAGGGTACCCCGCTACTGCTTATCCCAATAATTCCTATCCGCCAGTTCCGGGTTATCCGAGCAATTTTTATCCCAACAGTCCTGGTTATCCCGGTAATTTTCCTGGGCCTATGGTAGGGTATCCTGCTACTCCTTACCCTGCTAGTCCGTACCCACCCGCTCCGGGTTATCCCAGCAATTTTTCAGGCCCGCCCCCAGCCTATCCTGGTAGTTTTTACAACGCTGCGCCCAATTATCCTGGCAACCCTGCTCCCAGCCGCCCTTATCCCAGTGCGCCCTATGGCCCCTCCGGTGCTCCGAGTCCTTATGGCAGCGGTTATCCATCGGGGCAGCCAACAGCTTTTCCACCATTCCAAAACACACCAACACCGACAGCGCCTCAAAGTACCACGGTGCCTCCGAGCAACTTAACGCCCGCTGCCGCCTTGGAAACTCGACCAGAAACCTCCTCCATGCCGCTTCTGCGGAGTACGGCTTTGAGCGAACCTTCGGTGCAACTGCAAGGCGTCTATCTTTATCAAGGAAATGACTCATCTGCTAGAGCCCGCTTATCGGCAGCTTACCCCTTAACCCCGAATATTCTGTTTGGTGGGGCGTTGGATTTGACCACTGGGCAGGGGTTGGCGGATTCTCAACAAGAAGGTCTGAGCCTGAATGAGCTGTTTGTCGCTACCTCTCCAAGGGACTTGCCAAACTTGCGGTTTGTGGTGGGGCAATTGGACTTAACGTCCTATTTCGATCGCAACAGTTTCGCCAAGGATGGAGCCAGCCACTTCTTTAACCCCGTATTTCAGACCAACTCCGCTTTGACGGCTACAGGAATCGGTTCTCGTCCAGGAGCGTTGGTTAATTGGTCTTTGACGGACAACATCGAAGCGAGATTTGCGGCCTTTTCTTCCGCCCGGAGTATCGGGGATTTTAGTTTGGATGGTTTTGCAGGTGAACTGGGACTGCGCTACGGCAATGCCATTATTCGGGCTACCTACACTACCGGGCGAGAAACGGGTGCAGGCGACGGCTTCCGAGAAATCTTTCAGGTGAATCGAGGCGATGGGATAACGGGGCCTCAACGGGGCGATCGCGAGGAAGGCTTTGGCATTAACGCAGAAGTCTTTATCCCTAGCCTCAATATGGGTTTGTTTGGTCGCTACGGGGAGTACAACAACCGAGGCATCGGCGAACAGGGCAATACTTACAACGTAGGGGTTACCGCTTTAGATGTGTTTGCCCCTGACGATCGCTTGGGTCTCGCTTATGGTCGCCAACTGTCTAATGCGGCTTTGCGGCGTGAGCAGGGCGATCGCAACCCAGATGTTCTGGAGCTGTACTACGATTTTCGCTTTTTGCCCAACTTGCGGCTAGGTTTTACCTTGCAGGAGTTGAATGGTTTCTCGGAGACGATTGCGGGATTCCGCCTCAAAACTGAATTTGATGTCACACCGAAGGGTAGGCTGCAATGAACCAACGGCATGACACTCGTAAAAACGCCCGCAGAGTGAGGCTGAAGCGCTTAGGATGCTCTTGCTTGCTGGTTTTGGGGTTGAGTGGTGGCTTGATGATAGACCTCTGGCAGTGGGAAATTCCCCCAGCTCAAGCACAAACGGTGCCCGCTCCGGTGCGACAAGCCTATACTTTGCTCAATCGTGGCTTGGTCGATGATGCGATCGCGGCTTTTCAGCGAGCCATTCGCAATTACCCCCAATCGATAGAAGCCAAGTTGGGTTTGGCGATCGCTTACCGACGAGCCGGACGAGATGCCGATGCCTTTCAAGCCTATGAGCGGGTTGTAGAGCAAGACCCAAACAACCGTTTGGCACTGAAAACGCTGGGTTTGCTAGGAGGCTACCGTGCTGAGTGGCAAGACCGAGGCATTATTGCCCTCACTACTTTGCTGACTTTAGAGCCAAACGATTTGGAGGCGCGGGCACAGCGGGCGCTTTTGCTAGGCTACCGAGGCCGCTTTGCCGAATCTTTGGCTGACTACCAAGTGGTTCTCCAGAACAACCCCACCCCGGATGCGATTCTGGGGGCAGCGCAAATCTATACTTACACCGGAAATGCTCAACAAGGACTGGCTCTATTCAACCGTTATCGCGCTTTAGGCAGATCGATTACAGGAAATGCTGCCGTTGCCTATGCTCGTGCTTTGAGAGAAACGGGCAATCCGACTCAAGCGATCGCCATTCTGCAAACGCAACTGCAATCCTCTCGCGAGTTAGACGACACTGCAATTCAGGCCCGCTCGGAGCTGTCTCAAGCTTATTTAGCCAATCAGCAATCTGCCGAAGCGCTAGCAGCGTTAGATCCGCTCCGAGGTCGTCCGGAAGCGGTGTTGCCTCTGGCGCGGGCACTTAATGAGTTAGGCCGTAAAGCGAATGCTCCGACCCTAACCCAAGAAGCAGCAGCCCTTTACCGTCAGGAACTCCAGCGCCAAACTAATCCCACTCCTACCTTGGTGCAAGAAGTGGCCGATGTGCTCAGCGGTATTCCTGCCGAGCGTCCTTATGCGCTGCAACTGTATCGTCAACTGACGCAGCAGCAACCCAACAGTCAAATTTTGGCGCTGAAGCAATTAGCCTTGGAGAGCCAGTTAGGAGTAGCTTCCCAAGCTGAAGTGCAGCAACGACTGAGAACGGTTTTGCAACCGCTCCCTACTAATCCGGTTGAGCTACAGCAACTGGCCCAGGCGCTATCGGCTATAGATGCTGACCCCGAACTATTTCCGGTTTACCAAACACTGCTGCAAGCAGGAGTGAATGCGCCTTTCCTCAACTTCCGCATTGCTCAAATCTTCATTCAGCAAAATAATTTGCCAGCGGCTAGAAGTGCCTTGGCTGCCTATGCGAATACTCCGGCTGGAACTCAAGACCGAGCTACGGAACTGCTGCTGGCTGAAATTGAACGGCGCGAAGGGAATCTGGAAGCGAGTGCCCAGCGCTATCAAGCGATTTTGGCCAGTAACCCCAGCGATCGCGACATTATCAATAATGCGCTGCAAGGCTTGGCTAGTGTTCGCCAAACCCAGGGGCGGACGGACGAGGCGATCGCAATTTACAACCAGTTGGTGGCTCTAAATCCGCAAGATTTACAAATTCAGCTTGGTCGAGCCGCTTTGGCTTATCAGGCTCAACGGATTTCTCTGGCAGAGGCGGAAGCGGTTTTGAATACTTGGCTGCAAACCCGCCCCCCTACCGATATGCCTCCGGAATTGGTGACTTTGGTGGGAGTTTTACCCCCTGATCCCCGACGTGAACCGCTTTACAATGCGCTGCTGCAAGTTGACCCGAACAATACTGTGTTGCAGTTGCGCTCGATTCAAGTGATTGCGGCTCGGAGTCCTGCCCAAGCCAGAGCGATCGCCGCCCAACTGGTAGCTCGTAACCCCAACAATCCGGGTGCTTACCAACTGCAAGGTCAGGTAGCCCAAGCATTGGGAGATTTGGATCAAGCCAGCGATGCCTACCAGCGGCTGTTACAGCTACAACCGAATAATGTGGAAGCGTTGTCTGCTTTGGGCGGGGTGCGGTTCCAGCAACGTCGCTTTGGAGCGGCAGAAGAGTTGTACTCACAAGTGCTGGCGTTCAATCCGACTGATGTGGGGGCGCAGCGATCGCTGGCTGAGTTGATGGCGGCTCAAGGGATGCCTCTGACCGCTTTACAGCAACTTGAGCAACTTCAGGTACAGCAAGCAACCACCGGAACCCCGGATAGTAGTTTGTCTCGCAGGGTGCAGCAGATTAAGGAAGACCTATTAAGACAGCGCGGGTTTCAACCTCCGTGGGAACGTTACTAACTGCCAAAGGGATGGTGTTGTCACCATGCGGTTCAATTTTGTGCCTCTAGCTTTACTACGTGCAGGGCCAGTTGAGATGTTACGGTACCCCAAAACTAAACAACAAAAGTACTCGTGGTCATGGTGGAGTCGGGTAGCAACATCGGTTAGTTTGCTCGGTGCAATGGGTTTGGTCGGATGCTCCAGCTTTTTGAGCGATGCGAGGCAGTCTCCACCAACCCCTCTTCCAGCTACAACGGCACCTGCTATCAGCCCCTCCCCGACTACAAGTTCAACCACGGCAGCAATTCCCATTGAGCAGCTCTTAGAGCAAAGTTGGGCGGCCTATCGGCAACGCTTTATCCAAGCCGATGGGCGGGTGATTGACCGGGAAGCGGGCGATCGCTCTACTTCAGAAGGGCAAGCCTATGCCATGCTACGAGCCGTCCTGATTGATGATCCCACCACCTTCGCCAAAACGTTGGAGTGGTCAGAAAACAATCTGCAACGTCAAGCCAACGGCAAACGGACTGACCAGCTCTGGGTGTGGAAGTGGGGCCGTCTCGAACAAAGCCCTAACGAGCCACCAAAATGGGGTGCGATCGATCCCAACTTTGCCAGTGACGCTGATGTAGATGCTATTACAGCTCTGATCTGGGCTTCCCGGCGTTGGCAGAAACCAGAATACCTGAAGTTAGCGCAAGTCAAGCTGCAAGACTTGTGGCGATTTTCCACTGTAGCTGCGGGTGGGCAGCGCTATTTACTGCCAGGGCCAGCCGCAGCTTTTCAGCAGCAGAGCGTGATTCAACTGAATCCGTCCTATTTCGCGCCTTATGCGTTTCGTCTCTTCGCTCAAGTAGACCCCAACCACGATTGGCTGAGCTTGGTGGACAGTAGTTATCAAGCGTTGGAAAATTCAGCCAAGCTTTCAGCGGTTGGCTTGCCGAGTGATTGGGTGGCGCTGGATACGACCACAGGGGAGTTTCAACCATTGCCGCTCTCTGGGCCACTGCAAAGTCGGTACAGTTTTGATGCTTACCGGGTTTGGTGGCGGGTGGCGTGGGACGCTGAGTTATTTGACTCTGCACCTGCTAAAGCGTATCTGCAAAAGCATTTAGGATTTTTACAAAAACAATGGCGATCGCAACAAAAAATTCCCGCCATTTTTGATCTTTCAGGGGCACCCACCGTGAGCTATGAAGCCACCGCTCAATATGCCATGTTGTATCCTGCTTGGCGACTGCTGGAACCTGCGATCGCTGAGCAAGTTTGGCAGCAGAAGTTGCAGTCCCGATACCGCAATGGTTTTTGGGATAACGACTCCGCTTATTATGTGCAAAACCTGGCTTGGTTAGGCTTGCTGCCACCTGACACCGTTTCTTCTCAACTGTTGCAACCTCGTTAAAGCCCCACCCGCTAAACCTACTCATCCATGCCACGCATCTTCCGTCCCTTCCTTCCATCTTCCCGCCGCCAGTCCCGCCCAGGGAGCCGCCAACAGCGCCCTATGATCTGGCTTTTATTGCTCAGCTTTGCGGGCACAGCTATTGGAGTGACGGCAAGCTTAGCCGTAGCCCAGCAGAGCGATCGCGATATTAAAGAAGCAGAAAATCAGATCATTGAGGAGTTCACGCTGCCAGAGCCGCCCCCGCAAGCTCCGGTATACCAACCCGCGCCCGCCCCAGCCCCTGATCCTGGCCCAGTAGAAGCGCCCGCTCCTAGAGAACCTGCCTCTTATCAGCCAGCCCCAGAACCCGCCCCAGAGCCTGATCCTGAGCCTGCTGCTCCCGCTCCAGCGGCCCCAGAATCTACTAGTTCTACCCCGTCAGAATCAACTACGGCTCCCAGTGCCAGCTCTACACCCGATACGCCTGCTAGCGGAGGGCCAACCATTCCTTATGTAATGGAATTCAATCGCAGTCCGGTGGTAGGGAATCGGTTACGACTACAAGGTGTATTTTCTGATGCTCGCTTAGGTTTTACACGGCCCCGGAACTGGAACCTGCGCTCCGCTAAAGTATTGGTACGGTTTCAGCACTCGCCCGCCCTCTTAGCGAATCGCTCTAACCTAACCGTCCGAGTCAATGGCACCAGCATCGGCAGTGTGCCGCTGAACCGCAAGCAGTCTGAAATTGGTCAAGTTCTGCTCAATGTACCGCCTAACTTAATTCAAGACTTTAATGAAGTGTCGTTGGTGGCTCAGCAGAATAATTCAGCAACCTGTACTGATCCCGCTGACCCGACTTTGTGGACAGAAATCTTACCTGATTCCAAGCTGCTGTTTAATTACCAACCCAAACCCGTCAGGCTGGACTTTGCTCGGTATCCCTATCCTTTCTTTGACAATCTCAGCCTTGACCCTAACCGAGTGACGTATCTGTTACCTAACCAGGTAGACAGTAACTGGTTGACCTCCGCTGCTCGTTTCCAAGCTTCGTTAGGACGCTTAGCAGAGTTTCGACCGCTAGAAACTCGACTGGTTAAAAATATCAATCAGGCGAGAGCCGATGAGCGCTTGGTCATGATCGGGACTCCCGAAGACCAACCTGGGCTGAAGTCGCTTAAGCTGCCGCTGGCGATCGCAGGCAATCAAGTCTTAGACGGCAATCGCAACCCCTTGCCCCCAGATGCAGGCATTTTGATGCTAGCCACTACTCGGAGTAATGGGGTGCCCGTGTTGATTGCCACAGGTAATGGGCCGGAAGGCGTCAACAAAGCTGTGCAGTTTTTAGTACAGCCACAAGATCGTCAGATTAGCACTGGCTATTATGTCGTGGTCAATGACATTACGCCTGTACCCACCCCATCTCCTAGACAATGGCCTGGTTATCTCCCAGACAAAAATTCCTTCCAGCTCAGTGATCTAAAAACTGCGGACGATAAGCCATTTCAGGATGTGACTGTTCGAGGGGCCTATGCCCCACCGGTGGAAATGAACTTCCGGGCTTTGCCAGACGATCAGTTTACGCGCGGTAGCTCGATGAACCTGGTATATAGCCACGGCCCCCAGGTTAATCCTCGGCTCTCTACGGTAGAAGTGCGGCTTGATGGTGCCCCGATCGGCGGTAAGCGGTTGACCGCCGAGCAAGGAGCTACCAGGGAAACCTTAAACGTCAACCTCCCGGCTGACTTGATTAAACCGGACTCCAAAATTCAGGTGGTGTTTAATCTCAGCCCCCGTGAACCTGCTAACTGTGGTCGGGTCAATGACCAGCAGTTGTGGGGGAAAGTCCATGCCGACACCCGCTTTAACCTCAAGCGCCAGAACGTTGTCCAAATTCCTGACCTGAAGTTGCTGGCGACAGGGTATCCTTTTACGGCCCCTCAAGACCTCTCGACCACCGCGATGGTTTTACCCACTACCCCATCGATCACCGCCTTGGGCACCTTCCTAGAGTTTAGTGAGAGATTAGGCCGATTGAGCCAAGCGGATACGGTGAAGGTGGAAGCTTACACAGTTGATGCCTTACCTGAAGAGGTAAGAAATCGACAAAACCTAGTGGCAATTGGGGAGCGATCGCAATTCCCTTTCCCAGAAGCCTTCCAAGCAAGCGGCTTTGTTCTCAAAGATCTGTTCTCTCGGAGGTGGAATCAAAGCCAGATTCAAGCCTTGCCAGATAGTGAAGGGGTGATCAAAGAAGTAATTTCTCCTTGGAATGACAATCGCGTTCTGCTAGCTTTGAGTGCCCAAACAGAGGCAGGCTTGCAACAAGTCCAGAATGTGCTGAACCAAGATCCATTGTTCTTCCAACTCAATGGTGATACAGCGCTAGTCAGTGCGAATCAAGCAGGGGCTTCTGGCTATGATCCAGATGCTTACAATTTAGAGTTTCTCCAGCAAAGCTCCCCACGGCGGTTGGATAACAGCAATCCTTTTAGTAAAGCTTCCCGCTTTCTCCAAGACAATTGGTTCGTGTTGCCGACTGGAATCGTTGTGTTCGCTCTGGGTCTCTACGGTGTGACTCAGCTTTATCTAAAGCGTGTAGCAAAGCAGGATAAATAGATGGCCAATCCCTCTCCCCCGTTACGGCCAGATCCAGAGTCCTTAGCGACTGTACCAAGGCGGCGATCGCCCCTGGATAAACTGACCGATTGGTTAGTCGATCGAGTTCCCAGTTGGTTTGATCGGGTCTTAGACTCGCTAAACCGCCGTCAGCTTTGGTTGCTGGCTTTACTCTTGTTCGGCTTGTCTTTGCCCTTAATCACGACACCGCTGAAGATTTGGCAACAGGGCGTGGTTGCTGTGTTGTTGATGCTGATTGGTTGGTTGGTTGTACGCATCGAGCAACAGCGCAACGATGTGCAGACCAGCGAGTATTTGCATCTGTTTTTAGTGTGGTTGAGTTCGGTGACGACGGCGCGTTACCTGTACTATCGCACTGCCTATACCTTTAACTTTGACGGTTTGGTTAACGGTTTTTTTTCAGTGGTGCTGTATGGGGCAGAGCTATACGCGATCATCACCCTGTTTCTGGCCTACTTTCAAACCCTCAAAATCAAAGAGCGCCAACCGATTGACCTGTCTACCATTCCTAGCGATCGCCTGTTTAAGGTAGATGTCTACATTCCGACCTACAACGAGGATGTGGAAATCGTTCGCAAAACGGTATTGGGAGCTTTGGCGATCGATTATCCGGCGGACAAAAAGCGGGTCTATATTTTGGATGACGGTCGGGCTGAAAAGTATAAAGACCGACGGGAGTCTCTGCGCAGGATGTGCGAGGAGCTTGGCTGCACCTTGCTGACCCGCGACAATAACGACCATGCCAAAGCGGGCAACATTAACACAGCGTTTACCCGCACCGATGGCGACTTGGTCTTGATTCTAGATTGTGACCACATTCCATCTCGACCGATTCTGCAAACCACGGTGGGCTTTTTCCTGGACCCAAAGGTGGCCTTTGTCCAGACACCTCACTGGTTCTATAACCCAGACCCATTCGAGCGTAACTTGCTCACTCGTGGCAAAGTGCCCGTGGGCAACGAACTTTTCTATAAGGTGTTGCAAAAGGGTAATGACTTTTGGAATGCGGCCTTTTTCTGCGGTTCTGCGGCGGTCATTCGTAAAGACTATGCCCTACAAATCGGCGGCATTGCGACAGAAACGGTGACAGAAGATTGCCACACTGCTTTCCGGCTGCACTCCTTGGGTTACAAATCGGTGTATTACGACCAGATCATGGTGGCGGGGTTAGCCCCAGAGAAATTCTCGTCCTACATTGGTCAGCAGGTGCGCTGGGCTAGAGGCATGGCCCAAATTCTGCGCCTAGAAAATCCTCTCCTCAACCGCAAGCTCAACCTGACGATCCCGCAGCGAATTTGCTATTTTTCAGCTACTTCGCACTTTTTCTTTGGCTTTCCGCGTTTAATGTACGCGATCGCCCCAACCCTGTTTCTGCTGTTTAGCATTAACCCGATTCGAGGGTTGGGATTAGAAACTCTAGCCTACGCTCTGCCCCACATTCTCTTGTCGATGTACGCCAACTTCATCACGTACAAGAATGTGCGCTTTTCGTTCTGGAACGAAATCTATGAATTCGCGATGTCGTTCTATGCAGGTGCAGTGACGTTCATGGCCTTGATCAACCCTAAAATGGGGTCTTTCAACGTCACCGATAAAGGGTTGTCGGTGACTAAGCGGGACTTTGACTGGGAATCAGCTCGCCCATTGGTAGCGGTAGCAGTTCTAGTGGCACTGTCGTTGTTAGCGGTGCCATTTTGGTTGATTTTACGGCCAGAAGATACCGAAGCTGTCCTGGTAAACATGCTCTGGGGCATTTTCAATCTGGTGCTAATTGTGGCCGCAA
Organism: Trichocoleus desertorum NBK24; assembly: GCF_030409055.1. Lineage (GTDB taxonomy): Bacteria > Cyanobacteriota > Cyanobacteriia > FACHB-46 > FACHB-46 > Trichocoleus > Trichocoleus desertorum_B. The sequence continues at coordinate 1,376,367 of NZ_CP116619.1, read as the reverse complement.
TTTTGGTGGCCTTTGAGCAGCCGCAATTGCGACGAACTCACCGCCTCAACCGCAAGTTAACTGCCGTCATTTATGGCCCCGACCAAACCTGGAGAGGCAAAACTGAGGATGTCAGTGAATCTGGGGCGCGAATTGTTCTAGATTCCTGGCCCAATTTACCGGACGAGATCGAACTGGAACTGGTGGGTGACTACGGAGCCAGAGCATTTCTTAAAGCCCGGATCGTGCGAGGGGTGCCACTGAATGATGCTCAAACCATTCTAGTGGTTGACTTTATTAACCCCAGTCAATCCGAGTTAGATGCTCTAGCGATCGTGCTTTACTCGGATGTGCGAGAGTGGTATTCACAAAATCGCCAAGAACTAGATGACCCCTTGGATTCTCTACGCTTTATTGCGACTACCTTGACTCGGTCTTTCCAAGAGGCAAAGCCCATCCAAGGCCAGAAGGTTCGCAAACGAATTCAAGCACCTGCTCAGTTATATTGGGAAGGCCATTTTTATACGGCCACTGCAACTGAGATGGGAGTCCGGAGTCTGCGGTTAGAATTCAACGAACCGATTAATGCTTTGGAATCGCTGCAACGCGATCAACCCGTTGTCGGTGTGTTGGTGGAAGATGGGCATCCCTTACCGAAGCGCTTACTAGCAGTGGTGCGAACCATAGAACCGTTAGCTGCTCTAGGCAGTGAAGGAACTGCTAGTGCTGCGGTCGAATTGAGTTTTCCTGAACAACTGCAAGAACGCCAGGAAGGTCGCATTAAGCAGCTTTTGGCAACCCTCTAGTTCAGACTAGTTCAGAGATTCTGCCAACCCTATCAATACATGCCACAAAAGCCTTTGATTCCATTTTTGGAAAAGGGATTTTGTGGCATTTGTCTTAAGCTTTGTTTGATGCACTAGAGGAGAACTAAGGAGATGTGGTTCAACCAAAAAAACGCTCAGCATGCTTGGAACTCAGTAGCACCATTACTTAAACAGTCAAAAGTCTGGGGTATCGCGATCGCCCTCAGCTTGGCCGTTTTCTTGGGAGGATGTGACGATCTAACGGCGGCTAATCCTCTTGCCTCGCCTGAAACGATCGCCTTCGAACAAAGCTTGGCTCAACACCTGCAACAGACAGGAGCCAAGATGTATGGTGCTTACTGGTGCCCTCATTGTGCTGATCAAAAAGCCTTGTTTAAGTCTGCGCTGACTGCGGTGCCCTACGTAGAATGTGACCTGAAGGGAGAAAAACCGCAGCCAGATTTGTGCCAAGCCAAACAAATCGAAGGATATCCCACTTGGGAGATTGAAGGTGAGTTCTACCCAGGGACGCGATCGCTTTTAGAACTGGCAGCTCTGTCAGGTTACAAACCACCCTCTGTCAACAATCCAAGTGTAGAAGCCAACCCCTAACCCGACCCTTGGAAGATCCACCCTAAGCTAGAATGAAACATACCTCTGTTGTCCTTGTTGAGCACAATGACTAAATCTGAGCCCCATCCTAATGAAATGCTGTCCTCACCAGGGACAAACAACCTGATCTTTAAGGATGTAGCTCATGGCGATCACTCCCATGATGCAAACGGCTTAGCAGATCATCCCCATGTGCATAGCGAAGAGTCGCTACGGCGTATCGTCAATCGCCTCTCCCGCATTGAAGGCCATGTGCGTGGTGTCAAAGTCATGGTTCAAGAAAGCCGCCCCTGCCCAGATGTATTGGTACAACTGGCCGCAGTTCGAGGAGCTGTGGATCGAGTGGCCCGGATGATCTTAGATGAGCATTTGACGCAATGTGTTGCTCGTGCTGCCTTAGAAGGCAACATTGAAGTTGAAATTGAAGAATTAAAAGCTGCTCTGGATCGCTTCTTGCCTTAGAGACTGACTGATCGAGTTCCAAACAGACCAATGCAGTACGGGCCTAGCTTGGCTATAACGCGAGAGGCTGATGGCTTGCAGTTCTTCCTGGAGCATTTCTTGATAAATCTCCGGCAAGACTTCTGTCATGACATTGTCTTCAATGCCATAACCTAGACTTGTCCAAGTGCCCGATAAGAGTTGCAGCACCTGATTTAACTCACCTGCTCGTAACAAAGCTGGGATATCTACCCCCCAAGCTTGATCGTCATAGAGCCAGCCATAAACAACCTCATCCTGATACTGTGGCTCAAAGCTATAAGCCTCCCAAAGCAGAAATCGGGTTGGTTGGGAATGATATAGGCGAGACTTTTCGGCCCAAGTGGTAGTTAGGAACTGATAGCGACCTGCTGCTGTTGTGCAGTTCCCTTTGTTGGGGCCGTTGACGATTTTAATGCAGAGGTCTGGATGCTTACTCAGGTCGGAAATGTGCCGACCGCCATAAAGCAACGAATAAGGAGAGTCATCATTCGACTCGCTGGCAGAAATGGTTCGCATCAAAGCTCGAATGTAAGGATCTCCCCCCTGCATGGCTAAGGGTGGCAAGTTGCTAAGAACTTGGGGCTGTTGTGGCAGTGGCGATCGCGTGGGCCAATGTGAGAGTGCTAACAGAAGCCCTAGCAGAGCAAGACAGGTAGCGAGAAACCTTTGTATAGCCTTAACTCTCCGGTTTTGGCGTTTTCTCTGCTGAATAGCCACTGGAGCTAGGCGACGAGTGCGACGTGGCGATCGCCGAATAGTATTGCTTTCGTTCAATTAGGACACACTGGTAAACAGTTCCTCAACCGCTTTTGCTGGTGCGGCTGCCTCAGCAATCACTTCCACAATCTGGTTCCGAGCGCTGGGTTGAAACAACGCTTCAACACAAACCTGAGCAACCTGACGACGGGGAATACTGCCATCAAACAAGGTGTCTGCTGGCTTCATCACCACGGCATTAGAGTCTTCTGCTTCCGTCAGTCCCCCTGGTCGCACAATGGTGTAGGTGAGACCACTTTGTTGTAGATACTGCTCTGCTTTTTGCTTCCAAACCAAAATTAGACCAAATAAATTTAGAGGGTGGAAGAATTTCGAGACACAGAGCGAGGAAACAAAGACAAAGTGCTCAATTCTCTGAGCTTTAGCAGCTTCTACTAAGTTGCGAGTGCCTTTGTAGTCCACTTTGTAAGGGCCTGTTAAGTCGAAGCTGGGTCTGGCACCTGTGGCACATAAAAGCACTGTGCTGTCTCCCAAAGCAGTGGATAAGGTATCAGGCTGCAATACGTCTCCCACCACTAACTCGACTTCCGAGGAAAAACTGTCACGAACTGCGGCAACATCGCGAACTAATGCCCGGACGGGAATGTTGCGCTTGAGTAGTTCTTCTACAATCCTGCGACCTGTTTTACCTGTGGCTCCAGCTACAAACGCTTTCATTGCTGTTTCTACTTTCCTTGTTAGTTACGTAGACTTTTCAGCGGCAGGCTGTCTATAAAGGCGCGATCGCTTGAGACAGACTGATCACAAACCTACACGATTATAGTGGAACTTCTGTAGTTCCTTACCCTTCTGTGGAATGAATTGATCCCCAGTGTATAATTAAGGGTTTTCTATTCAATTCAGGCTGTGGCGTAGCCAGATTACTGGCTCAAGGTAGATATTTCTGGCACTGGTTGATCTTGATCTCATCCCAGATGTGATCGGCGGCTTCGTTAACTAGAAGTAAAGCAACTAAACTGGAAAATACCTAAATTTGGGGGTGATTCAGCGCACAAGTCTAAATTTTAATCCGTAACATTAGGCATGTTGAGCCAGAATAGTGGGCGTTATGCTGATGGGACAATCATGCTGAAACTCACACATCTACCTCCCACGTCAAGATTCAATCTTCGATAAAGTAAGGTTGGTTTTTACTAGTTCTCCATAGAATGGGAAAGACCAAATAACTTTTTACGAGTCTTAGAGTTGAGCGATGGGCAACTAGTGCAGGAACGCTTGCTATGCAGTCAAATTTTATTGAACATCCACCTGCTGATCCCGCTGAGGCTATTTTGCATCCAATGACAGGGTTTATAGAGCCGACTTATTTGAATTCAGAAGATACCGCTCAGGGCCAGACGGAAACGACTCAATTTCAGAGTCGGTTTATCGACTGCATGGAGATGTTGGCTGACCAAGCCACTGTTGCTAACTATCTAGATACTCATCACGGTTGGTTTCGTCGCTGTGCTCATCCAATTAAAGTGGAAGCTTTAGGTGAAAACGGCTACGCCTTAATCTTGGGACCCTATGGCTCGTTTGGCTATCAAGTAGAACCGAGAGTGGGTCTAGATTTGCTACCTCAGGATCAAGGGGTTTACCGCATCAAAACCATTCCTGTCCCTGACTATGTACCCCAGGGCTACGACGTAGATTTCCAAGCTGAGTTGGAGTTGGTGGAAGTGCCAACCGAGCAAGTCGTTGAGACGATGAAGATCAAGCGATCGCTGCTCTCTAATCTACCCCCAGTCATGACGCGAGTAGAGTGGCAGCTCGATCTAGTCGTATCGCTACAGTTTCCTAAGTTTGTTCAAACGCTACCGCAACATATTATTCAGAGCACAGGCGATCGCTTGCTTTATCAAGTGGTTAAGCAAATCTCTCGTCGCCTTACTTATAAAGTGCAAGAAGACTTTCATAACGAAATTGGGGTACCATTCCCCAAGCACTTCAAGCGAAAATCTGCTTAGTTCAATCCTGTATTAGTTTAATCTTGTAAAAGATATGCAAAAGGGGCAACTTGTGCCCCTTTTTTTGTGGAGTTTTTGAGTTAACGTAGCAAAATTCGATTGCAGGAACTAGCTTTCAGGGCTCAAAATACGTTGAACAATTTGCACCCCGGTAACTGCTTGCCAGCTAAACAGTCCTAGGAGCACGATATTAATAGCAATGTGGGTGTAGCGAGCCAAGTCATTGCCTTTTTGCATCAAAGGACTGAGAGACGCAGAGACCGCAATCATCCCGGTCATGCCTAATCCTGCCAAGAGGTGAGGGCCGACGAACAACTTGCCATTGTTAATGTAAGTGACAGCCATGCCACCTAAGGTGCCAATTACCATAACAGCTAGCATAAGTGAGCCAAATTGGTAGTGGCGAACGTTAAATCTACCTTTGACCAGCTCTTTTTTCTCATCCCCCTCGGCTTTACGCGTCCGTCGCCATTGGAAGCCTAAGTAGGTTGCGTAAAGGGCGATCGCTAACAGAACCCACATCATGATGGGATGTAGAAAGTTGAGCCAGAATTTTGTCGATGCAGGAATCTCAAAGCTCATAGTGTGCTCAGGGGAATCTAAGGATTGGCTAAGGACTTCATAAAAGTTAGCATAATAGTCAACTCTCTACTGATAGAAAATTTACGTTTTGAACGGGGTAATGCCGAAAAATGACCGCTGCTAACAATCTTGCATTTCTTCAGGCGGTTAGACGGGGTGATGTCCGTCAGGTCCAAGCTTTGCTAGCGGATGGCGTGACTGCTGATGCCAAAGATAAAGATGGCACGACAGCTTTAATGTTTGCAGCTCAAAGTGGCTACACAGAAATTGTGCGATCGCTCTTGGAGGCAGGAGCAGAGGTCAACGCGGTCAGAGCTAGGTTTGGCATTACAGCCTTGATGTTGGCCGCAGCCAATAACCAAGTGGATAGCGTGCAAACTCTGTTGGCTCACGGTGCGGATGTGAATGCTCGCAACGATGATGGGAGTACCGCGTTGATGGCGGCAGCACTGAAAGGCCACACCCCCACGGTGCAACTCTTGCTACAAGCAGGTGCAAAGCCCAATGTGCAGGATAAAGATGAGGATACAGCGCTGAATCTGGCAGTGGCTCAAGGGCATATAGCCGTGGTTCAAGCGTTGCTAAGAGCGGGAGCTGATGCTAACCAGACTAGTCATGGTGAAACGGCTCTAACATTAGCAGCTAGTGAAAATCAGGTAGCAATTGTCAGAGTTTTGGTCGAGCAGGGAGCAGCGATCGATGGCAAAACTCCAGACGGCAGAACAGCTTTGATGCAAGCGGCAGAACTAGGCTTTGTAGATGTGGTGCAAGGGTTGTTAGCCCAAGGTGCAAATGCCAATGCTCAAGATGGTGAGGGAGAAACTGCTCTGACCTTGGCGGCTGATCAAGGGCATTTGCCAGTGGTTGAAGCCCTGCTAGCTCAAGGTACAGAGGTAAACGCTAAGAACCGCCAGGGGGCTACAGCGCTGATGGCTGCGGCGGCTGGTGGAGAAACCACGATCGCGACTGCTTTACTCAATGCGGGAGCTGACATTAACGCCAGGGATCAAGAGTACGAGACAGCCTTGAACTTAGCGGTGGTTGAAGGGCACACCGAAATGGTGGAGTTGTTGCTGAGTCGAGGCGCAGATTGCCAAACCCGTAATCGGTTAGGAGACACGCCCTTGATGGTGTCAGCGATTCATGGCTATCGCGAGATTGCGATCGCTCTACTACGTCATGGAGCGGATGTGGCGGCGAGAAACTTTGGGGAAACGGCTTTGAGCATTGCCACGATGCGCGGTCATACGCCAGTGGTTCAAGTCTTGCTGTCTCATGGTGCCGATGCCAATATTCAAGGTGATGATGGCAAAACGCCTTTAATGAAAGCTTGCGATCGCGATTACGTCGATATCATGCAGGAATTACTCCACAAAGGAGCAGACGCCAATCTGCAAGACCAAGCGGGAGCAACGGCTCTAATGTGGGCAGCGCATCGGGGACGAGTGGATGCCGTCCAGACGCTTCTCAAGGCTGGAGCCGATGTCAACCTCAAAAATCGAGGGGGTTACACGGCTTTAATGATCGCTGAATTTAATGGATTTGATCAGGTGGTGCGATTGCTGAAACAATCGGGAGCGGAGTGAAGCACCTAACCCCTAGCCCCTTCCCTGCAAGGGAAGGGGACATAAGAGGCAGTATTAGAGGTTGGTGCTTAGTGCAGGAAGTGGCGCACGCCTGTCAAGACCATGATGATGCCTAGCTCATTAGCAGCTTGAATGGAGTCTTGGTCACGCATGCTGCCACCCGGTTGAGCGATCGCCACAATGCCAGCGGCGGCAGCAGTTCGCACGGAGTCATCGAAGGGGAAGAAGCCATCACTAGCTAGGGTCGCTCCTTGGACTTTTTCGCCTGCTTGCTCTAGGGCAATTTTGACGGAACCAACGCGGTTCATTTGGCCTGCACCCACTCCTAATGTGGTGCGATCGCGGGTCACCACAATGGCGTTGGACTTGACGTGCTTACAGACTTTCCAGGCGAACAACAATTCTTCGAGCTGCTCATCAGTGGGTTTGCGCTCTGTTACCACTTGCCATTGCGTCGGGTCTTCTACGGCATCATCAGAGGCTTGAACCAGGAAGCCTCCGGCGATCGCTTTGACATTATCCTTGGCACCGCTCCGTAAATCTGGCAGGGTTAGAACTCGAACTTTCGACTTGGCACCCAGGATTTCTTGGGCTTCTGCATCGCAGCCAGGGGCAACGACACATTCCAAGAATGTTTTGGTGAGTTCAGTGGCAGTCGCTGCGTCAATCGGTCGGTTCAGGGCCACAATGCCACCAAACGCCGAAGTGGAATCAGCATTGAAGGCTTTTTGATAGGCTTCTACCAAGCTGTTGCCCAAGGCAGTCCCACAAGGGTTGTTGTGCTTAATGATGGTGGCAGCCGCAGGGCTTTGAGCGTCAGTAAATTCAGCAATAATCCGTCGTGCTGCTTCGAGGTCTACCAAGTTGTTGTAGCTGAGTTCTTTGCCCTGGAGTTTAGTCGCTGCGGCCCAGCCCGTCGCGGCAGCTCCACTTTGGTACCAAGCCGCAGGTTGGTGAGGGTTTTCGCCGTAGCGTAGCGGTTGCAACTGCTGCCCAGAGAGGGAGAACTGCTGAGGTAGCTCGGTAGATTCACCCTCTGGGGCGCTGACTTGGCTGAGATAAGTGGCGATCGCTTGGTCATAAGCAGCCGTGTGTTGGAAAGCCTGCAAGGCGCAAGCTCGACGGAATTCCAGAGACGCATCGCCGTTGTTCTGGCGTAGTTCTTGCAGGTATGTGTTGTATTGAGCAGGATCGCACAGTACCGTCAGGTGAGCGTGGTTTTTGGCGGAAGCTCGCAACATCGCTGGCCCACCAATATCAATCTGCTCGATCGCTTCGGCTAACGTCACGCCTGGTTTAGCGATCGTTTGCTCAAACGGATAAAGATTCACCACAACTAGATCGATGGGGCGAATCTGGTGCGCCTCCAAATCCGCCAAATCTTGGGCCACATCTCGCCGCGCCAAAATGCCACCATGAATCCGAGGTTGTAATGTCTTGACTCGTCCACCCAAAATTTCCGGAAATCCGGTGTAATCCGATACTTTGGTTACAGGCAGCCCAGCGTCTTTGATTGCTTGAGCGGTGCCACCACTGCTGATTAGTTCAAACCCAAATTCTTCTACTAAGCTGTGAGCCAGATCAATTAGACCTGTTTTATCCGATGTACTCAGCAGTGCTAGACGCGCCATGACGCCGAAATCTCCCCTAGTGCACAAACAGCCAGAAAACTAGCCTTACTCAGGATAAATGGAATTTGCACCGATGCATCATTATGATCGTCAAGGCAGCGATCGCAAGTTAGCGCAATCTTATAAGGAGCCGCTTTGAGTCTACAGGCCATTTCAATTCCACCCACGACAGGTCAAACACCCGAAGGACTGATCGTGGTGTTACACGGCTGGGGTGCAAATGCTCAAGATGTAGCATCTTTACTGCCCCTACTGAATTTGTCCAATTGTCAATTTCTCTGTCCAGATGGGCCATTGCCTCATCCCTACAACCCGCCTTCTGGGCGAATGTGGTATAGCTTTGGTCAAACCCCAACCTTCCCAGTTGCCGCCGGGACTGGTCTGGAAGAAAGTCGCCAAGCTCTGAGTGATTGGCTCTTGTCGTTAGAAGGTAAGACAGGCGTGCCACTAGCCAGAACTGTTTTGGCTGGTTTCTCTCAGGGTGGCGCAATGACATTAGATGTCGGTCTAAATTTGCCTTTGGCAGGCTTAGTGTCCCTCAGTGGTTACTGGCATCAATCTGCACAACCCAAAAATGATACCTTTCCACCTGTATTTATGGCGCATGGCTTAGAAGATACCGTTGTTCCTCTCAGTGCTGCGCGAGATGCTAGAGATCGACTATTGGCACTGGGAGCCTCCGTGCAATATCAAGAATTTCAGATGGGACATGATATTCGCCCAGAAGTGTTGCAGCTCATGCGGACGTTTGTGCTTCAAGTCCTGTCACAGAATCGTGCAAAAACTTCTTATAAAGTTTGACGGGTATACTGACTGAACTCAGTAGTATAGAGGGGTACTTGGATCAAGCTATCCACTACATGCTGGTGCTGCTGACGGGAGGGGCGAGCCATGACTACGTTAAGTATTTCGAGCCGAGAAATTGAAGCGTTGACCGAGTCTGATGTTGCAGATTTGGCAACACGTTTGGAGCAGGATAGTTATACCAATCCGTTCGATGGGTTGAATGATTGGCATCTCCTCCGGGCGATCGCCTTTCAGCGTCCTGAACTGATTGAACCCTATATGCACCTACTGGACTTAGAAGCCTACGACGAAGCCTAGAGTTGTGATTTAGCTAAAATCAAACCTCACTCCGCCTGCGGCACCCCTCTCCTTCTAGGAGAGGGGATGGGGGAGAGGTCAGTTCCAGTCAATCAATTCATGCTTCAAGGTAAACGAGTCTTAATTGGCATCAGTGGGGGCATCGCTGCTTACAAAATTTGTGAGGTGGTTTCTAGCCTCGCCAAAGCAGGTGCAGAAGTCAGAGTGATTCTGACTCAGTCGGCGCAAGCATTTGTCACTCCCCTGACGTTTGCCACGCTGTCCCGTTATCCTGCTTATACTGATCAAGATTTTTGGCAGCCTGTACACGGTCGCCCATTGCATATTGAGTTGGGTGAATGGGCTGAAGTATTGCTGTTGGCTCCCCTCACTGCCAACACTCTAGCCAAGCTGGTCTACGGTTTAGCAGATAACTTACTCACGAACACGGTTCTGGCTTCTGCCTGCCCAGTTCTACTCGCTCCAGCGATGAACACAGATATGTGGGAGCAGCAGGCAGTCCAACGAAATTGGCAGCAGATTCAAGCTGACCCGCGCTATCACACGGTTGGGCCAGGAGCAGGGCTGTTAGCTTGCGATCGCGTGGGGGCAGGGCGGATGGCAGAACCGGAAGAGATTTTGCCGCACTTACTTTCCCTGCTGCATACCCAGGGTCAGCGAGATTTAGCTGGCAAGCAGATTTTGATTAGTGCTGGGGGTACCCGCGAGCATCTGGACCCCGTTCGCTTTATTGGCAATCCTTCTACAGGCAAAATGGGCTTGGCATTAGCCCAGGCGGCTCTACATCGAGGTGCTGACGTGACGCTTGTGCATGCTCCTCTAACTGGGGTAGGTGAGAGAGGTTTTGCAGGAGTGCGATCGCTCCCAGTTGTCAGTGCCGAGGAAATGCGTCAAGCTTTACTGGAATGCTTACCCAATGCAGATTGGATTGTGATGTCAGCAGCGGTAGCCGATGTTAAGCCCGCTGAATATCACGCGGAGAAACTGCCAAAGCGATCGCTCCCGTCTACCCTACCGTTAGCCTCAGTGCCCGACATCGCCGCCGAGTTGGGCACACTCAAGCAACCGCACCAACGTTTGATTGGCTTTGCCGCTCAGACGGGAGATATTGTCACCCCTGCCTTAGATAAACTGCGACGGAAAAAATTAGACGCGATCGCAGCCAATCCGGTTGATCAGCCTAATAGTGGTTTTGGCACCGATACCAATCAAGCAGTTTTGCTCGATGCTCACGGTCGCCGGGTTCCTGTGCCGCAATGCAGCAAGCTAGAAATGGCTCACCGTTTGTTCGACTTTGTGCAAACGCTGCCCTCTAGCTAAAAGTACGCCGTTCAGCTAGAAACTACGCCAACGATGAGGTTGACCGTAAATTCGGATTATCATCTTTTCTGGTCTGGTGCAATCTAGAAGAGATGGAAGGTGTATGCAAAAAGCTGGTCTGATTGGTTTATTACTTTTGTTACTGCCCCTAGGGTCTTGCTCACCTCAGCCCAATTCAACCGTGCCTGCGCCAAATGCCAGTGGTAAGGTTCAGCCATTGGTGGCGGGAGCCATCCCAGATCAAGACCCAGAGAAGCTACAACGGCTGTATGGCAAGTTAGCAGATTACCTAAGTAAAGAGTTGAGTGTTCCGGTCCAATACAAGCCTGTGACCGATTACACAGCAGCCGTGACTGCCTTTAAGGTGGGTGACCTAGACTTGGTTTGGTTTGGGGGGCTGACAGGGGTACAAGCACGCTTACAAGTACCGGGGGCAGAAGCGATCGCCCAACGCGACATTGACGAAAAGTTTCACAGCATTTTCATCGCTAACAAATCTAGTGGCCTCACGCCCATTCAAGACCTCAAAGAATTAACTGCATTGAAGGGTCGTACGTTTACCTTTGGCAGTGAGTCCTCAACCTCGGGTCGCTTGATGCCGCAATACTTTCTCCAGCAAGCGGGCATGAGCTTAAATGATTTCAAAGGCCAACCCGGATTTTCTAGCTCTCACGATGCCACGATTAAGTTAGTAGAAGCAGGAACTTACGACGCTGGCGTACTGAATGAGCAAGTTTGGCGCGATCGCGTCAAGGCGGGAGAAGTCAATCTAGATAAGGTTGTGGTGTTGTGGCAAACCCCCGCTTACTACGACTATCACTGGGTGGTAAATCCTCAAGTTAAGCAGCGTTATGGCGAGGACTTTCCGCAGAAGGTGCAGGCCGCGCTGGTGAAGCTAGATCCCAAGGTGCCAGAGCAAAAGGAAATTTTGGATTTGTTCGGGGCAGAGAAGTTTATTCCCACTCAAAATGCCAACTACGCCAAAATTGAAGCCGTGGGTCGTGAGATTGGCAAGATTAAATGAGTGTGGCTGTCCCGATTTTGGAGTTAAAACAAGTCAGCCAATGGTTCGGTAAGTTTCCTGCTTTGGCTGACATCAACTTGCAAATTCAAGCGGGAGAGCGAGTGGCTCTGGTTGGCCCTAGTGGGGCAGGCAAAAGTACCTTAATCAGCTTGCTCAATGGCACCCTGTTCCCTAGTCAAGGGGAAGTTTGGGCGATCGGTCGCAATTTAGCTATGCTTCCCCCTCGCACCTTGCGGCGAGTGCAGCAACAGATTGGCACGGTCTACCAACAGTTTCATCTAGTTGATAATCTGCGAGTGGTACATAACGTCAATGCAGGACATTTAGGCCGCTGGTCTTGGTTTCAGGCAGCTATTTCCCTCCTCTGGCCTTTGGAAGTGGAAGTTGCAGCAAAAGCCCTGACTCAAGTCGGCATTCCTGAAAAGCTTTACGATCGCACCGACCAACTTTCTGGGGGGCAACAGCAACGGGTAGCTTTAGCCCGTGTCTTAGTGCAAGACCCAGCGTTAATTCTGGCGGATGAACCGATCGCTAGTCTCGACCCAGAGCGTAGCCGAGAAATCATGGATTTGTTACGTGATTTAAGTCGAAGCACAGGCAAAACTCTGGTTATGAGCTTGCATTCGATTGAACTAGCCCAGAGCCACTGCGATCGCATCATTGGCTTGAGACAAGGCCGCATCATTTTTGATGCTCCAGCCACGGCTGTTTCCCCTGCCATGATTACAGCCCTATATCGAATTGAATCCTTAAATTAAGCTTGCTGTGTTGCCCACGCGCGATCGCTCCTCTCAAGCCGCTACAAACCTACCTCCTCGCCCTTCATTCCTAAATCAACGAACATTGTGGGGGGTAGTCTGTTTTGCCGCGGTCGCTTGGTCTGTGCAGCAGACTGGCATTTTTAGCCGCAGCCTGTTTAATCCAGATGGTTGGGCTTTGGTAGAGCGTTTTCTCGCAGCCAGTCTACACGCGGATCTCAGTCCAGAATTTCTCTGGCTCACCTGGCGCTCGACGCTGACAACCCTAGCTTATGCAGTTTGTGGGACGAGCCTTAGTGTGGTGGTTGGTGTAATTGGAGGTGTGCTGGCTTCTGAGGTTTGGTGGCAATCCGTTTTTCCCGCTAAGCGTCAGACCGCTCGATTCGAGTTCTGGCGCAAAAAATTCCAACGATTGCCATTCCCCCAGCGCGATCGCTGGCCTTGGCTCATTATTCGAGCGGTCTTATCGGTGCCACGAGCGATTCATGAAATCATTTGGGGACTGTTTTTCGTTAACATTTTCGGTTTAGACCCGCTTACAGCCGTTCTCGCGATCGCCATTCCCTTTGGGGCCATTACCGCCAAAGTCTTCTCCGAAATTCTGGATGAAACGCCGCGTCAACCCTTATTAGCGCTCTTAAACAGTGGAGTCGCACCGCTGTCAGCATTGACTTATGGCTTGATTCCTCAAGCATTTCCCAACCTACTCTCTTACACGTTCTACCGCTTTGAATGCTCGATTCGTTCTGCGGCTGTGTTGGGAATCATTGGGGCTGGCGGTCTGGGCTACCAAATCCTACTGAGTCTGCAATCGCTGCGCTACGAGCAATTGTGGACATTATTCTTCGCTCTATTTCTGCTCAATGGCTCGGTTGACTTTTGGAGCGCTTTCCTGCGTCACCGATTGGGTTTAGCGAATCGGCTGGATCTCAATACTCTTAATCTGGCTCAGCGTCCTTCCTTTTTCCATCAACGCGATCCAGTGGTAGTCGGTTCTGGAATGGGCGTAGCACTGTTGCTACCGTTTTCGTTTTGGTATGTTCAAGCCGATGTGAGTAAGCTTTGGCAACCTCGGACTCTGCAACTTCTGAGTCAGGTGTCTCGGACTGCTTGGCCCCCTCACTTAACTGGCATTTCTGTCACTCAGCTTTGGGAACTAGCAACGCAAACTTTAGCCATGTCGATCTTGGCAATGGCGATCGCTGGAGTTGGCGGTATCTTACTTTCCTTCCCTGCCGCTCATAACTTCTTTTTGCCAGGTGGCCTACTCAATCCCACTAAAACGAGTCAAGCCGCCAAATTTTGGAGTACGGCTGGTTTATTACTCACTCGCTTCTGCTTGCTTGTGAGTCGAGCGATTCCAGCCCCCATTTGGGCTTTGATGTGGCTATTCATCTTGTTCCCTGGCATTCTTCCAGGTGCGATCGCCCTAGGCTTACATAATCTGGGCATCTTGGGTCGATTAATGGCTGAGGTGATAGAAAATTTAGATGAACGTCCCTTAAAAGCCCTCAAAGCTCAAGGTGCCGCAGCCACTCCAATTTTTCTATATGGGGTTTTGCCTCCCACCCTGCCTCGCTTCATTGCTTATATCCTGTATCGCTGGGAAGTCTGTATTCGAGAAACCGTGATTGTCGGCTTGGTTGGGGCAGGTGGCCTCGGTCGATTGCTAACAGAACAACTCAGCAGCTTCGACTATCTAGGATTACTGGTTACGTTGAGTTGCTTTATCGGCCTAACCTTTTTGGTTGATTTAATTAGCGCCACTCTCCGCAAAGCCTTGCGTTAGTCTCTACGACAAGTTGTTTAGTTATCTGGTCAGGTATCAAGGAACGGTAGAGTGAATTTTAGATTAACTAATTTTAGAAATAGACTGGACAAGTTAAAACAAATTGTCTAAGATGTTTTATTGTCGCCAAAAAACCGGGCTAACAAATTCTCCCCAGAATTTCAGATAAAGCGAAAGCTTTGCTGCCTTTGCCTTAGAGTTGATAACTCAAGCAAAGAAACGTGGTTTCTGGGTCGTTTAATCGAGAGTTGAGGTTAAGCTGAAATTGCCTGAAGCAAAGCATGTTAACATGAGCTTCGGGCCGTAGCTTGATTTGTGCCCTATGGATACTGAGCTATTTGGCTTAAGTCCCGGCGAAAGTAGGCAGCGTCGAACCATTATTGGTTTGGCATTGAACAAAGCTAGCCTCAAGTATTGCAGGACTTCCAAGAGAAAGATTCTGTTCATTCAGGTCTGACTCTTGGCTGGTCTCTGACAAGGTTCATCGGAGTTATGAATCATTTTTGATTCAGCTTCTTTGTAGTGTGTACAAAAGGGAGACCAGTTGCTGTGTCTGTGGGTATTCTCGGCACCAAACTTGGCATGACTCAGATTTTCGACGAAACAGGTAAAGCAATTCCTGTGACTGTCGTTCAAGCGGGTCCATGCTCTATCACGCAGATTAAAACAGCCTCAACCGATGGCTACTCTGCTATTCAGGTTGGCTTTGGCGAAGTGAGCCAGAAAGCGCTGAATAAACCTGAACTAGGCCACTTGGCTAAATCAAATGCTGTGCCGCTACGCCATCTACAGGAGTATCGGTTAGACAGCACCAGTGAGTTTGAACTGGGTCAGCAAATCAATGCTGATATTTTCTCGGCTGGTCAGATTGTTGATGTGATTGGCACCAGCATTGGCCGTGGCTTCGCTGGCTATCAAAAGCGTCACAATTTCGCTCGTGGTCCTATGGCCCACGGTTCTAAAAACCACCGCGCACCGGGTTCTACCGGAGCTGGTACTACGCCAGGACGCGTTTATCCAGGAAAGCGGATGGCTGGTCGTTTGGGTGGCTCGCAAGTCACGATTCGTAAATTGACAGTGGTTCGCGTAGATGCTGAGCGCAATCTACTTCTGATCCAAGGGGCGGTTCCTGGTAAGCCGGGTGCGTTGCTGAGCATCGTTCCTGCTAAGCAAGTAGGTCGTTCAAAGTAAAAGCTCTGTAGGCGCTATGCTGGCTGACTTTGCTCGCAGGCCATCGCAGACAAGAGGCTACAGGACAGGGATTAAAGAGAGATATGGTTAACTGTGTAGTTCGAGACTGGGAAGGAAAGGAAGTTGGAGAGGCTCCCCTAGATCTCCGCGTTGCAAAAGAAGGGACAGCCTCTCACGTAGTTCACCGAGCGTTGGTTCGTCAACTGGCGAACGCTCGTCAAGGAACTGCGAGTACTAAAACCCGTGCAGAGGTGAGTGGAGGGGGCCGTAAGCCCTGGCGCCAAAAAGGTACAGGTCGTGCTCGTGCTGGTTCCAACCGCTCCCCTCTGTGGCGGGGTGGTGGTGTAATCTTTGGCCCGAAGCCAAGAGATTACTCGATCAAGATGAACCGGAAAGAGCGTCGTTTGGCTTTGAGAACTGCTCTACAAAGTCGGTTCGAAGATTTGGTGATTGTGCAAGATTTTGCTGATCAACTGCCTCGGCCAAAAACTAAGGAATTGGTATCCGCGATCGCTCGTTGGGGAGTTGATCCAGCCGCTAAAGTTCTGTTGATCTTGCCTGAGCGTGCCGAAACTATTTATCTCTCAGCTCGCAACATTCCTAACCTGAGACTCATCTCTGCATCCAACTTGAATGTCTTCGACATCCTTGCTGCGGACCAGATTGTGACCACAGCATCTGCTCTTACGAAAATCCAGGAGGTCTACGGTGACTAAGGCTAATCCTCGCTCCCTAGCAGACTTGATTCGCCGTCCTCTGGTAACTGAGAAGGCAACTCGACTGCTAGAGGACAACAAATACACCTTTGAAGTTGCTCCTCAAGCGACTAAGCCACAAATCAAAGCGGCGATCCAAGAACTATTTGAAGTCCGCGTCATTGGTGTTAATACCCAAAGACCTCCTTTAAAGCAGCGTCGAGTTGGTAAGTTTATGGGTCATCGCCCCCAGTACAAGCGGGCGATCGTAACTCTAGCAGCAGGGGATTCTATCACTCTGTTTCCTGAAGTTTAGGCTTCCTTGTACTGTCGGTAGGGGCGTATTTTGATATAGCCCGTACTAGCGACATTGTTGAATGGTCTACTAGTCACCCAAGAGTTTGAGTTATGGGCATCCGTTCTTATCGGCCATATACCCCTGGAACTCGCCAGCGTACCGTCTCAGACTTCGATGAGATTACACGTAGCGAGCCAGAAAAATCTTTAACAGTTTCAGTTCACCGCGCCAAAGGTCGGAACAATCGGGGTGTAATTACCACTCGCCATCGGGGTGGTGGTCACAAACGCCTTTACCGTATTGTTGATTTTCGTCGTGACAAGCGCAGTATTCAGGCACGGGTTGTATCGATCGAATACGATCCCAACCGCAATGCTCGCATTGCCCTGCTCCATTATCGCGATGGCGAAAAGCGTTACATTCTTCATCCCCTAGGTCTCAAAGTCGGCACTGTAATAGTTGCTGGCCCTGATTCGCCGATTGAGGTTGGTAATGCTCTACCCCTGAGCAACGTTCCCCTAGGTACTAGCGTCCATAACGTTGAGTTGGCACCAGGCAAAGGCGGACAAATTGTCCGGGCTGCCGGAGCTAGTGCTCAGGTTGTCGCTAAAGAGGGAGCTTTTGTCACTCTGAAGCTGCCTTCTGGTGAAGTTCGCTTGATTCGCCGCGAGTGCTACGCCACGATTGGTCAGGTAGGCAATGCCGAAGCTAGAAATATCAGCTTGGGTAAAGCAGGCCGTAAGCGACACCTAGGACGTAGACCCCAAGTTCGAGGCAGTGTCATGAACCCAGTGGATCACCCACATGGTGGTGGTGAGGGTCGCGCTCCTATTGGTAGAAGCGGGCCTGTCACTCCTTGGGGTAAGCCAACTCTGGGATACAAGACTCGTAAGAAGCGGAAACTAAGCGATGCCTTGATCGTCCGTCGCCGTCGTAAGTCTTCCAAGCGGGGTCGTGGCGGTCGGGAGTCCTAAATCTCTGGCTTCTGATGTAGGCCCTGAAACTGGGTTTGCATTGACTCTTGATTAGAACGATTTGTAATCACCGATAGGTTGACTGAGCTATGTCTCGTTCCTTAAAAAAAGGCCCTTTTGTTGCTGACCACTTAATGAGCAAGATTGAAGCGTTGAATGCTAGGGGCGAAAAGCAAGTTATTAAAACTTGGTCTAGAGCCTCTACGATTCTGCCTCAAATGATTGGTCATACCGTGGCGGTTCACAATGGTCGTCAACATGTTCCAGTGTATTTGACCGAGCAAATGGTGGGTCACAAACTAGGAGAGTTTGCTCCGACTCGCACATTTCGCGGTCACTCTAAGAGTGACAAGAAGGCTCGTCGGTAAAAAGATGTGAGGGTTTAGCCGTTTGCTTCAGCCTGTGAGTTGGAGATTGGAAACCTATTTTGCAGGCTGCTAGCCAGAGGGATAGAAGGGTAAATTTATGGCTGTTGATACAACTGAAGTAAAAGCGATCGCACGCTACATCCGCATGTCCCCCCACAAGGTTCGGCGGGTTCTAGATCAAATCCGGGGTCGGTCTTATCGAGAAGCGCTGATTATTCTGGAATTTATGCCCTATCGGGCTTGTGAGCCTGTACTTAAAGTTTTACGCTCTGCGGTTGCTAATGCTGAGCACAATGCTGGACTTGACCCAGCTACCTTGGTGGTTAGCCAAGCCTTTGCTGACCAAGGTTCTACCTTAAAGCGCTTCAGACCTCGGGCTCAGGGTCGCGCCTATCAAATTCGTAAACCTACCTGCCACATTACTGTAGCGGTTGCGCCTCAAGGGGATGCATAGATAGGACGCTTCTTGGTATCTCTATCCCCTTAACTTAGCTAGCCCTTTACTGCTTTTATTGAGGACGTATTCGTGGGACAGAAAATTCATCCAGTTGGTTTTCGTTTGGGTACAACCCAAGAACACCGCTCTCGTTGGTTCGCTGAACCTAACCGTTACCCAGAGCTTTTGCAGGAAGACTACAAAATTCGCCAGTTTGTCCAGAAAAATCTGAACAATGCTGGTATCTCTGAAATTCGAGTCGAGCGCAAAGCCGATCAAATCGATTTAGAAATTCGTACTGCTCGTCCTGGCGTCGTTGTAGGACGTGGTGGTACTGGGATCGAATCTCTGCGCGCTGGGCTACAAGCAGCACTGGGCAGCAGCGATCGCCAAATTCGCATCAACGTTGTAGAAGTTGCTCGTGTAGATGCAGATGCAGCTCTGATCGCTGAATATATTGCTCAACAGCTAGAGCGTCGGGTTTCTTTCCGACGAGTAGTGCGTCAAGCAATCCAAAGAGCGCAACGAGCTGGAATTGAAGGGATCAGAATTCAAGTGAGCGGTCGCTTGAATGGAGCAGAAATTGCTCGTCCTGAGTGGACTCGTGAAGGTAGAGTTCCCCTTCATACCCTACGTGCCGATATTGATTATTCCTATCGCACCGCTCAAACCATTTATGGAGTGTTAGGGATCAAAGTTTGGGTATTCAAGGGTGAAATCATCCCTGGACAAGAAGAACCCGCTCCCGCAGGAAACACTCAGCCTCGTCGTCGTCAGCAACGCCGCCGTCAGCAGTTTGAAGACCGCTCTAATGAAGGTTGATTGCGAAGTTTGAGCATAGACATAGGATTGCTAAACATCAGCTTTAAGTTGATCGCCTACAGATTGGAATCGAATCATGTTAAGTCCCAGAAGAACTAAATTTAGAAAGCAGCAGCGCGGTCGAATGCGCGGTATGGCGACTAAAGGGAGCACGCTCAACTTCGGTGATTTCGGGTTGCAAGCGCTGGAACCCTCTTGGATTACCTCCCGCCAGATTGAGGCTAGTCGTCGAGCCATGACTCGCTACATTCGCCGGGGCGGTAAAATCTGGATTCGGATTTTCCCTGATAAGCCTGTAACGATGCGTCCTGCTGAAACCCGGATGGGTTCTGGTAAAGGTAACCCTGAATTTTGGGTAGCAGTTGTGAAGCCAGGTCGAATCTTATTTGAGATTGGTGGGGTGCCAGAAGCGACTGCCCGTGAGGCCATGCGCTTGGCTTCCTTCAAGCTACCTATTAAGACTAAAGTAATTGTTCGTGAAGTAGCGGCAGAAGCAGAAGCGCCCGCTCAGGAGTCGTAGGTTATGTCTCTTCCTAAGATTGATGAGGTAAGAAACCTCAGTGACGAAGAACTCAATGACAGAATTCTAGCTGTAAAGCGTCAGTTGTTTGAGTTGCGAATGCAAAAAGCAACTCGACAGTTGGATAAGTCACATCAGTTTAAGCATGCTCGGCACCAGCTGGCTCAACTCATGACAGTGGAAAGAGCGCGTCAGATAGCTGCATCCTCAACCACGCAGTCAGCCACAGAACAGGAGTAGGCAATCAATGGCAGTTAAAGAAAGAGTTGGCTTGGTTGTCAGCGACAAAATGGACAAGACAGTAGTCGTGGCGGTAGAGAATAGAGCACCTCACTCCAAGTACGGCAAGATCATGGTACGCACCAAGCGTTACAAAGCCCATGATGAAGAGAACAAATGTCATGTGGGCGATCGCGTCCGCATTCGTGAAACTCGACCTCTCAGCCGCACCAAGCGCTGGATTGTCAGTGACATCCTTAATAGTGCTTCACAAGTCTAGAACCAGGGAGACCAGACGTGATTCAACAAGAGTCTTACCTCAATGTGGCTGACAATAGCGGTGCGCGCAAACTGATGTGTATCCGCGTTTTAGGGGGTAACCGCCGTTACGGTGGTGTTGGCGATGTCATTATCGCTGTCGTTAAGGATGCAATTCCTAATATGGCAGTCAAGAAGTCCGATGTCGTTCGAGCTGTGATCGTTCGAACCAAGAAAGGACTGAGACGCGATAGCGGCATGAGCATTCGCTTTGATGATAATGCAGCTGTCATTATTAACGCTGACGGCAACCCCAGGGGAACTCGCGTATTTGGCCCCGTAGCCCGTGAACTACGCGACAAAAACTTTACCAAAATTGTTTCTCTGGCTCCGGAGGTGCTGTAATGGCAAGCAAAAATCAAGAAACTACGCCAGTTCGTCACAGAATGCATGTGAAGAAAGGCGACACAGTTCAAATCATCGCTGGCAAAGAGAAAGGGACGATTGGTGAAGTCTTAAAGACCTATCCCAAGCTCAGCAAGGTGGTGGTTCAAGGGGTCAACGTCAAGACTAAGCACGTTAAGCCTCAGCAAGAAGGTGAATCAGGCCGAATTGTGACGACTGAAGCCCCTATCCATAGCTCTAACGTCATGCTTTATTCGACCAAGCAAAAAGTTGCTAGCCGCATCTGCTACACCTTTGATGACAGCGGTCGTAAAGTACGGATGCTCAAAAAAACTGGTGAGATTATTGACTAGATAAAGTCAAGTTTTAACTCCAGGTAAATTACTAGGCTTCATTTCCCTGACAAAGCCCAGGGGCAAAGGACGAAATCATGGCGGGAAAGCTAAAAACCACTTATCAAGAACAAATCGTACCAAAGTTGATGGATCAGTTTGGTTATACAAACATCCATCAGGTGCCGAAACTAGTGAAGGTCACTATTAACCGTGGTCTAGGCGAAGCTTCTCAAAATGCGAAAGCACTTGAGGCTTCTGTCAATGAAGTCGCGGTTATTACAGGTCAAAAGCCAGTAGTGACCAGAGCCAAGAAGGCGATCGCTGGTTTCAAAATCCGTGAAGGAATGCCTGTCGGTGTCATGGTCACCCTACGGGGCGATCGCATGTATTCCTTTCTAGAGCGGCTCATTAACCTGTCGCTGCCCCGAATTCGTGACTTTCGTGGCATCAGTCCCAAGAGCTTCGATGGTCGTGGCAATTACACTCTGGGCGTGCGTGAGCAACTCATCTTCCCAGAAATTAGCTATGACAGCATCGACCAGATTCGTGGGATGGATATTTCAATCATTACAACTGCAAACAATGACGAGGAGGGCCGCGCCTTACTGAAAGAAATGGGAATGCCCTTTCGGGAGTAATTAAGGCAGACGGTTTCATAAAGAGGGAACTATGGCGGCTAACGACACAATTGCAGACATGCTGACGCGTATTCGTAATGCAAATCTAGCGCGGCATCAGACTACAGAGGTTCCGGCAACTAGAATGACTCAAAATATTGCCAAAGTCCTCAAAAGTGAAGGTTTTATCTCTGACTTCGAAGAAGTTGGGGACGGAGTTCAGCGGCATTTAGTCATTGCCCTGAAATATAAAGGAAAAAATCGTCGACCGATTATTACAGGCTTAAGACGGGTTAGCAAGCCAGGTTTGCGTGTCTACTCCAATCGTAGAGAACTACCGCGAGTGCTAGGCGGCATTGGCATTGCGATCATTTCTACTTCAAGCGGCATTATGACGGATCGTGAGGCACGTCGTAGTGGTGTTGGCGGCGAAGTGCTTTGCTATGTTTGGTAAGCCAATTTACCAAGCAGAATCTTGTCGAGATGTACAGGAAATCCTAGATCCTGTTCATCTACATCAACCAGGAGTATTCAGTCATGTCTCGCATTGGTAAGCGTCCCATTAGTATTCCTCAGAAAGTGACTATCACGATCGAGGGGCAGCAAGTTGCCGTCAAAGGCCCAAAAGGTGAACTTTCTAGGACTCTACCGAATGAAGTGATTGTAGAGCAAGAAGGTGAAACCCTGCTTGTAAAGCGTCGTGATGAATCCCGCGCGGCTCGTCAACGTCACGGTTTGTCCCGTACCCTAGTCGCCAATATGGTGGAAGGGGTTTCTCAAGGATTTCAGCGTCGCCTCGAAATTCAAGGGGTTGGATACCGCGCTCAAGTGCAAGGGCGTAACTTGGTTCTGAGCGTTGGCTATAGCCATCCCGTTCAAATTGAGCCTCCCGATGGGGTTCAAATGGCTGTAGAAAACAACACCAACGTGGTTGTCAGTGGTATTGACAAAGAAATTGTAGGGAACATCGCGGCCCGCATTCGTGCTGTTCGTCCACCTGAGCCTTACAAGGGTAAAGGTATCCGCTATGCAGGTGAATTCGTCAGACGCAAGGCTGGCAAGGCAGGGAAGAAATAGATATGAAGCTTAATCGTAAAGAGTCAACACGTCGTCGGCATCGTCGAATTCGGCGAGATGTAGTAGGTACAGCAGAGCGCCCTCGGCTGTCAATCTTCCGCTCCCATCAACATATCTATGCCCAAGTTATTGATGATAGTAAGCAACGTACCCTAGCATCTGCTTCAACTTTGGAACCAGAACTGAAGACGAAGTTGTCGTCTAGCTCTACTTGTGATGCTTCTATTGAAGTTGGTAGATTGATTGCTCAGCGATCGCTAGAGCAAGGCATTAAGCAAGTAGTCTTTGATCGGGGTGGAAATCTCTACCACGGTCGCGTGAAGTCATTGGCAGATGCAGCTCGCGAAGGTGGTCTGGACTTCTAAAGATCCTGTCATTGCTGTTAGAGCTGAAGGCCAGCAATAGTCTGCTAGGTTACAAGTAGAAAGCTCAAAATTAGATATCGCTTCAGGTTATCAAAACTCAGGACAGAAACATGGCGAATCGTCGTAAAAGCAACCGCACTCGTGAAAAAGAGGCCGACTGGCAAGAGCGAGTTGTGCAAATCCGCCGCGTGACTAAAGTAGTCAAAGGTGGTAAAAAACTCAGTTTTCGTGCGATCGTCGTTGTTGGTAACGAACGAGGCCAAGTTGGTGTTGGTGTCGGTAAGGCCAGCGACGTGATCGGCGCAGTTAAGAAGGGTGTCGCTGATGGGAAGAAGCACATTGTTGAAGTGCCTCTCACCAAGGCCAACTCTATTCCTCATCCCGCAACTGGCGAGGGCGGTGGAGCTAAGGTCATGATGCGTCCTGCTGCACCTGGTACTGGGGTAATTGCTGGGGGTGCTGTACGGACAGTACTAGAGCTGGCAGGCGTTCGTAATATCCTGGCGAAACAGCTAGGATCTGGTAACCCACTCAGCAATGCTAGAGCTGCTGTTGAAGCTTTGGGTACTCTGCGAACCTTCTCCGAAGTGGCTGAAGAGCGGGGTATCCCCATCGAAAATCTCTACGCTTAAGCCGGACTTTAACGAATGGTTTAGCTGCTGTAGGCACGCGGCGCGATCGCGTTTATACAACTTGTTAACGGGTTTAAAATCATGAGACTAGAAGATGCTCATCCCCAGCAGGGGTCTAAGAAGCGCCGTCGTCGTATCGGGCGAGGGATTGCTGCTGGACAGGGTGCAAGCGGTGGATTTGGCATGCGCGGTCAAAAATCTAGATCGGGACGCAGTACGCGCCCTGGTTTTGAAGGGGGGCAAATGCCTCTCTATCGTCGCTTGCCTAAGTTGAAGCACTTTACCGTAATCAATCGTAAGCAATATACCACCATCAATGTTAGTAAGCTGGCATCCTTGGCAGCAAACACAGAAGTTAGTTTGTCCTCTTTGCTAGAAGTGGGCTTACTGACATCCGATGATGGTCCTCTGAAGGTATTAGGGGATGGCGAACTGAATGTTCCCCTAAAAGTTCAGGCTGCAGCCTTTACACAATCTGCCAAAGCAAAGATTGAAGCTGCAGGTGGCAGCTGCGAGGCATTAGAGGCAGAATAAGGTTTAGCATGAGTGCAGAAGTAATTCCAGTCAGAGTTGCTTCTGCAGCATTGCATTTAGCTTTGTAGAGGGAGCCCTTCATGGTTGTTAGTCGGGACAAAACTCCAAGCGCCCAAGAAACTTTTGCCCAAATGGCTCAAGCTGCTGGCCTAAGAAGTCGGTTGCTTTTAACTATTGGCTTGTTGATCTTAGTTCGCTTGGGCATCTTTCTTCCAATACCAGGAATCGATCGAGTCGCATTTGCTCAAAATATTCAGAATAACCAAGCGCTAGGCTTTCTAGACTTATTCGCCGGGGGCGGACTAATGGCGCTCGGTATCTTTGCGTTAGGTATTCTACCTTTCATTAATGCTTCTATCATTTTGCAATTGCTGACAGCAGCAATTCCTGCTTTAGAAGATTTACAGAAAAACGAAGGCGAAGCTGGGCGACGCAAAATCTCTCAGATTACTCGCTACGTGGCTTTAGGTTGGGCCATTATTCAAAGTGTTGGCATCACAGTGGGTTTGATTCGACCTTTTGCAGAAAACTGGGGACCTCTGTTTGTGGTTCAAACAGTCCTAGCTTTGACTGCAGGATCGATGTTTGTGATGTGGGCAGGTGAAGTGATTACAGAACGGGGCATCGGTAACGGTGCTTCTCTCTTGATCTTCCTTAACATTGTCTCTGGCTTACCTAGATCTTTAGGGCAGACGATCGAGCTAGCTCAA
The DNA here is from genome assembly GCF_030409055.1 of Trichocoleus desertorum NBK24. Classification (GTDB taxonomy): domain Bacteria; phylum Cyanobacteriota; class Cyanobacteriia; order FACHB-46; family FACHB-46; genus Trichocoleus; species Trichocoleus desertorum_B. Next base: position 1,351,511 of record NZ_CP116619.1, on the reverse strand, counting down.
GGTGGCGATCGCAACATTGTCGGCGGTGTCATTATCTTGCTTCTAGTCTTCCTAGCAATGATTGTGGGAATCGTGTTCGTGCAAGAAGGAACACGCCGAATTCCAATTATCTCAGCTCGCCGCCAAGTAGGTCGCCGGATGTATTTGGAGAAGAGTAGCTATTTGCCGCTGCGCCTCAATCAAGGCGGTGTCATGCCAATTATTTTTGCATCCGCCGTTTTGACTCTACCTGCTTTTCTGACCCAGGTTATCAAGAACCAGGCTTTTAGTCAGTTTATTACTACCTATCTCAGTCCTACCTCTTGGTTGCATGTGGTTCTGTATTTAGTGCTCATCGTTTTCTTTAGCTACTTCTACTCTTCCTTGATCGTCAACCCTGTTGACATGGCTCAGAACCTAAAGAAGATGGGCGCTAGCATTCCAGGTATTCGTCCCGGTAGAGCTACTAGTGAGTATGTGGAGCGAGTCATTAACCGCTTAACTTTCCTAGGAGCAATTTTCTTGGGTTTGGTGGCGACTATTCCTACGGCGGTTGAAAGTGCAACCCGAGTTCCTACTTTTCGGGGTTTAGGAGCAACTTCTCTGCTGATCCTAGTAGGCGTGGCGATCGACACAGCGAAACAGATTCAAACTTACGTCATCTCTCAGCGATACGAAGGAATGGTGAAGCAATAGTGACGCGATTGATCTTCCTGGGTCCACCAGGAGCTGGTAAGGGAACTCAAGCTCAAGTCTTGGCCAATCTTCTGCAAATTCCTCATATCTCTACAGGCGATATTTTGCGAGATAATGTGACTCGGCAGACCGATCTTGGTCAAAAAGCCCAGTCATACATGGATCAAGGAGAGTTAGTTCCCGATCAACTAATTCTTGACATGATCCAGGCAAGATTAAGCCAACAGGATGCGTCATCAGGTTGGATCTTAGATGGTTTTCCTCGCAATGTAGCACAGGCCGTATTTCTAGACGAACTACTTACAAAGATCGGCTTGTCCTACGATCGAGTCATTAGTCTAGAAGTTCCAGATGAAGTTTTAGTCGAGCGTTTGCTAAAGCGGCTCCGTAAGGACGATACAGAAACTGTAATTCGTCATCGTTTAGCTGTCTATCACGAGCAAACAGCTCCTTTAATCAGCTTCTATCGCGATCGCCAGCAACTAGTTTCAGTGGATGGCAATCAATCAATGGAGGCAGTTACTAACGCTTTACAGGCATCTGTGAAGCCATAATCTTACACCTGTTACCGCAGTTGCTATGGTGATTGCCAATAGGTACAGCACAGCTCGTAGGTAGTTGGTAGGACTGAAACTTCCAACAGCTCTGTTCTGGATTTGATAGCCTGGTAATGAAAGGTTAATTATCTATGCTCAGGATGTTTCCTTTCTGGGGTAGGCAATTAACCTATCTTTGTGTCTGTAAATCTAAAACAATCCAAGTTTTTAGGAGAAGTGAATTGTCTAAACAAGATCTGATCGAAATGGAAGGAACTGTTACAGAATCCTTGCCTAATGCTATGTTTCGCGTTGACTTAGACAATGGATTCAATGTCCTAGCCCATATCTCTGGGAAGATTCGCCGCAACTACATCAAGATCTTACCGGGCGATCGCGTCAAAGTTGAATTGACCCCTTATGACCTCACTAAAGGTCGGATTACTTATCGTCTGCGTAATAAGAAGTAAGTAATCATAACTTCCCTAGAAGTTATCGGTTGCTAGGATAATTTGTTTGACGCAAATTATAGAAATTTGATATAATATCACTTTTGTAGTGCTGCCGAGACTAAGGCATGAAAGTTCGAGCATCTGTCCGGAAAATCTGTGAAAAGTGCCGCGTGATTCGCCGTCGCGGTCGAGTGATGGTGATCTGCTCCAATCCAAAACACAAGCAGCGCCAAGGTTAATTGATTCATCTTATACAGTACAGATGCCAACCAGCATCTTTGTTGTTGAAGATCACAGCAGGAAAGCAAAATTAGGGAGTAGAAGACGTGGCACGGATTGCCGGGGTAGACCTTCCTCGCGACAAACGCGTTGAGATTGGTCTGACTTACATTTATGGGATTGGGTTAACGCGATCAAAGGAAGTCTTAGCTGCGACAGGTGTGAACCCTGATACGCGAGTCAAGGATTTGAGCGACGCTGATGTTGCTGCCCTCAGAGAAAACGTAGAAACCAACTACGAAATTGAGGGAGACCTGAGACGGCTCGAAGCAATGTCGATCAAGCGCTTGATGGACATTGGCACCTATAGAGGGCGTCGTCATCGTATGGGCTTGCCAGTACGCGGTCAAAGAACTCGTACTAATGCTCGTACTCGTCGGGGTGGTCGCCGCACTGTTGCAGGTAAGAAGAAGGCACCTAGTAAGAAATAGTGATCCTATGAAGTGCGTCGCGACGCACTTCTCCCCATGTCGTAATTCATTCAGCAAGTCAACACTTCAATCCAAGAAACTCATATGGCGCGACAACCGACCAAAAAAACTGGGCCTCGTAAACAAAAGCGCAATGTGCCCAGTGGTATGGCTCATATCCAATCAACGTTCAATAACACCATTGTCACCATCACTGACACAGTGGGCGAGGTGATTTCTTGGGCATCTTCCGGCTCAAGTGGCTTCAAAGGAGCTAAAAAAGGCACTCCATTTGCAGCTCAAACTGCAGCTGAAAGTGCAGCTCGTCGTGCTACCGACCAAGGAATGCGCCAAATTGAGGTGATGGTCAGTGGCCCTGGAGCTGGACGCGAAACCGCGATTCGTGCTCTCCAAGCTGCTGGACTGGAAATTACTCTCATTCGAGACGTAACTCCAATTCCTCATAATGGTTGCCGTCCGCCCAAGCGTCGCCGAGTCTAATTTCGAGTGAGTCGCTAAGGAACTTCAGCTCTCAGTTAAGCTGAAATGTTTTGACTCCGTACTGATGACTGAGAATTCGTGCAGGGTTTTGGATTGGGAAGGTTATGCCTTCCGGGGATATGGAGAAGGGAGGTCGCTCCGTGGCGCAGTTTCAGGTTGAATGTGTAGAGTCTAATACTGAAAACGATCAGAGTCAGTACAGCAGGTTTGTTCTGGAACCACTAGATCGTGGTCAAGGAACTACCGTTGGGAATGCCCTTAGACGAGTTTTGCTATCTAACTTGGAAGGGTCAGCAGTTACATCTGTTCGTATTGCTGGTGTGAACCACGAATTTGCCACTATTCCAGGTGTACGAGAAGATGTGCTAGATATTCTGCTCAATATGAAGCAGATTGTTCTGAAAAGCTATTCTTCTCAACCCCAGCTGGGCAGGCTACTAGTGCATGGTCCTGCGACAGTGACAGCTGCTCAATTTGATCTGCCCTCTGAATTAGAGTTGGTGAATCCTGATCAGTATGTTGCCACGCTGTCTACAGGAGCAACTCTAGAAATGGAGTTTAGAGCTGAGCGTGGTAAAGGTTACCGGGCTGTTGATCGTGGGCGTGATGAAGCGGCTGCGCTAGATTTTCTCCACATTGATGCAGTTTTTATGCCTGTTCGCAAGGTGAACTACAGTGTCGAAGATGCTCGTGTAGGTGGTTCACTAGAGAAAGATCGACTAATCATGGAGGTCTGGACGGATGGCAGTTTAACGCCCCAAGAGGCGCTAAGCCAAGCTGCAAATATTTTAGTGGATCTGTTCAATCCTCTGAAGGACATCACCTTCGAGCCCATGGACAAGGATGAGTTTCCAGATGAGGATCCTATTAGTCAGATTCCTATTGAAGAACTACAGCTTTCAGTACGGGCTTACAACTGTCTGAAGCGGGCTCAAATTAACTCTGTTGCAGACTTGCTCGATTACAGCCAAGAAGATTTGCTGGAGATCAAAAACTTCGGCCAAAAATCTGCTGAGGAAGTAATTGAAGCTCTGCAGCAACGTTTGGGGATTACTCTGCCCCAAGAAAAGTCTGCAAAGACTAGTTAAGAGGCCGATACTGTCTTCCAATGTCTGATTGACCTCATTTGTAATCAGGCTCTGGAAGTTAAAAGCTGAGGTCTGAAATTAGTTAGGCTGTTTACTTTTTACAGAATGTCATGCGTCACCGTTGTCGTGTTCATCAACTTGGCAAACCTGCCGATCAACGTCGAGCTTTATTGAGAGCGCTCGCGACTGAAGTAATCCGGAATGGTCGGATTACAACTACCAAAACTCGGGCTAAAGCCGTTCGCTCTGAGGTGGAACATATGATCACCTTGGCTAAGGATGGTTCTCTAGCCGCTCGGCGACAGGCTATGGGCTATCTGTATGATAAGCAGTTAGTTCATGCGTTATTTGAACAAGCGAGTACTCGGTATGGCGATCGCCAGGGTGGTTACACTCGGATCTTGCGTACTGTGTCTCGTCGGGGAGATAACGCTGATATGGCAATCATTGAGCTGACTTGATCGGACTAACCTACTTCTGATGTCCTCTGTACTGCCTCTGCCATCCGATGCGCTTGATTCAGTTGTAGAACTCAAGTCAAGCCCATCTCAGCGAGTCGCCCTGGTAATTCAATACCTGGGCACTCATTTTCATGGTTGGCAGCGACAGGCCCATCATCGAACCGTACAGGAAGAGATAGAAAAGGCTCTGGAATCAGTACTAGGTTACCCTGTCGCTCTCTCTGGAGCAGGTAGGACCGATGCAGGAGTGCATGCGGCTGCTCAAGTTGCGCACTTTGATGCTCTGGGTTCATCGATTCCTGCTTACCGTTGGGCTACTATTCTCAATTCACGTTTGCCCAAGGATATTTTGATTCGTGCCTCCACGACAGTGGGTACGGATTGGCATGCTCGATTTTCGGCGACCTGGCGGCGCTATCGCTATACCCTGTACACCGATGCAGTTCCCAACTTGTTTGTGCAGCCATTGGCTTGGCACTATTATTACGCTCCCTTGGATGATGTACTGATGCAGTCGGCTCTCAATCCCCTGCTCGGAAGACATCATTTAGCTGCTTTTCACCGAGCTGGATCTAAGCGAGCTCACTCCTGGGTTGATGTTCAGGATGTTATTTGCCAGCGCCAAGGACCGTTTGTCCATATGGAGATTCAAGCGAGTGGTTTCTTGTATGGCATGGTGCGCTTACTGATGGGCTTGTTGGTGCAAGTAGGTACCGGAATGCGATCGCCAGAAGAATTCACTGAACTCTGGCAATCTGAGCGTCGAGACCAAGTGAAGTATGCTGCACCCCCTCAAGGGCTCTGCCTGTTGAGAGTGGGATACCCAGATCATCCCTTTCCACGGGATATTTGGTTCGACACTCAACCTAAGCTGGTTTTGCCAGCTATGGCTGTTTCAGAACCCTGCTCACTTTGAGCTAAATTGCTGCACAACCGCTGTAGACTCAACCCTTTGTCAAGGATACAAAGACCGTTATGAACAAAACTTATCTTCCTCATCAGGATGACTTGGATCGCAAGTGGTATGTCGTAGATGCTACTGACAAGCGATTAGGCCGACTGGCCACTGAAGTGGCGATGGTGTTGCGCGGTAAGAATAAACCGACCTACACCCCTTCTATGGATACTGGTGATTTCGTCATCATTGTCAACGCTGAGAAAATTGCTGTTACTGGCAAAAAGCGGACCCAAAAGCTGTATCGTCGCCACTCTGGTCGCCCAGGCGGTATGAAAACGGAAACCTTTGCCAAGTTGCAAGCCCGTTTGCCAGAAAGAATTCTGGAGCAAGCAGTGCGAGGCATGCTGCCAAAGAATACTTTGGGTCGTCAGCTGTTCACAAAGCTTAAAGTATACGCAGGGCCAGATCATCCCCATGCCGCCCAGCAGCCTCAAGTACTAGAAATTCAAACTATTCCCGGAGGAGAGAAGTAATGCAAGCAACTGACCAAAGCGATCGCGTTGTCTATTGGGGTACAGGCCGCCGCAAGTCTGCTATTGCCCGTGTGCGTTTGGTTCCAGGCAATGGCAAGTTAACCATCAACGGCAAACCTGGCGACTTGTATCTGCAATTTAATGCAGCCTATTTGTCAGCTGCCAAGGCTCCTTTGGAGACTTTGGGTTTGGAAAATGAATATGACATTCTTGTCAACGCCGAAGGTGGCGGTTTGACAGGTCAAGCTGACTCTATTCGCTTGGGTGTAGCCCGTGCCCTGTGCCAGCTCGATCCAGAAAATCGGAAGCCTTTGAAAATCGAAGGTTATATGACCCGCGACCCCCGCGCCAAAGAGCGGAAGAAGTATGGTTTGCGCAAAGCTCGGAAAGCTCCTCAGTTCTCCAAGCGTTAATCACCTCGCTCTTTTAGCCAAGAGACTGGTAAAGCCAGAAGTGTGGTTAATTCCTGGCTTTAGTTTTTACGGGCCAAAGCTGTAGAACTAAAAGCTAAAATTTGTAGAGAGATAGCCAAGTTTCAGAGAGAGAGAGTCATGCCTAAGTCGGAGATTCATCCTGAGTGGTACCCAGAAGCCAAAGTGTACTGCAATGGGGAAGTAGTGATGACAGTGGGTTCCACCAAGCCAGAGTTGCACGTCGATGTTTGGTCTGGTAACCACCCGTTCTATACCGGAACCCAAAAAATTATTGATACCGAGGGTCGCGTTGAGCGTTTCCTGCGGAAGTACGGCATGATGGATGGCCAACCAGAAGATACAGCTCAGACGAGAAAGAAGAAGTAGGTAGGTGGTTGGCTGGTATCGCCCTGGATGAGCTGCTAGGGCGTTTAACTTTTTTCTCAACACCTCTACTTTTGAGTAAAGCGGAATCTGTTCTATGGCTGAGACCTACCTGTTAGACAAACTAAGATCCGTTGAGCAAACCTTCAATGAATTAACTCGTCGATTGGCGGACCCGGATGTTGCGACTGACCCGAATGAGTTTCAACGGGTGGCAAGAGCACGTTCATCAATGGAAGAGGTAGTCAATACCTATGACGATTGGAAGGCGACTCAAGAGGAGTTGGTAGGGGCTCGTCAAGTCTGGAAAGAAACGGCGAGTGATCCGGAGTTGCAAGAAATGGCAGCTTTGGAAGTGGCCGAACTGGAAGCAAAAACTGAGCAACTAGAGCGTCGCCTAAAAATTCTGTTGCTACCGCGCGATCCTAATGATGATAAAAACATCATGTTGGAGATTCGAGCAGGCACTGGGGGTGATGAAGCCAGTATCTGGGCAGGTGACTTGGTGCGGATGTACTCGCGCTACGCAGAAGGCCAAAACTGGCGGGTCAAGCTAGTAAGTGAGTCTACCGCAGATATGGGAGGCTTCAAGGAAGCCGTTTTAGAAATTCAAGGCGAACAAGTTTACAGCAAGCTGAAGTTTGAAGCAGGAGTGCACCGAGTTCAACGGGTGCCTTTAACAGAAGCGTCGGGCCGTGTGCATACCTCGACTGCAACGGTGGCTATTATGCCAGAAGTTGATGAAGTGGAAGTTCACATTGATCCCAAAGAGATTGAGCTGACGACGGCGCGTTCTGGGGGAGCGGGCGGACAAAACGTCAACAAGGTAGAAACAGCGGTTGACCTGTTTCACAAACCAACCGGGATTCGCATTTTCTGTACAGAGGAGCGATCGCAGCTGCAAAACCGCGAACGAGCCATGCAAATTCTGCGAGCGAAGTTGTATGAGATGAAGTTGCGAGAACAGCAAGAAGCCGTAACTTCAATGCGCCGTTCTCAAGTCGGGACTGGATCTCGTTCCGAAAAAATTCGTACCTACAATTACAAAGACAATCGAATCACAGACCATCGTCTCGGCCAAAACTTTACCTTGACACCCGTTCTGGAAGGAGATCTGGAGTTGTTGATTCAGACCTGCATTGGTCAGGATCAGCAGGAGCGATTAGAGGAGTTGGCAGCTTCAACTTCTGCACCTGCTTAAGCGAGCTAAGTTGTTAAGACACGAGTGGCTCATCTACGCCTGTACTGTTGGTAAGGAAACGGTGCAGGCGTTTAGTTTTTTGATTTACTAACAAAAGTGTCGGGCAGGCGGTGACTGTCAACGTCTGATGATTGAGTCCTGTAGGAATCAAACTTACAGATGTATAAGGATCGTTGACCGCCAACTATAATTAAATTTTGTTGCAGATTCAGCGCTTGGCGATCGCTAGAAAAACTGCATTCCTGCCTTGTGCCAACTCTTCCCACCCTACCTGCCTCGGAGGCTCTGAATGCTACGGTTAGAGCGTATTAGCAAAATTTACCCCACTGGCGAAGTTTTAAAAGATGTTAGCTGGGAAGTCAAACCAGGCGATCGCATTGGTTTAGTAGGGGTAAATGGGGCAGGGAAATCGACCCAGCTAAAGATTATTGTGGGGGAGATCGAGCCAACGGCAGGTGAGGTGATTCGACCTGCGAGCTTGCGAATCGCCCATTTAACTCAGGAATTTGATGTAGATCCCACTCGGACTGTCCGAGAAGAAATGTGGCAAGCCTTTGAAGAGGCGAACCAAGCGCATATAGCCTTGTCCGAAATCCATCGGCAAATGGAAACTGCCACTCCCGAAGAATTAGACGTTCTCATCCGCAAGATGGATCGCTTTCAACGGCAGTTTGAGGCTCTAGATGGCTATGGATTAGAGGCGCAGATTGAAAAGATCTTGCCAGAAATTGGCTTTGAACCTGAAGATAGCGATCGCTTAGTCAGCGCCTTTAGTGGGGGTTGGCAGATGCGGATGAGTTTGGGCAAAATTTTGCTCCAGTCCCCTGATCTGCTGCTGCTGGACGAGCCGACAAACCACCTAGATCTAGAAACAATTGAGTGGCTGGAAACCTATCTCAAAGGATTGACCACCCCTCTGGTGATTGTCTCTCATGACCGAGAATTTTTAGATCGCCTCTGCACCCAAATTGTCGAGACTGAACGTGGAGTTTCTACCACCTACCTCGGCAACTACTCAGCCTATCTGCAACAGAAGTCTGAACTGCGCGATGCCCAATTGAGTGCCTACGAACGGCAGCAAAAAGAACTCGATAAGCAACAAGCTTTCGTAGATCGCTTCCGCGCTAGTGCAACTCGCAGTACCCAGGCTAAGAGCCGTGAAAAGCAGCTAGAAAAAGTTGAGCGAATTGAAGCTCCAACTGGGGATGTCCGCACCCTCCACTTCCGTTTTCCCCCTGCTCCCCGGAGTGGTCGGGAAGTAGTGATGATCGAAAACTTGGTTCACACCTACGACGAGAAGATTCTGTTTTTAGGAGCGGAGCTTTTAATTGAGCGTGGCGATCGCGTGGCTTTCCTAGGTCCAAATGGAGCGGGTAAATCCACTGTTCTACGCTTAATTATGGGCATGGAGCAAGCAACCGAAGGCAGCGTTAAGTTAGGGGATCATAACGTTATTCCTAGCTACTTTGAGCAAAATCAAGCCGAAGCTTTAGACCTAAATAAGACCGTCATGGAAACCATTCATGATGAGGTGCCTGACTGGAAAAATGAGGAAGTCCGGACATTATTAGGGCGATTTTTGTTTAGTGGTGATACCGTTTATAAGCGTGTAGAAGCTTTGAGTGGCGGTGAGAAAGCCCGTCTGGCTCTAGCTAAAATGCTTTTGCAGCCTGCTAACTTGCTGATTCTGGATGAGCCTACCAACCATTTGGATATTCCAGCCAAAGAAATGCTGGAAGAAGCCCTCCAAAACTACGATGGAACGGCAATTATCGTCTCCCACGATCGCTATTTTATTTCTCAGGTCGCTAATAAAATTGTGGAAATTCGCGATGGAGAATTTCGAGTTTATTTGGGAGATTATCACTACTATTTAGATAAGGTTGCTGAAGAAAAAGAAAAAGCTAAGCTGGCGGCTATAGAGGCTGAGAAGGCGGCTAAAGTAGCTGCGAAACGCGAAAAACAGCGCGAAAAAGAAAAATCCAAAAAGACCCAAGCGCAAGCTTAATCCAGCCTCACTTAAGATTCTCGTAATATCAGCAATTTTAGATTTAGAACTCGATGGTATGATTGCGGAGAAATCACTGAATGAAAGGGCAACTTAGTATGGCGCAAGCACCTGTTTCTCCGGTGGTGCTAGTCATCTTAGATGGTTGGGGATACCGGGAAGAAACTGATGGCAATGCCATTGCCGCTGCCAAAACACCCGTGATGAATAGCCTTTGGGCCGTTTATCCTAAAACTTTGATTCGGACTTCGGGCAAAGATGTGGGTTTGCCTGAAGGTCAGATGGGAAACTCTGAAGTCGGCCATCTCAACATTGGAGCGGGGCGAATTGTGCCGCAAGAGTTGGTGCGAATTTCTGATGCAGTAGAAGACGGTACCCTGCTTAGTAATCCCGCTCTAGTTAAGGTTTGTCAAGAGGTAAAGCAGCGAGGCACTAAGCTGCACCTAGTGGGACTTTGCTCCGAAGGTGGAGTTCACTCTCATCTCAGCCACCTGTTTGGGCTACTGGACTTAGCTAAGGAGCAAGCGATCGCAGATGTCTGTATCCATGCCATCACCGATGGTCGCGATACCCAGCCCAACGACGGTAAGGAGACCCTTCTTAGCCTCCAATCCTATATTGATCGCATTGGTGTGGGTCGTATTGCTACTCTTTGTGGTCGCTACTACAGTATGGATCGCGATCACCGTTGGGATCGGGTGCAACGGGTTTATGAGGTGATGACCACGGATGGCCCTGGAGATGGTCGCTCGGCCTTAGAAGTGCTGCTGGCTGCTTACGCAGAGGGCACAACAGATGAGTTTCTACTCCCCACTCGGATTGCCTCAGGCGCGATCGCACCGGGAGATGGTGTGATCTTCTTCAACTTCCGTCCCGATCGGGCTCGTCAACTCACTCAAGCGTTTGTAGACCCCAACTTCAAAGGGTTTGAGCGGGAGCAAGTTCAACCCTTAACCTTTGCTACCTTCACGCAATACGACTCCAGCCTGCCCGTTTTAGTGGCGTTTGAGCCGCAGAACCTTAGCAATATTTTGGGCGAAGTAATCGCAAGTCATGGTTTAAACCAGTTCCGCACCGCTGAAACAGAAAAGTACGCTCACGTCACCTACTTCTTCAACGGTGGGATTGAGGAGCCATTTGCGGGGGAAGACCGAGAACTCGTTCCGAGTCCAATGGTACCTACCTACGATCGTGCCCCAGCCATGTCCGCCGAGCCATTAACGGATAGGGCGATTGCCGCAATTGAGAAGCGGATTTACTCGCTGATTGTGATCAACTATGCCAATCCAGACATGGTGGGGCATACGGGACAGATTGAAGCGACAGTGCAGGCGTTGCAAACGGTAGACCGATGTTTGGGCCGTTTGTTAGAGAGTATTAGCCAAGCTGGGGGCACCGCCTTGATTACGGCTGACCACGGCAACGCCGAGTATATGCGGGATGAGCAGGGTAGTGCTTGGACAGCCCACACGACTAATCCAGTTCCTTTTATTCTGGTAGAAGGGGAAGGGCTGAAAATTCCGGGTCATGGAACTGATGTGTCCCTGCGCTCGGACGGTCGTTTGGCAGATATTGCCCCAACAATTTTGGATATTCTGAAACTACCGAAGCCACCGGAAATGACAGGTCGTTCCATGATTCAACCCGCTACTCTTGATGTGCGGGCGAATCGAACCCCCGTCCGAGTGTCTCTGTAGAATTTCTATCTCGTTAAACCTACTGCAATTGAGCTGGCTGTAATGACACTGAGTACGATCATTCAAGTAATATGGGCCTTGTCAGCGCTGGGCCTGATTATCCTGGTTTTGCTACACAGTCCTAAAGGAGATGGCCTTGGTGGCATCGGTGGGCAAGCCCAACTTTTTACAAGTACTAAGAGTGCTGAAACTACCTTGAACCGAGTCACCTGGACCTTGGTGGTGGTCTTTATGTCTTTAACGGTGGGTCTGAGTGCTGGATGGTTTAATCGGTAGAATTGTCTGGCATTTTGTTGAAGGTCATGCATTGGTTACAGAGGCGATCGCTGCTACGGCTGGGTAGAATCCGATCGCCTTTTTCGTGTACACAAAATGGTCAGAGGTCGGGCGATCGCCAACTGAAGCAGCTTCTTCGCAGTTCAGGGTTAGTTTTAGGAACCATTGCGTTGGTTGTTATGACCGCCCTTTGGGTCAATGCCGCTCTGTCTAGCTCCCCATCTAGCTCAGAACTGCCACCTCTGCAAGTTCACCCTTTACCCCAGACCTTGGCCAGTTGGCGCGATCGCTCAAGTCAGGGCGACTACTTTGATCAAATTCAACCGCTGTCTGTAGGGGCTTTAGTTTGGTCCCAGTTTCCTGTCAAGGTTTATGTGGAGTCACCGATTGCGACAGCAGCGATGCTAGGAGTCGCAAAACGAGAGTCTCAAGCTCAGGTTCAAACTCAGGCATGGGTGCAGGCAGTGAAGCAAGCCGTTGTGGAATGGCAAGCTTATCTACCCTTGCAATTAATTGAACGCTCGGAGCAGGCAGATATTACGATTTGGCGATCGCCTCCTCCTTTAACCAAAGGGGGGCCGAAACCTGGCGATCGCAATTACCGAGTCCGCTCCGCCGAAACCCGCTACGAACTTTATACCAAGCAATCGGATAATACGTTACCTGTTTTACTTCACCGCTGCACAATTTGGTTGCGTCCTAGCCAAACTCCTCAATACATCCAAGCAGCAGCTCGCCACGAGCTAGGTCACGCCTTGGGCCTTTGGGGCCATAGCCCTCTGCAAACTGACGCCCTTTATTTTTCGCAAGTGCGTAATCCAGCCGCTATTTCTCCGAGAGATGTCAATACCTTGAAGCGAGTTTATCAGCAGCCCACCCGTTTAGGTTGGCCTCTGCCTGCTGCCGCAATTCCCTCTGAGAACTAACCCTCTAATCTGCGGATTAAACTCGGCTACCCACTTGAACTCGCCCTCGTTGCAATACCTGGGCGTAAAGCTCTTCTATCTGTGTGATGTTGCCATTCAGGGTGTAGCGTTCCAGCACTCGTTGGCGGGCTTTTTGGCCTAGCAAAGCTGCTAGCTCAGGTAAGTTACGGAACATAGGCAAAATGTGGCGTAATTGCCCGTGCACGCCTTGGGGCTTCAAAATGACGCCCGCATCCCCACTCACTCCACTTCCTGCTAAAACCTCCCCGTCTGCTCCCGCATCGGTCGCGATACAAGCAACGCCACAGGCCATTGCCTCTAACAGAGACAGCGATAACCCTTCTACAAAAGAAGGCAAAATAAATACATCTGAACCGCGCAAAATCTCGATGCGGCGCTGCTCATTGGCTTCAAACCCTAACCATAGAATGCCCGCATCTGGGCCATAAAACGGTTCTAGTGAGGGTCTTAGGGAGCCATCTCCCACAATGACTAGCTTGCAGTCAGGTCCCATATTTGCCTGTTTCCAGCCACGCAGTAAAGACTCAACATTCTTCTCTAAAGCGATGCGGCCTTGATAAACATAGACTTGTTGGGCATTTAGCTGCGCTTTGAGCCGGGAAGGGCCTGGAGAATATTTTTGAACATCAACTCCGTTCGGAATCACTGCCACTCTGCCTGGAGAAACGCCTAAGCGCACCAGCAAATCTCGTTGAATATCGGAAAAGACAATGACACTATCGTAGTTGGCGAGAAAAGGGGCGTAGAGCTGGTACGTCAAGTGCTGCGTACTCGAAGTTAGCCGACGCCTGCGATCGAAAGCAGGATGAAAGGTCGCCACCAAGGGCAAATCTAGCTCAGCACAAATCTCTGGCAGTAAAAAGTCGAGAGGCGATAGCGTTAAGGAAGCGTGGACTATATCAGGCTTAAGTTCCCGGAGTGCCTGTGCCAGAATTTTGCTGGATTTGAGGGTGGGAATGGTGTAAACCTGAGATTTGTAAAGAAAGGGAATGGAGACTTCCTGATAGTCTGACCAAGCTGCTGGAGTGTCTTCTTCCTGGGCAAAGTGGAGAAAGCTAACCTGGTATCCCCGATCTAGCAGATTGTTGGTAACTTCCCGGCTATAAGTAACGTTGCCGCAAAAGGGCGATTTTTTTCCAAGCCAAGCAATGTGCATTCAGATGAGTGTCAACTTATGATTTGTCAGTGTTGGCTAACGGATTTGATCCTGTACGGGAAATATACCAGGTCAGGAGCCCTCCTGCGATCGCCAACAGGGCCAAGCTGACAAATACAGCCCGCAAACCCAGGAATGTTTCAGCCACACCTGCTAAAGCCAAGGGCAAACTCAAAGCAATATTAATGGCATTATTTTGCAAACCAAAGATCTTCCCTCGCATTTCTTCCGGGGTTTCTTCTTGAATCGTGGTTTGCATGGGCACCCCAATAATGGCGGCAAAGCCACCTAGGGCGGTAAGTAGTAGCAATACGGGCCAAAGCTGATGGGTAAATACCGCAAGTCCGAGTAGAGAACCTGTCATGCCAATCGAGCCAATCAAGCTCAGTTGATTGTGAGAAAAGCGCTGACCGAATTGCCCCAAAACAGCCGCTCCGCCCGCCATGCCGACACCACCCGCAGCCAGTAGGAAGCCAAACTGCGAAGATTTTATCCCTGGAATTACCTCTGCCAAACGAACTGCCAACACTGCTAAAGCGGCAAAAATTGAGAATAGGATGACCAGTTGAATCAGAGCGCTGCGGACACGGGTTTGCTGCCTCAAATAATCCAGTCCCTCTCGCACGTCTTGCCAGATGTGAGGAGATTCTTCTTGAGTGACGGTTATTTTTTCATTGGTTTTCAGCAATAGCAAAATTAAACCCGCGATCGCATAGCCACCCCCAACTACGAGTTCTTTGCCAATACTGAGACCGCCACTGATTTGCGTCATGATGTGATCCGCGATCGCCAGCAGCGGCTCCCCCACAGCAAAGCCAATAATCACAGAAGCCATCATGGTGGTTGTATAGAGGGAATTGGCTGACAACAAATGCCGCCGCTCTACCATCAAGGGAATGGCAGATTGTTCTGCTGGAGCAAAAAACTGAGTCAGCGTAGAGACGAGAAAAGTCACGCCTAGCAAGAGACCAAAGCCGATGGGGAAGCCTCCCAGGGGTGCCCAACCTTGAGAAATCCAGAGCAGTGGGGGTAGAGTTAAGACCAAACCACCCCGCAACAAATTTGTAATGACCAGCACAGGCTTCTTCGGCCAGCGATCGACTAGCGCTCCGGCGACAGAGCCAAATAAAACGGCTGGAATCGTAAAGGCAATCATGATCGAAGAGACCCAGCCGCTAATCGTTTGGTCTTCCGCTTGGAAGCGAGTTGCGATCAGCGCGATCATTAGCACTAGGTAAACTTTGTCGGCCAATTGCGAAAAAACTTGGCCACTCCACAAGGCTAGAAAATTACGATTTTTGAGAACTGGCAGAAACCCCTGCTCAAAATCTGGCTCTACATCAGGAGTTTCACTCGGGAGAGCAGTGCCGCCAGTGCTAGTGCCATTGCTAGGCGTTAAATGGCTCTCTCCAGGGGCAGGGGCTAAACCTGCTAGGGTGCTAGGGCCACTGTGATGATCACTATGATGCTCGACGGTTGGCGATCGCTCATCTTCTGTAGCCGAAAATTGAGAAGTTTCGTCTGCCACTTCCTTATGCTGCTCTGCTTTAACGACTTCGGCTAAATCTTCTTGAGAGAGGCGACTAGTGGCTGGATTAAATCTAGCTTGGCCTTCTCCCGCAAAGGCGTCGCGATCGCCGTTGGACTGGGAATGATAGCGGTTACCAACTTCCATCCCAGAGTTGGCATGGTTGAGGGATGGCAAAGCCAGCAGTTGCAAATCAGAATCCGACAATCGCATCATAGTTGAAGCAGTTAAGGAGCAGTTGGCACAGACAGGAAACAGGTATCAATCAAGGCAGCGGAGCGAATCGGGCGATCGAAATGATACTGGGCACACTGGCGTAAAATCCGCTCAACCCTGAGCCATGCAGCCTGGTAAGCCGAGGTGTTAAACGCATTTTGCTCAAATTCTACAGAAAATGCATCTAACTGAAGGAGTTCAGGTTGAGCGAGTTGCTGCAAAAGAGATAGTTCAACTGCGTTGAGCTGGAGACTAGCAATAGCAGGTTTTTGCTGGTGGTTAACTACCTGATAGTTGGCAGCAGCGATCGCCTGACCCGTGGATGGAGCAATAGCCGTCATAGTAGAGGAGTGGCGATCGCGCAGGATTGGTTTTGCAGGGCTGTCCTGCGTACCGCTAGCAGAATAAGATCCAGCGTTTCTATCGCGAGACGGTAATCCGGTTCTTCCCCCTAAACGCTCTAGTTCGGCCAAATCGATCGCACCCCCTGCTGCTATGTTGAAGCCAATCCGCCAGTTGTCATCGTTCAGGTCTGGAGTGAGCGGACGTTGAGTGATGCAGCAGATTTGTACCTGAGGTGCAACCCCTGCCAAAGCGAGCAAGTGGAAGATCGCTTGAGTTAAACGGGCCAAAACACCAAACGATGCTAAACCCTTGCCCACCCTGCTATTAGATAAGCTCTCCAAGCGACCTAGATGTTCATTAAATAGGCAAAATAAGTCTTCTTGGGGTTGCTCGCTCAGCGCCTGACAGAGAACCAGCTCTGCTAAGTACTGGCTGGCAGTTAACTTAGCTAAGTCTTGGCTTAACCCTGGGTAAGATTCCAAGGTTTCTGCTTGTGTAATTTTATCGAGCGATCGCCCCTTTGAAATCAGTAATTCATTGACGACAAACAAGCCGCTCCGCCCCCCCAGTTTGGAGTGGTGCTTGCGTGCCCCTGGTGCCACAACCCGAATCAACCCATGTTCGCGCGTCAAGATGGTGAGCAAGCGATCGGACTCGCCGAGAGGAGCACCCTTGAGATTAATTCCAGTGGCTTTATAAGTTCGACTCATACAGCAGTCAAGGCAGGAGTTACAGGCAAGAGAGCAGCAACAAAAAGTTGGGGTCGCTACCCATCAGCTTCTTGCCCAGTACCTCTCACCCTTTCTAGGGTATCGCGTTGACGTAGTAGATCGACGCTGTGGGACGTACCCAAGCGAGTTGCTCCTGCCACAATTAAATCTAGAGCTTGATCAGCAGTACGAATGCCTCCTGATGCCTTAATGCCAACGCGATCGCGCGTTATTTCTTTTAATAGGCGAACATCGTCAACCGTTGCTCCTCCATGCCATCCGGTGCTCGTTTTGAGGAATGCGGCTCCAGCGTCCATGCAAATCTCCGCTGCTAACTGCTTTTCGGCAGGGGTGAGGAGGGTGGTTTCTAAGATGACTTTAATTGTTTGATCAGTTGCTTCTCGGATAGCGGCAATTTCTTGAAACAGCTCATTGGTTTTGCCAGTTTTGAGCCAGTTTAGATTTAGCACCACATCCAATTCCGTGGCTCCATTTTCTGTAGCTTCCTGGGCTTCGTAGAGCTTGACGGCAGAGGTGGTAGCGCCTGTAGGAAAGCCAATGACGGTGCAAACTTTGGGTCGTTGGTTGTGGAGAAGATGGGTCGCTTGACGCACGAAAATGGGAGAGACACAAACCGCCGCAAACTTAAAACGTATGGCTTCATCACACCACTGCTCAACCTTTTCTGGGCTGGCGATGGGGCTGAGAAGGGTGTGGTCAATAAACGGCGCAAGGTCAATATCTATATCAGATGCAGCCATTATTGGTTCTTCACTAGCAGCTTATCCTCCACTTGTATCAGAAAGTTAAGGCATTCGCTCAGGTTTAGTTCTTGATCGCAAAACTTGAGTGTGAAAGTTTGTGCAGAATTCGCTCTAATTGAGTCTCAGTATTGTTGCCCGATCCTCTGAGCTTAGCTATGTTGAAATAGTGTGAAGATTTGCAAATAAAACCGTATTTTTAGGTACTTCTATGAAAAGCCGTGCATCCCAAAACTCGCAAGATTGGACTGAGTTAGGCAATCGACGGCACTTTTTGAAGTACTTGGCTGGCAGTGCGATCGCCTCGGTCACTTTGGGTTACTTGCGTCCTCCCGTAGCGCAGGGCCATGAAGGGCATCAGCATGATTCAACCACTGCTATGACTCCAGCTTGTGCCAGTACCTCGCGT